>DATALJ010000149.1:0-7847 GCA_036261135.1 Bacteroidales bacterium
TCCATTGGGAACTACATAGCTGCTCGTGCCATCTTCAATGTTAACGATGGTGTTGGACCTGCCGACCCATGGGCTGCATTGCGCGCACCGAACAACGTTGATCCTGATCCGAGCGACAAGTCCGAATCGGCCAAACTGACCAATGAACAGATTAAAACCCTGGAGTTTGTTTACAGTTCATACAAATTTGCTACACCCCTTGCTAATGGCGTAAAAACTTTTGGCATGTGGCTGCCCACCATTGAGCCTGATGGTTTTGGAATGATTGCCGGTCAACGCTTCAAAGGTCAGGAAGGGGCCAACATTAAACTTGAGAAATTAACAATGGGAACGTTGGAAATAACGCCATTGTAATCTTTAGGATACCGTTGGGCAACGGTAAGGCCTTCGCGTCCGCCGTGGGAGCTTCCTACATAATAATTATATACAGGGCGTTTCCCGTAAATGCGTTCCATGATAACCATAGCGCAATCGTGGGTTTTCTTCATCTGCATGTAACCCATATTGCGAATGGCTTCATCGTTCAAAGCCCATTCGTCGCCCGAAGTTGGACCAGATGCTAATGGCTTGCTTGGGGGACCGCCAAAACCAGCTGACTGATGTCCCGAATCGCTGCCGTATAGGGCAAGACCTTTGTTAAGCAAAGGATTTTTGCCTTCGCGTACGGTAATGGTTCCGTTCATTCCACCACCACCAGCTTGCATAGCACGCTGCGACCAGGTAGCAGGAAGCAATACCCTGAAATTTATAGGCCATCCGTTGGGATCGACAGGAAATATGGAACCTTCCACTACTCCATAGGCAGGAGTGTCGTCGGTAGCTTCAAACCAACGTGGCTCATAAAGTTTCACCGAACCAACAGGCTCGCCAATAGAAGCAACGGGAATTGATGTTCCAACCTTTGTCAGGTCGGCTTTTGTTATGGCAATACTGCTGAGCGTTTTGGTCTGACCAATCGCTGCAGTTACTGCCACAAGAATAAATAAGGCAACTAAAAATGAATTTTTCACGAGATATGATTTAATTATATAATTGTTGATTTAAACCCGCACCAGCGGAACACATTGGCTGTAAATTTAAACAATTTTACTTTCCGGGGATTAAATCTGCACGTTTTGTTTAAAACCCACTGTCAACTGATTTTATTTTCTAAATTTGTGAAGCTGGCGCTGTTTGTCCCAGTTCATAAATATATATTGGTGAGAATTGAATAATAAAGATCAAAAATGAAGAACGCTAAATTTAATTTAAGAAGGCCACAGCTTGTTTTATTGCTGGTGGTAATGGTTCTATTTTCGATAGAATCAAGAGGAAATAACAATCCGGCAAAGAAGGATTCGACGACTGCCAAATACACACATCGTCTGGCAGGTAACCCATATCTTCCATTGTGGGAACATTTGCCCGATGGCGAACCACGGGTTTTCGAAGATCCTGACCTTCCCGGAAAGTATAGAGCCTATATTATAGGATCTCACGACTTAAGGTTTACCAGCTATTGCGGGCCAGATATCAGGATGTGGTCGGCCCCTGTTGAAAACCTAACGGAGTGGCGCGATGAAGGACCCATTTTCACATACCCCATCGATGGGCAATGGGATGTAATGTATGCTCCAGACCTTGTTGAAGTAAAAAGAAAAAACGGTACCAAGGAATATTACCTGTATCCGCACAGTAGAGGAAGAAACAGGGAGGCAATGGTTGCCAAAGGGAGTCGCCCCAATGGACCATTTACACCAATTAACCTTACTGCAGACGGAACCCGCACCGTAGAAGGTAGCCTTTTAGGTTTCGATCCTGCAATATATATCGAATATGTAACCGACCCTAAGGATCCCGATTTTGAAATTGGATTCAGAGCTTACGGGTTCTGGGGTTTTCAACGTTCTATGGCTGCCCAGTTGGATCAGAATACCATGTATTCGCTACGCCCCGGCACCGAAATTGTCAACTACCTGCTTCCTGCAAGTGCACGCTATGGTGTTATCCGGGATCCTAAAGGGACAACTTACCCTAACGTTTATCCCGATCAGGACCTTGGCACATTCAATTTCTTCGAAGCTTCTTCCATTCGAAAAGTGGGAAACAAATACATTACGGTTTTTAGTGGCTATTCAGGACCAGAGTACGGCGTAGGCAGCTCAAACTCAACCTTACGTTACGCTGTTGCTGACTCACCATTGGGTCCATGGAAAAGTGGTGGCGTTTTGGTTGATTCTCGCGCCCCGGTACTCAACGAAGATGGATCAAAAATTATAACTACAAACGCAGGACACAATACACACGGCAGTATCCAATTGATCAACGACCAATGGTATGTATTTTACCACAGACCACCCAGAGGATTCGGCTTTGCCCGCCAGGCTGTGGTAGCACCTATTACCATTCAATGGGACGAAAAACCGGTTGCACAAGGTGGAAGTGCAGTTATCAGGGGATACGATCCTTATGCAAAGGATCAGATCTGGGGAGTAAAAGACAACCAGGGTCTCGAATACAAAGGTGCTGAAGTTACCTCTGAAGGGTTTCACATGTATGGTCTCGATCCCTACCAATATTACTCTGCAGGATATGCATGCTACCTTTCTGATGGTAGTACCCAGCAGGATTCGTGGGATATATGGGATAACAACATGCCTATTACCAAGGTGAAGAATGGTAATATTATCGGATACAAGTATTTTGGCTTTGGAGGATTGGCTAAAGATACCAAAGGCTTGAAAGCATTCGAAGGCGTTAAAGCCAAAAACAAAACTGCTTTTAACCTCTTCCTTACCCCAAAAACCAAAAATGCCTTTAAGGTGAACGTTTGGCTAGACGGACCTTATGACAATGCTACATGGAAAGGCAAGAAAATCGGCGTAATCAATGTACCTGCCAATGCTACACAGGAAATTACCAAATTCACAATTGATGCATCGGTTGTAGACAAGCTGGACAAGAAACATGCGATTTACCTCGTTGCCGAAGGTGCCGATGGCGAAGAGCTTTTCGAACTGACAGGCCTGGGCTTCAGCTCTGCTAAAAAGAAGATTGAGCGCCCGGTTGCTCCAACAGTAAGCATCAAAGTAAATGGCGAAGCAATTGCGACACCTGCTATTCCGGTTCGCTCTACCAATGCCAACGGTATCGTAGGGTATGATATTTACGAAACTACCTACAAAGTACCAGCCACTATAACCGGAGTACCTGTTGTAGCAGCTTCGGCCAGTAACCCGGCTGTAAAAATAGCCATTACCCAGGCCGATTCGAAAACCGGAACCGCAGTTATCCGCTGCGATTACAACGGCGTAGTTAAAACCTACAAAGTGGTGATGGCCGCAGAATAAAGAATCGAGGGCAATTACCTGTAATTATAAAGTGCAAGGTGCAAGTGATTACTTGAATCTTGCACTTTTTTGTTGCTCATATTGGCCACAAAGAGCTGACGCGTTTGCAACGCTTGTCTTTCTTCCAATTAGGACGAAATACTCGAAGTGTTAAGGGAATATATCTCCAATTTGCAAAAAGTAGTATCTTTCAAAAAAATAAACCTAAGCAATGGTGTTGTGAGATCATTTATAAATCAAGCCCGTACTTTACTCAGCATACTCGAAACCAACAAAATAGTACTGAATGTAATCATCCCTTTATTCATCCTGTTTGTAAACCTGGTGCTAAAATTCAGGTATATATCTTTCTGCCCCATTGCTGGCGATGAGCCATTTTCAATTTTCATTTCGCAAATGAATGTTCCGTCCATCATAAAAGTGCTGAGCGAAGGCAATAATCCTCCCCTATTCGAAATTATCCTTCATTACTGGACCAAACTCTTTGGAATTAGTCCGGTATCCGTAAGATTCCTGCCATGTATATTCAGTTGTTTAACCGCCGTTGTGATTTATAAAATTGGGTTGAATTTCTTTCGTCTTAGAATAGCCATTCTATCGGTTCTTTTATTTACGCTATCGAACTACCAGATGTATTTCTCACACGAAACACGTGTTTACAGCTTGCTTTTACTGCTTTCTACCCTGTCGTTTTATGCATACATGAGCATATTGAAGTACGAAGCCTTTAAGTACAGAATAATCCATATTGCATCATTGATATTGATTCCCTATGCACATTACCTGGGATTTTTTATTTTATTCATCCAATTATTCCTAACGTTGGCTATTCCCCAATTACGAAAACTTGGCCGCGTATATTTTATCAATCTGTTGATTGCTTTCGTTTTTTATATCCCAATATTTACAGTCTTTTTCCAACGCTTTTACGAATCGGCAATGCATGGCACATGGCTAGCACCCGTTCGAAATATAGGACAGTTGCTCGATATCATTAAGTTGCTGCTGAATGATAATGTTACCAGTACCGTTTTGTTTATGTTCATCGTTTGGCTTTCCCTTAATAAAGGCATTAACAATATGAAAGTAAACAGCATCGTAAAATCCACTTTGGTAGCTATTAGCATTTTCTATCTGCTCTACTCCTTATCCATTATGATGCCAATGCCCCATTTTTATAAATTCACGGGCAATGCTGCGGCAATCGCTTCGTACATTATTGTGCTTATAATATGTATGACATACCTATTCCGGTCCGAAAGCATTTCGGTATATGCCCGCATCCTATTGGCATGGGTGATGCTGCCGTTACTTATCATGTTTGTTTCTTCGTTTTGGATTCCCATGTTCCTGGACAGGTACCTGATTTTCTTCACATCAGCTTTTTACGTGCTTGTAGCGTTGATGATAACTTTTCTTGACAAGTCGAAAATCCCAGGCATTTCCCTCCTTGTAATATTCCTGATGGGAATTACTTTTACCCGTAACCCGGATAATAAGCGCCAAGTGGTAGACGCAATCAACAAAGTAAAAGAATTAAAAACCCCTAATACGGTTGTTTACATGTGTCCAGACTATTTTGACATGAATTTCGCATACTACTACAACCGCTCGCTTTTCTCAGATATTGAACCCGCGAATTACCGGAAACGACTGCGCGATGGGCTTGCCAAAGAGAACATTTACCCTATTGCCAGTAAGCAACAAATCGATACTTTCTTAATCAAAAAGACGAACAAAGTAATTTACATTGATGCGGCTGCCGACTTTTCGTACCCTCAGAATAAAATCAAGGCTTATTTAGACAGCTGCATGAATCCTGTGCAGGATAATTTTTATTATGAGATTTTTCACGTAATTGAATACAGGTCGAAAGAAAATGGGGAAAAATAATAATCCAACCCATCTCTCTGCATTAAAAAAATCTCTCTTTCGCCGGGACGGGTCATCAACCCACGGGACGGCGAAATTTTAACCGGGACGGCGAAATTTTTAGCAGGGGCGGGTAAAAATGTTACGGGACGGGTAAAATATTAACGGGGCCCGTGAGAATGTGGGTTTGACGAGATTTATGCCATTTTGAGCAAATCTGGTAATAATCTCAAACGGTCGAATACCAGAAGCAACCAACCAAGGCACAATTTACTTAAACAACAACCCCAACTTCACTCCTATCCTATTATTCTCTTCAATCAGCTCGTAATATTCATCTGGAGGTGTTGTTTTAAGATGATTCCGCTGGTATTTGTATTCTATGCTCAGCAAGAACGATAGATTTTCGTTTTTGGGGAACTCTACGCCAAGGCTGGTAGCAAAGTATAGGTCGCCATAGTTACGCATATTGCGCCAACCAATGGTTACATCCTTATCCCAGGCCAATGCCTTGCCGCAAGAGAGGCTTATGTAGGGCGCAAAATATTTACGGTTTACATAATAACGGGCATCTGCGTATATGGGACAGTATGTACGGCTGTCCCTGTCGATGTTCGCTCCTACTCCCAAAAAAAAGCATGGCCATACACGCCAAGTCCCGATTAGACCAGCATGGAAATAGCTGCTCTTCTCGCCCGATAAGGGAAAGAAAACGCCTGTTTGAATGATGGTGTTAAACCCTTTTTCCTTAGGAAGAAAACGTTGATGTTTCCTTACGGGTTTCTCTTTACTGAATGAAGCAATATCTGAAGCAGGTAGATCCCAGACTTTTCCATTGGTCACCATGATTCTCACCACCGAATCGGTTGTATGATCAACAATTTGGCCGCGGAGAATACTTCCATTTTTGAGGTAAATCACATCCTCAATGGTTTGGGCTTTTGTGATGAACGCCAAACAAACTAAAATAAACGATACAACATACTTACTCATAAAATGTCGGTTAGTTAGGACTTATCCATAATGATGAAATCCGTCCCAAATGGTTGCGTAAAAATATGTTGATTTTCAGGCGCAACCATTTTAAAACCAGCTCATCTTAATTCAAACCGGTTTATATTTTTAACCTTTAATCCAATAATTTAAACAAATGAGAACTATACGTTACTTACTTATTATGATGGCAGCTGCTTTTCTATCCATAGTATGGTCGTGCAGCGACAAAATAACTGAAAAGTACAATGCCAATGTACCTGTGTACATGTCGTACGAGGACTTACGCAAATCCGTTAAGGTAGAAGAGCACGAGCCCATGTCTGTCCCGGGTAAAATCTATTTTAAGGACAAGTATATTTTTATCAATGAACAGATGAAAGGGGTTCATGTACTTGATAATACGGATCCTTCCAAACCTAAATTCAAGAAATTCATCAGTATTCCCGGTAATATCGACATTGCCATAAAAGGCAATATGTTGTATGCCGATAGCTACGTGGATCTGGTTGTTCTTAACATCAGCGATCTCAATAATATTAAGGAAGAGTTCCGTATCAAAGACATCTTCCCTTACATTGTGCCGGTTTACACGTACGGAAAAACCACAGAGCCCATCAACCGAGAGAAAGGTGTAGTAATAAAATGGCAGGAAACCACGGTTTCAAAAGAAGTTGAAACCTACGAAAACAGCTACCCTATGTATTGGGAATATATGAACTTTACCGATGGATTTGCCAAGGCCAACGGGTCTGTAGCAACTTCTACATCCGGCGGCTACCAAACTGTTGGAATTGGCGGGTCAATGGCGCGCTTTTCCATCAATGGTGAGGCTTTGTACGTTATTAACCAAGGCAATATTATCGTTTTCGACATCAGCAATACTACCAAGCCTTCTAAGATCTCCGATAACTATATAGGATGGAATATCGAAACCCTTTTCCTGTATGATAAAACTTTGTTCATAGGGTCGCAAACGGGAATGTTGCTTTACGACGCAACAAACCCGTTTGCTTTAAACCCTCTTTCCACATTCCAGCATGTACGGAGTTGCGATCCGGTGGTTGTAGAAGGCAATTACGCTTACGTTACCCTTCGTTCGGGAAGCATGTGTGGCGGAAATACTAATCAACTAGACGTTGTAGATGTTGAAAACAGAACTACTCCTGTGCTAAAGAAAACATACCCAATGACTAACCCCAAAGGATTAGGAATTGACGATGGCATACTATTTGTGTGTGATGGTCCTGATGGATTGAAGGTTTACGATGCAGCAGATGTAAATGCAATAGACCAACACATGATTTCTCATTTCAAGGATATCAAGACTTACGACGTAATTCCAAATAACGGTTTACTCTTTATGGTTGGCGACAGCGGTTTCTACCAATACGATTACAAGAATCTGAACGATATAAAGTTGTTGAGTAAAATTCTGGTAACAGGCAAATAGCCTTACCAATTCACTTCACTACTACTTACACTGTTAGGTGTTACACCACGGAGCCGGCAGCAGCACGCTCCGTGGTTTTTTGTTTTTTAGTGAGGTTGTGTTAAAAGTCTGGTTCTATGGCTACGGAGAAGTCATTCCGGCGAAGGCCGGAATCCCTAATGGGCTTCGTAGTGAAGGATTCCGGCCTTCGCCGGAATGAC
>DATALJ010000152.1:0-14782 GCA_036261135.1 Bacteroidales bacterium
TGGAATGCCTACATCGACGGCAAGCAGGTGTCCTATATCAACGCCAACTACATACTCCGGGCAATGAATATTCCTGCAGGAGAACATACCATCGAATTCAGATTTGAACCACGGTCGTATATCGTAGGAAATAAGATATCGCTGGCCAGTTCTATTCTGCTGATCGTTCTGGTTGTAGGGATGATTGGATTTGAAGCCTTTAAATGGGTGAAAAAATAAGCAGTTGAATGATAATGATCGCCTGAAAATGTACCATTGTCATTCCGGCGAAGGCCGGAATCCCTTAACTACGAAACTCATAGGGATTCCGGCCTTCGCCGGAATGACATCTTTGTTATTATAGCTTCAGCGGTAAAAACTTAAAAATAAAAAATGCGTTTGTTGGATAAACAAACGCATTTTTTATGTAATCCCGAAAAACCTACTACTCATTCGATCCCATCCTTGTAACCCCACCCGAAACAATGAATTTCATCAATTCGCCGGAGTTTACATCCAATGGCGTAATGTTTTCGGCAGGTACAACGAATAATTCGCCGGAGAAGTTGTACGAATGCGGGAAATAGACAGCAACCTTTCCCTTGATATGCAGATCGGATAAATCGGTTTGGGTTACAAAACCCAGCTTTTCGATATCCGAAGCATGATTGAGCTTTACCAGTACCGGTTGATTAAACTTCTTTTCCTTACCCACAAAGGCCTCCATAAAGTCGCGAATGGAGGTATATACCATATATAACAACGGAGCGCGTTTTATAAGTCGCTCTACAATTAGCTTAAAGGGTTGTGCAACTACCGTTTGACCAATAAAACCAAGGAAAGTAATGATAATTATAATAAGCAAAAAACCTAAACCAGGAATATGAATATTCAGGAAGTCCTCAATTAACGGCCGTAAAATATCATCCACCCATTTAAAAACCACGAATATCATGGCAATTGTTAAGCCAAGTGGCGCAAAATAAAGTAGTCCCTGCAAAAAATAATTAACCAACCGTTTAATCAAAGCATCCTGTTTTTGTTTCAATAATCTATTCATCGTATTCTTTAATTTATACAAAATTATTTCAATGCTTCACGCATCTTCTTAGGCAGCTTGCTCACCACTACATCGTATGAATGATCTATCCATTCGCACACAAGCTTATCGGAAACCGAACCATCAATATACACGGTATTCCAATGGGTTTTGTTCATATGATACCCTGGTTGAACCGCCGGATACCGCTCGCGAAGATCTACGGCCAACTCAGGATCGCATTTTAGGTTGATTGATAAACCCTCATTCAGTCCTGTTAATGCAAACATCTGTCCTCCCACTTTAAATACAAGCGTATCCTCGCCAAATGGGAATTCTTCGGTTACTCCTTTCTTCGAAATGCAGTATTCACGTAGTTTCTCTATGTCCATACCTTTCTAAATGACCGTTACTACTATTTGTGAGAACATAAACCTAATTAATTTTCAAATTATTATCGCACCATCGGGTAAAAGGCATTTTCGATATGCTCAATCACCGGTCCATCCTTACTGTAAAGAATGGAAATAATATCGAAACGTACATCGTCGTTGATATTAAACCTGCGAATATAGGAATTGGTTGCAGTAATAATTGCCCTTTGCTTGGTTTTATTTACACTTTGATAAGGCTCCTGAAACGAGCTTTTATACAAACTCCGAACCTCAACAACAGCAACTAGGCCATTCTTCTGCGCAACAATATCCAGTTCGTTGTGCCCACAATACCAATTGCGGTTCAAAATAGAATAACCTTGTTGCAACAAATAATTTGCTGCTAAATCTTCCGATTCCTGCCCTTTTTCCCGCGTATTTTCCATATTTTTGATTGTTACCTTAAAAATTTAAATGAAAAAGAAATTTAATACAATTTCTGCATGGCTTCAAAAAAAACAGTAATCATTTTCAGTATCTTAATAACCTACTCCATTTCCTTACTTGCTACCGATTTTGAAGGACGGATCATTCTATCCAAGCAATCGCTCTACGATACCACCATTTACGAGTACACGGTAAAGGAAAACCATGTTAGAATTGATATTAAAAACCCACAGGCACAAATTGTACAGAGCCTCATTATTGATCTCGAAGAAGAAAGTATCACAGCACTCAGCCCCAACCTCAGGCTTTATACAACATTAAAGAAGAATAGCTATGCCAAAGATTATGATAAAGCGGAATACGAACTTATAAAAACACCCAATTTCAAGTTGATTAATGGCTACAAGTGCTTTTTGTGGCATGTGCGCAATAAACGCCAGGATTCCGATATAACCTTCTGGATAACTGAATTGAAATTTGACTTTCTGCCAAAAGTAGTAGCATTGCTAAGCCGTACCGACGATTACAACGAAATAATCAACTACTATATCCAGATTGAACTGGACAACAACTTCTTTCCCATGCTTATCATTGACCGGACATTACTTCAGGAAGAAAAATCCAAATTGATGGTAACGGATATTTTAAATGAACCAGTTAGCGATAAAGCGTTTGAGATTTCCAAAGATTATAAGCTCCTGCGATACTAGCGTGTACAAGTATCAATTCAGCGATGTACATCTCCCGCTTCGAAGATGTACATGTATAACTTCAAAGATGTACATCTTTGGACGCGAAGATATACATGTATAACCTCAGCGATGTACATCTTCGGACGAGAAGATATACACTTCAAAAAAGTACAATAAGGTGACTTAACCCCATATATCATTTTTTTCTGTAAGCACAACGGGATCCATGTCTGTTACAAGAATTGTATGCTCGTGCTGTGCCATAAAGCCGCCTTTATCTCCAACCATTGTCCAACCATCATGCAAAGAGCGTGCATAAGTGGAAGATGTAGATATAAACGTTTCTATGGCAACAACCGTATTCTTTCTAAACCGTTGAACATTGTACTTATCGCGGTAATTCGGAATTTCCACAGGCTCTTCGTGTAATTTTCTGCCTATTCCGTGTCCTGTAAGATTTTTTACCACTTTGTATCCGCGTTTGCGGGCCTCCGTTTCAATAAGGTGCCCGACATCTGATATACGAATGCCTCCATGTATGCTGCCTATCGCCTTTTTCAGTATTTCCTTTGAAGCATCAACAAGTTTTTGGTGACCCTGATGATCGTTTCCCAGTACAAATGAAGATCCATTATCGGACCAGAAGCCATTTAATTCGGCAGATACATCAATATTCACAAGGTCTCCTTCCTTCAATATCTTATGGGTGGAAGGAATCCCATGGCAAAATTCACCGCCAACACTTATGCAGGTCCATCCCGGAAATTTGTAAGCCAGAAATGGAGCCGATCGTGCGCCAAACTTTTTTAAAATGCCGGCTCCATAATCGTCCAGCGCTTTGGTCGACATACCTGGCTCGGCATAGTTCATCATTTCACGCAACGTGTAAGCCACAACATCGCTTACCTTCCGCATCCCGATCAATTCTGATTCTGTAGTAATGGACATCTCGTGCAATTATTTGTGTAAAGACATTGAAACAAAATTTCCGGTCTTTTGTGCACAATATCTTTATTCAAGGAAGCGTATTAAGGATATATCCTTCGGTAGCATTTTCGCAGGGCTTAACAATGCAGGGATTGCCATACACAACCGAGTTCGAAGGGATGTCGTGTGTTACAAATGAGTTACCAGCAATTAGCACATTATCGCCAATCTTTATTTTCCCTAGCACTAATGCGCCGGGACCTATATAAACATTATTCCCGATTTCAGGAACACCGCGCTTTGCGCCATGATTTACCCAACCCAGCGTAACATTGTGTGCTACCGTAAAATTGAGGCCTATTTTGCAATCGCCGGATATCCTTATGTTTACAGGATGAAAAATACATAATCCAGGACCAATCTTTGCTTCACGCGGCAGACTTACCTTATTATTCCTATATTGAATTTTCCTGATCAGAGTCACAACCATCTTGGAAAGCCTCGGTTTACCCTTTGTATATTGACTCAACCGGTACATAAAAACCAGTTTAAACTGGGGCTTCCCGAGTATTAAGCCATATAACCAGATATAATTGGTTGTTCTGCAATAGTATCTATAAAAATCTCTTGTAACCAGCTCCCTAAACTCCCCATACTTCATAGCGCACAATATTTTCTAAAGAAATAAAAATGTTCTCTATGTAAGTTCCGTAATTATTTCCTGGATTCAAAATTTCAACGCCTCTTTGTTATGGCAATGCTCAGAAATCGTCGAATTCTATTTATTACTTTTATCGTGGAACGTCAAATTCCACCTTCACCTTCTCTCCTACATCCAATTTTACCTTTCTTCCAAATATCAGGGGCAGATTAGGCTCGCAGTGTCCTGCAGGAAAGTTGAATATAACCGGATAATCATAATCACTTACTGCATCAACAATGATTTCGTAAGCATCGCGACCAAAAGGGATGGTATTATCCTTCATATCCGACATTCCGCCTACAATTATACCCTTAAGGTTTTTAAGCTTCCCGGCTATCTTCAGGTTCATCATCATTCGGTCTATATGATAGAGGTATTCGTCAAGATCTTCGAGAAACAGAATGCGTCCGTCGGTATCGATGTCGCAGAAAGTACCACGCAAACTGAATAAAACGGACAAATTGCCACCTACCAACATGCCTTCAGTGTTGCCTATCCGGTTCAATGCATGTGAACTAATCTCGTAGGACAAAGGCTTCCCTTCCAACACGCCACGCAAGCGGGTCCAGGTTTCATTTTGAGAAGCTCCGGGCAAACAGTTGATGGGCATTGAGCCATGTATAGTTTCGAATTCAATCACCTTGTTAAAATAGGAATGCAATACGGTTATGTCGCTATAACCTACAATCCACTTTGGGTTACGCCTAATAACCTCGTGGTTTAACTCTTCCAGCAGGCGAATGGTACCATACCCTCCGCGCGCACAAACAATGGCCTTAATTTCCGGATTTTGTACCATCTGAATAAAATCCTGGGCACGAACCTGATCCTTTCCGGCAAACTGATGAAAGATTTCATAAATATTATCTCCTGGAACTACCTCGTACCCCCAGCTTTCGAATAGATGAATAGCTTCCTTGAGCTCGTTTTCAGATATTTTTCGCGAGGGTGCCACGATTCCAATTTTGTCACCTGGTTTTAACGGACTGGGCGTTATCATAATGAATTAAGTTTTATCTTTGCTGCTTATTACAAATTTAAGAAATATTAAACAAACCTTGGCTTCTGGCGCAAAACTTTACAATAACACGAGAGTTTGAAGCCAGCATAAGATTTTGTTGTTATTCCGGCTAAGGCTGGAATCCTTATGGACTTCGTAGTTGATGGATTCCGGCCTTCGCCGGAATGACATTACTATCCAAGGTTAGAGATTTTATAGTATGAAGAATTACAAAAGATACATGATCACTTCGGCATTACCATATGCCAATGGTCCGGTGCACATAGGTCACCTTGCCGGTGTTTACATCCCTGCCGATATTTACGTACGTTACCTGCGTCTCAAGAAACGTGATGTACTGTTCATAGGAGGTTCCGATGAGCATGGTGTTCCCATAACCATAAAGGCAAAGCAAGAAGGGGTAACACCACAGGATATAGTAGATAAATACCACGGTATCATTAAATCGTCGTTCGAAAAGTTTGGTATTTCCTTCGATATCTATTCGCGCACCTCATCAAAAACCCATTACGAAACCGCTTCAGGTTTTTTCAAAACGCTTTACGACAAAGGCGAATTTATTGAAAAAACAACCGAGCAATACTACGACGAGGAAGCCAAACAATTCCTTGCCGACCGCTATATTACAGGAACCTGTCCGCATTGCGGCAACGAAAACGCGTATGGCGACCAGTGCGAAAAGTGCGGTACCTCGCTGAATGCCACCGATCTGATTAATCCCAAATCGACACTCAGCGGAAACATACCAGTACTCAAAAGTACAAGCCATTGGTACCTTCCACTCGATAAAATGGAGCCATTCCTCAAGAACTGGATCCTGGAACAAAATAAACACTGGAAAACAAACGTATACGGGCAATGCAAGTCGTGGCTCGACCAGGGGCTTCAACCACGTGCTGTAAGCCGCGACCTCGACTGGGGAATACCCGTCCCTGTTGAAGGCGCTAAAGGCAAAGTGCTCTATGTTTGGTTCGATGCACCTATTGGATACATCTCCGCTACACGCGAGCTCACACCTGACTGGGAAAAATACTGGAAAGACGAAGACTCCCGACTCATCCATTTCATTGGCAAGGACAATATTGTGTTTCACTGTATCATCTTCCCAGCTATGCTTAAGGCAGAAGGAAGCTATGTTCTACCCGAAAATGTTCCTGCCAACGAATTCCTTAACCTCGAAGGCGACAAAATATCTACATCCCGTAACTGGGCAGTTTGGTTACACGAATATCTGGAAGAGTTTCCGGGGAAAGAAGATGTGCTGCGATACGTATTGGCGGCCAACATGCCCGAAACAAAGGACAACGACTTTACCTGGAAGGACTTTCAAACACGGAATAACAGCGAATTGGTTGCCATCTTCGGAAATTTCGTAAACAGGGCACTGGTACTCACTCAAAATTATTACCAGGGCGCCGTTCCAGCTCCTGGAACACTTACACCGGAAGATCAGGCTGCACTCGACGAGATAACTACCATAAAAGTCAATGTAGAAGAAGCACTCGAAACATTCCGCTTCCGTGAAGCGCTGAAAGAAGCCATGAACCTGGCACGACTTGGCAACAAATACCTGGCTGATAACGAACCATGGAAACTGGTTAAAACAGATCCCGAACGAGTACAAGCCATTATGTATGTTTCGCTCCAGATAACAGCCAGCCTGGCTATATTGATGGAACCTTTCCTACCCAAAACATCGGCTGCACTTCGTGAAATGATGAATATGAAAGCAACCGAATGGGAAACCATTGGTAACATTATACTTCAGCCTGGGCATATCGTAAACAAGCCTTCACTCCTGTTCGAGAAAATAGAAGACGCTGTAATCGACGGTCAACTTGAGCGTTTAAAACGCATCAAAGCAGAAAACGAACGCAGAAATACCAAAGCTGCACCTCAGAAAGAAGCCGTAAATTTCGACGATTTCTCGAAAATGGATATCCGCACAGGCACCATCCTCGAAGCCGAAAAAGTAGCGAAGACAACCAAGCTCATGAAATTACTGGTTGATACGGGCATTGATAAACGCACCATTGTTTCGGGTATTGCTGAACACTTTACACCCGAGGAATTACCCGGGAAACAAGTAAGCATTCTTGTAAACCTTGAGCCGCGAAAGATTAAGGGTATCGAATCGCAAGGAATGATCCTTCTTGCAGAGGACTTTACCGGCAAACTTATTTTTGTAGTGCCCGAGAAAAAAACAGATAACGGTGCAGTGGTAAAGTAAGCCACTTGAAATTAGGAGACTGCATAAAAAGATCGTAGTCAGAGACTACGATCAGCAGTTCTGAATTCAATGAACACGCAGGACGTAATCTCCGACTGTCGTTGTTATTATCTGTATCGAATTTTAATTCTTTGTTGCTCTGCGTGCCTCTCCACGTTGAATGCGGTCCTTATTCAATTCACGACGATCCTTACGGACTTCGCGTTGTTCCTTCCTTACATCGACTTTGTCGTCTTTCAGTTCTTTTACATCCTGTTTTACTTCTTTTTTATCAGCCCTTATTTCCTGCTTGTCGGCTCCTATGGCTTTATCCTGCTTTAATTCCTTTACGTCCTGCCTGATCTCCTGTTTATCATTGCGAACTTCTTTTGCTTTCTGGTTTCTATCCTTACGATCGTTATTCAGCTCGCGTCGATCCTGGCGAACTTCACGCCGTTCCTGCCTAAGTTCCTTCTTTTCCTTGGGAGTAGCATTACTCTTTGGTGTTTCCTGCGCAAAGGCATGGGTTGCAAATAATACAACTATAGCAGTAATAATAGATAAATACTTCATATCCTTATGTTTTTAGGTTATATGCATTAGACTGATGAAGGCTGAGAAAGTTTAATAGCTTTCCGAAAAATGTAGCAAGTTTGGATCTGTTGGTGAGAGAAAGAGAATTAAGCAGTTTTTGCAGGGCTGTGATTATAACGGTTTAATGCATCCAAATGGCGCTTCCGGTGACGAATTCTAATATACGCTTCTGTGAAAGACATCAAAAGTATGGCTATACTCAGGTTAATGATCATCAGCTTCACAATTCCGACCGAAGCAAATGCCAGTGCTATCAGAATAAAAACCAAATTTACGCTTACGATAATCGCTGTTGATTGAATATGAGTGAACCCCAACAACAGTAGACGATGATGTAAATGATTCTTATCGGCCCTGAAGGGAGAGCGGCCACGAAGAATCCGGATAAGAAAAACCCGCATTGTATCGAAAAGAGGAATAATTAATATCCCAAAAGACACAGCCGGCGCCGATTTTATAGCGTACACCCCTTTATAAACTGCATTAATCTCGTTAAACCGGATAACAAGCATCCCGATAACAAAGCCAACAATTAATGACCCCGTATCGCCCATAAAGATTTTATGTGTACCACCAAAAACATTATACCGGAAAAATGCAATAAGCGAGGCCGCTAACGCTGCAGAAAGAACAGCATAATTCAAATTTCCAACCAGGAAAAACCATATACCCAGGGTAGTGGAAATGAGAATTCCTACGCCCGAAGCCAAACCATCAATTCCATCAATTAAATTGAAAGAATTTACAATTACAATCATTACGAATATAGAAAGAACAATGCCCGCGTACGGATTCATGGTATAAATACCGAGGAATCCATGTAAACTGGTAAAACGGACATTGCCTAACAAAACAAGAATAAGGATAGCAACAATTTCGCCCCATAATTTCTTGTTAGGATCGATAACCAGAATATCGTCTTTAATGCCGATAAAAAACAAAACCGTCATTCCAGCGATAAGAAGCATAAACTCGTTATTAATTGCCGAACTTGTAAATAAAGCGGCTGACATAACAACTCCTGCAAAAATTGAGATTCCCCCGAGGTTTGGAATATCGTGGCTATGGCACTTTCGATGTCCCGGACTATCAAACAACCCCTTTAAATGAGATACCTTTACTATGGACGGTATAGAAAAATACACCACCACAAAGGATAACAAAAAACTAAGCACTAACATCAACCCAGCACTCCAGTTCATAAATAAGAAAAATAAGATTGGCAACTTTTACGCAGAAAACCATTTTTAAGTTACTTAATGTTTTTGATATTAACCTGCATTCTTCATAAATATTATTATATGCACGTAATAATGAAACACGTAGATTTACTTCAAAAACTTAAGAAACACGCTTATAATATATTATAAGAATAATTTATATTAGTTCTTAATAATTCAGGTGAAAGGAGGACAAAATAAAATGCAAAGTCTTGTTTGTTTAAGAACAAACTTTTGCAGAGAAGGTTTAACAATTTCTGAAACTATTGGGTCAACTCATTCCATATGAGTGCGCTAGCTCCAAGAACTGCAATATTTTTGTTTTGCAAGGCAGAAGGCAGAATTTTTATTTTATTCCGGTAAACCTTGAGGAGATGTGCTTCGAAGCTTTCGCGGGTTGGTTTAAACAATATTTCTCCAGCTTTTGCCAACCCGCCAAACAGGAAAATTGCTTCCGGAGTGGTTATAGCAACAGCATCGGCCAGGCGAGCGCCTAAAATCCTGCCGGTATATTCAAAAGCTTCAATGGCAATCGGGTCGCCATGGGTTGCAGCCTCATAAACTTTTTCGGAAGTCAGTTCGTTGTAATTATACAGGCGCAACTCACTATCGGCATATGAATCGGCAAGGAGTTGAAAAACGGTTCTCCGTATACCTGTTGCACTGGCGTATGTTTCGAGACACCCTCTTTTGCCGCAACCGCATTCACGGCCTTCGTTAACAGCCATAATATGACCTAGTTCACCAGCAAAGCCATCCGAGCCATAAATGAGTTTACCATTCGCTACAAACCCGCTGCCCAATCCGGTTCCAAGAGTAACAACGAGATAATCCTTCATTCCTCTGGCTCCGCCGTATATGCCCTCGCCTATTGCGGCAGCATTTGCATCGTTTGTGAGCACAATAGGTATATTGTAATATTTCTTAAACAGTTCTACAAACGGAACGATTCCCTTCCATTTGAGATTGGCTGCATGCTCAATTGTTCCTTTGTAATAATTGCCATTGGGTGCGCCAAAGCCAATTCCTTTTAATTCAGTTTCCTTTTTGCAAGGAAGGAGTGCCTGTTCAATGGCTTCGTGCAAGCTACGCTGATAGTCGGTTATATTCTCGTGAGCATCGGTCGAAATAGATGTTTCGGAAAGGATATTTCCCTCTTTATCCACTACGCCAATTTTTGTAAATGTGCCACCAATGTCAATTCCAAGTACAACCTGCTTCATATTTAACCTTTTATAAGTTTGCTTTGCGAAAATACACTATTTTGAAATAAAATAAAACCCACAGAAAGCACAAAGTATATCCTACAACATACTTTTAGGATATCGGGGTATAGAAAAATTATCATTAATTTAGTGATTCAAATTTAGCCATTTATAAATGATTAAGAACTTTGTTGTTCCGGTCGATTTCTCCGACGATTCGCTGAAAGGCCTCCAACTCGCCATACTGTTTTCGAAGAAAACTCATGTTAACATTCAAATGGTTCATGTTCAGAAAAGTACAGAACAGTTCCCCAGCAATCTCCGCGAAGAATACAACAAAATAAAAGACCGATTCGAGCAAATTGTCGAAGAATATAGTAAAAAGCTGGACAACAATTCGCGGCTTCGATACATCATCAAAAAGGGGCATAAAATTTACGAAGAAGTTGTAAATCAAGCCGAATCGTATAAGGATAGCATAATCTCTACGTCTACCCATGGCGCATCAGGTTTTGAGGAATTCTTTATAGGTAGCAATGCCTTCAAAATAATATCGGCTACCACACGGCCAGTAATCGCTTTAAGAAAAGGCCCTATTCCAAAGGAAATAAAGAAAATAGTGCTACCCATTGATATTATGCCCGAAACCCGCCAGAAAACGCCTATTACTGCCGAAATTGCCGATTTATTCGGTTCCGAAGTGCATGTACTCGAAGTTTCATCGTCTCGAAGCTTAAAAGTGCAGAAGCGGCTCAATGCCTATTCAAAACAAGTAAGTAATTTTCTGAGAGCTAACAATATTCCCATTGTAAATCATTCCATAACCGGCGATAACGTGGCAGATATAACGGTAGAATACGCCAATTCTATAAATGCCGATTTAATATCCATTATAACCGAACAGCAGAGCAGTATAACCAACCTCATCATTGGCAACTATGCCCAGCAAGTGCTGAACAAGGCTACCATTCCGGTGCTGAATATTACGCCGCATGCCATTGGTATAAAAAATAGCTTTACTACCCTTGGAGGATGATCCTACTTTTTACCTAGTTCCCAGCGTACATCTACTTCCCAGTTCGACCGGACGGATACCTCTCCACTATAGATTTCAGTATGCTCGGGTTGCTGGCGTAAGCTCCAGTTCCCAGTATCCCACTTCTTATTGTTATTGGTATCGTATATTACCTTTAATCCATATTTTCCCGGCGACGCGTAATCAAAAACAATGAGCCCATCGGCATTGACAAATTTCTGCGATACCAAACCACCCTTTTCATCCAGCAATTGAACAATCATTGGGCCTCGTGTATTTGCCAGCATGAGATTTATTTTTCCATAATAATCGTCGTTCCGGGTTTTGAACTCAATGGCGGAGGAATCGTTGTACTGCCCGTAAATACTTTTGAACGCCATGGTATCGTAAACAAATGAATATTCCCGGTTCACATCCAGCTTAAATCCGAGATTAAATCTTCGCAAGTGCACCGAGTCTCTTGATATATCGAATGCGACCGGTAGCTGCAAAGTATCCTCCTTCATGTATAAACCCATTCTGCTTTTATCAAAAGTTTGCACGGGCATGCTAGCTTCAAAAAATACGTGATCATTAAGGTCTACTTCCGATTTCCTGGATGTAGAGCTGGCAATTGACAATTTCGGTACTACTTTGGCAAGCGCAGAACGTTTGGCTTTGGAAACCGGCCGTTTATAGATCATTTTAACGGTATCACTCTTCAAATATGGTTTATCCATGCTGTCTAACGCCATATAGTTCAATTTAACCAAAAGAGAATCCCTGTTCATAACCGTTGTATCGGTAATCCAGTAGTTCATTGTATCGCTTCTCAGGGTGTTATCGCTTATAAACCACCTGTCAATTGCTGGTTTGGGGTTTAGCAATTCTAAACTCATCGAATCGGGAGGTAATTCAAACATCAAGGTAAACTGATTAGGCTGGTTTCTTAAATATTCAAGAAAATTAGGCCTGTTATGCTCTTCTGTAAAGAAAAACAGATCAATTTGCGATTTTTTACCTTTGTAAAGATCAATCGAATCGATGGTAATGCTATCCGAGTAAACAATTGGCTTTGCTGCTGTATCAGGTCGCTGGTAGTACGAGGCATTTAAAACAACTGCTGTATCGGAAAAAGCAATCTTTTCGCCCGGTTGATCAAATTTCATATTCATGTTTGCATCTTTCAACGCAAATATCATAAAAGAATCGGCGTAAACATGAGGAATGGTGAACCATCCCTTAGCATTCGTTTTTGTAACAAAGGCTGGAAGTGTTTTCCGTGGAATTGTATCGTTAAACTTTTTATAAAGCATAACATACATGCTTTCTTTATCGGGCATTTGCGTGAGTGCATCAACAACCCGGCCTGTTAGCGATAACGAATCAATTACATTGCCGGTTGAGAATGTAAAAGTAAAGTTGGGTAAGGGGTTGCCTTCGTGCAAATCCACAATAGCGTTCCCGAAACTAAGCGTATATGTAGTATTGGGCAATAAATCTTCTTCAAACTCAATATATAGCTGCCTGCTGTTATTCCTGAGTTTTGGAACAACCCGTTTATTGAATGGAGGCGAGATAATAAAATTTTGGTGCACATCCTTCAAATCGATAAATTCATCGAAATTCAGTGCAACACTTTTCTTGTCGAAGTGTACAGAATTCAACCCAGGATTGCTCGAAACTACTTTAGGAGGCGTAAAATCTTTTGGACCTCCTTCCGGAGTTCTCATAATTGCACATGAAGCTCCTATAAGGAGAATTAAGCCTGCAATATATATATAACTTCTGCGTAAAAGAGTCTGCATCATATATTCTGTTATGCCCTAAAGTGCAAACATACTAAGTTTCTTTCTATTTTGTGGAAATATCTCTTTAATTTAATACGTTGGAGAAGATGTTTTATTATTTTTGTTGCTTTCGAAAACAACAAGTATGATAACAGCTTTCGTGCACTGGAATGTCAATCCTGAAATATTTCATATTGGTCCTCTTTCGGTAAGGTGGTACGGTTTATTGTTTGCCGCCTCATTTTATTTTGGATACATACTATTTACCAGGTTTTTTAAGCTCGAGAAGATACCAATCGAAGTTCTGGATAAGCTTACGATTTATATGGCTGTTGGAACCATTGTTGGCGCTCGGTTAGGACATTGCTTTTTTTACGAACCCAAATATTACCTAAGTAATCCATGGGAAATACTCGCGATATGGCATGGAGGGCTGGCTAGTCATGGTGCAGCAGTGGGCATTCTAATTGCCATTTACTATTTCTCGAAAAAGGAGAAAAAGCCATTCCTTTGGACTATGGACCGCATTGTTATTGTGGGGGCACTTTCGGGTTTCTTTATACGCTTGGGAAATCTGATGAATTCTGAAATATATGGTGTAGCTACAGATCTACCTTGGGGATTTATTTTTGTACGCGAAAATGAAAAGTTGCCCAAACATCCTACCCAGATTTATGAGTCGCTCGCCTATTTGCTTATTTTCATTTTGTTACTGCGCTTATATTACAAAGCCAATGGTAAGCCAAAGGCTGGCATGATATTCGGATTATTCTTCATACTGGTCTTTTCTTTCCGCTTTTTCGTCGAATTTATAAAGAATGAGCAGGTAGATTTTGAAAAAGGTATGGCACTGAATATGGGACAAATACTTTCTATTCCAATAGTTATTGCCGGAATCGTTCTGCTTTGGAGAGGTTTAGCAAAACCTGCTCCTGTCGATACCCTAAAAAACAACACCAGCAAATAAAATATCGTTCTAAATTGTTGTTTTAGCTTAGGTTCTGGTATTTTCAATTAGAACATTGGCGAATTGCTATATTGGCGAATTGTATCATTAACTTACCGCTGCATCAAAAAAAAAAGTATTTTTGCGCTTCGAAAAAGTACAATCAATTGAAATAATACGCTATGAAGCTCAAAAATCGCATGCTCCTCATGATCCTTGATGGCTGGGGAATAGGAAACCACACAAAGTCCGACGTTATTTACACAGCCAAAACCCCCAATATGGACGGGTTAAAACAAAAATATCCCAATTCAACATTACTTACCAGTGGCCGTAACGTGGGTTTACCCGATGGTGTAATGGGTAATTCGGAAGTTGGTCACCTCAATATTGGCGCTGGTCGCGTATTGTACCAGGATCTTGTTAAAATAAACCTCGCTTGCGAAGACGGCTCAATAGCTACAAACCCTGCTTTGGTTAAAGCTTTCACGTATGCCAAACAAAACAACAAAGGCGTTCACTACATCGGTTGCCTGCTTTCCGTTTGCATTTACATACAAATCGTAAGCTTCTTTTACGCGTTCCCAGCGTTTGTCACGGTCCATGGCATAGTAGCGGCCA
>DATALJ010000171.1:0-13475 GCA_036261135.1 Bacteroidales bacterium
ACCATTCACTTTACAATGAAAGCCATTGAACAAAAGTTGCCTGCCACCAAATTTTCCAGGGTGCATCGTTCATTCATTGTAAATACAAGTAGCATCAACGTTATTGAGGATAATGCTATTCTTATCCGCACACACGATGGTACCAAATCAATACCTATAGGGAAGTCCTACAAGGAAAAGCTGATGAATGATATTAACTTGATTATCAAGTAGATTTTTTGTAAAGAAGCAGCCCACCGATTGCCATTCCCCAAATCGTACTTTTGTATGGGTTAGACGTTATGGCACATGTTCCGCTATTGCATCCAATAAAATAGTAATAGGCAAATCCCAATAATCCACCAATTGCCAAGCCTAGAACTAAACGTAAGGTGATAATTTTTTTTACTTTTGTGAGTATATTTTCCATGACAATAATTTTGTTACAAAAATACAAAATATTTAAATATGTCAATATTTAGATTTGAAATTCGGGTATTTATATTGTTTATATGTACATTCCAAGCATATAGCCAGGATAATAGCATTTTTAAAGCCTATGAGGATTCTGTAAAAAGGTATATTGAAGAAGTGAAAAAAAGCAACGATGATTCCTTAAAAATTCAATATAACCAACATATTTACAATTTATTCAGTGAAATTCTCCTCAAGCCAGAGAGTTTTACCTTTGGTTTCGATTCATTGAAAACTATGGGTAAGTTAGTGGCTCCTGATCAGTTATTTCGCATATTTACATGGAATGTAGCTTTGTCGGATGGCTCGTACAAGTATTATGGAATTATACAGCTAAGGAATGAAGCCGGTAACAAGATTCGATTATACAACTTGTCGGATAGGGCCCCTGAAATTGAAAACCCCGAAAATAACGTACTCAGTGCGGGTAAATGGTATGGGGCGTTGTATTACAAAGTGCTAAAAAACAAGGTGGATAACTATACTTTTTATACTTTGTTGGGTTTGCGCTACCACGATTTTTTTACCACAGCTAAATTAGTGGATGTACTTTATTTTGATCAGTTTGATAACCCAGTTTTTGGAGCTCCCTTGTTTCTTGTTGATAGTAAAAAAAAGCATCGTTTGTTATTTCAATTCTCAGCTCGTGCAACCATGAACCTTTCGTATAATGAGAGTTTGAAAATGATTGTATTCGATCATCTTTCGCCCAGTGAATCGAAATATACCGGACAATACATGTACTATGGGCCAGACTTCAGTTCGGATGGATTGTTGTTTAAAAATAAAATGTGGAATTACCAAACCGATATAATTAAGTATACCAAGCCACAACCCAGGCCATTAAAGAAGAGTAATAAGTTGCACTGACGAATTGTCATATTTTCTGCTTGGCATGTGCTTTGTTTGGGTGGACTCGATAATTTGATGTTGAACCCAAAAATATATAGCAATGCAAAAAGGAACGATTGGTGTTAGTACCGAGAACATTTTTCCTATCATTAAGAAATTTCTTTATTCCGACCACGAAATCTTTCTCCGCGAACTTGTTTCAAATGCCATCGATGCCACGCAAAAACTGAAGGCACTGTCTTCTCTTGGCGATTTTAAAGGCGAACTGGGCGATTTAACCATCCGTGTTTCACTCGACAAAAAGAAAAAAACACTCACCATTTCCGACCGCGGAATTGGTATGACTGCTGAAGAAGTTGAAAAGTACATCAACCAAATTGCATTCTCAAGCGCTGAGGAGTTCTTAACCAAGTATAAAAACCAGATCAATTCGATTATCGGGCACTTTGGGCTTGGGTTTTACTCTGCTTTCATGGTTTCTGAGAAGGTAGAGGTAATTACTAAATCGTGGAAGGACGATACCAAGGCTGTGAAATGGAGTTGCGATGGCAGTCCTGAATATTCGATGGAAGAAACCGAGAAAGCCGATCGCGGCACCGACATCGTTCTTTACATCGATAAAGAATCGGAAGAGTTTGCCGAAGAATTCAGAATTAACGACCTTTTGAAGAAATATTGCCGCTTCCTCCCTGTAGATATTGCTTTTGGAAAAGAAAAGGAATGGAAAGACGGAAAGGAAATAGAAACCGGCAAGGACAAAATTATCAACGACACCAAACCGCTGTGGACCCGCAAACCGGCAGATCTGAAGCACGAAGATTACGTGAAGTTCTATCGCGACCTATACCCAATGTCCGACGAACCGATGTTCTACATTCATTTGAACGTGGATTATCCATTCAACCTTACGGGTATCCTTTATTTCCCTAAGATTAAGAACAATATTGAGATACAGAAGAATAAAATTCAGCTATACAGCAACCAGGTTTATGTAACCGATTCTGTTGAAGGAATTGTGCCGGACTTCCTGACACTTTTGCACGGTGTTATCGATTCGCCTGACATTCCGCTGAACGTTTCGCGCAGTTACCTGCAAAGCGATTCGAATGTGAAGAAAATTTCGACGCACATTACCAAAAAGGTGGCTGACCGTTTGGAAGAATTGTTCAAGAACGAACGTCCCGAATTCGAAAAGAAGTGGGATCACCTCAAGCTCTTTATTGAGTATGGTATGGTTACCGATGAGAAATTCTATGAGAGGGCTGAGAAGTTCACCTTGTTGAAGAATGTAGATAACAAATACTTTACCCTCGACGAATACAAGAAACTGATTAAAGAAAGCCAGACTGACAAGAATAAAAACCTTGTTTACCTTTATTCTACTGACACTGTTAACCAGCACAGCTTTATAGAAGCTGCCAAAGCAAAAGGTTACGATGTATTATCGATGGAAGGTCAGCTGGATACACACTTTATCAATCATCTCGAACCAAAATTAAAGGAATCGCGCTTTGCACGGGTAGACTCCGATGTGATTGAACGCCTGATTGAACGTGACGAATTACCCGAAAGCAAACTCTCGCAGGAACAGCAGAATGACCTTCGGCCGGTATTTGAGAGTGTGGTTAGTGCAAAAGACCACTTCTTTGTACAGTTCGAAACCTTGTCGCCCGATACACAGCCCATCATTATTACGCAGAACGAGTTCATGCGCCGTATGAAGGATATGTCGGCCATGGGCGGTGGAATGAGCTTCTACGGCGAAATGCCCAACAGCTACAACCTGGTTGTGAATACCAGTCACCCTTTGGTTGCCAAGGTAATTGAGGATAAGGATAAAACCTTAAGCGCTGAATTGAGCAAGTTTACTGAAGAGCTGAAACCTGTAGAAGCCGAAAAAGCAGAACTCGAAAAAGCAACCAGTGGTAAGAAAGACGAGGAAATTCCTGTAGAACAGAAAACCAAACTGGAAGAACTCGATAAAAAGGCTGGTGAAATTCAATCGAAACGCGAAGAAGTGCTGAAGAACTATGGTAAGAACCAGAAGCTGGTAAAACAACTGATCGACCTGGCGCTTCTCTCGAACAACATGCTGAAAGGCGAGGAGCTTACCAAGTTTATAAAACGCAGTGTTGATATGATTAAATAGCGTTTTCGTAATAGAAAACTCATCCCGCAAACCTTGTAATTAAAGGCTTTGCGGGATTTTTATTTTATGGCATTGTTAACTTTTGTAAGTGTTCATATTTCTTCCATAATGTTTAACAATCTGTTTGAGTCAGTCTACAATGGTATCAAATTTGCTTCAATTGAATGAATAAACCAACATGTATGAGCGAAATTGATGCAAAAGAATTAGGCCGGCAATTAATGAGGCCAACAGGAGAAAACGGCCTCAAAGTAGGCGAAAATATGAACAGTTCGAATAAACTGATCTACGACCTGATAATTTCTCAAATGAAAATTGAAGATCGGATGCGCATCCTGGAAATTGGGTTTGGCAATGGAAAATTTATTCCCAGGTTCTTTGAACTAAACCCCAGCATAAACATGGCGGGTATCGATTTTTCGGATATTATGTGCAACGAGGCGAAAGCCGCAAATAAGGAGTGGGTTGAAGCAGGTAAACTGATCGTTAAATGTGAAGATTCCCAAGCCATATCTTTTCCCGACGAATACTTCGATATCGTAGTTTCAGTTAATACCGTGTATTTCTGGCAACCATTGGAAATGCATTTGAATGAAATAAAACGGGTATTGCGTAAAGGAGGATTGTTGGTAACGGGCTACAGGCCTAAAGAAGTAATGAAGAACCTGCCGTTTGCTCAAGAAGTGTTTCGCCTCTTCGATCCGGAAGAACTACAGTTAGAAGTTGAGAAAAACGGATTTAAGGTTATCAAAGAAGAGCGAAAAGAAACGCATCGTAAATCGGTGGATGGCTCTGAAGTGCATTCGATGGATATATGCTTGATTGCAGAAAAGCCTCTTATTTAAAACAGTTTATGCACTTCTTTCTTGAGGAATTCAATAGCCAGTCCCGAAGGTGTCTTTTCTTCCTGGACCGATAAATCCAACAGGGCTGCACTAAGTTGCATGTAAGGCGCATTGGCAGGTATTTTTTCAGCAGCAAGATGAATCATCTTCAAAGTATTGGCACGGGCATTCTTAACATAGACCCATGCATCGGGCGAAAGATAAAGCTGTTGCGAAAGGTTGTGCTCAAATTCAGCTCGTATGGAGGCAATCATTTCAGTTTGTAATTGCTGGCAAGTCATACCGGGCTCGCTAACACGCATAATTAACGAATCGGGCGAGATACGTTCCAGAAACAGGATAATCCGCTCGTAAGCCTGTAAGCGAACAGGAATAATCAGTTCCTTGTTTTTCAACATGCCTTTATACTGCCTTTTTTTGTCCTGATCGTAAAAATAGGAGTGCAGAATATAATAAACCGTAAGGAATAAGATCAGTGAGGGTATTGTGTACTTTAGTATCTCGGTGATAACCATAATGCGCTTGTTATAATTATTGGTTCAAACACGAAAGTAATACTATTTTTTTGTATAAAAAACGTATTTTTAGCCAGTGAAATTTAGATAATAAACCTTTTTATGAATCAGCTTTCAAAAAGAATTAACAGTTTGGGCGAATCCCAGACCATTGCAATGAATCAGAAGAGCAACGACCTGAAAGCTCAGGGCGTAGATGTTTTGAACCTTACAGTTGGCGAGCCCGACTTTTTTACTCCTCCTCACGTAAAAGAAGCCGCAAAAAACGCTGTTGACGGCAACTATTCCTTTTATACTTCGGTAAATGGTTATCCGGACTTATTGAAAGCCATATGTGCAAAATTTAAAAACGAAAACAACCTTGAATATACGCCCGATCAGATTGTAGTTTCGAACGGTGCCAAGCATTCGCTTACCAATGCTATACTTTGCCTTATCGATCCGGGCGATGAAGTGATTATTCCTTCGCCTTACTGGGTAAGCTACGCCGAACTGGTAAAACTGGCTGAAGGTACCAATGTGATCCTTGATACAACGCTGGAATCGGACTATAAAATATCGGCAGCACAACTCGAAAAAGCCATTACGCCTAAAACCAAAGCGTTGTTGCTGTGTTCGCCCAACAATCCTACGGGCAGCTTATACAGCAAAGAAGAGCTGAAAGCATTGGTAGACGTACTGGCAAAACATCCACGTGTATTCGTAATTACCGACGAAATTTACGAACACATCAACTACGTTGGCGGACACCAGTCTATCGCTCAGTTCAGCGAGATTAAAGACCGTGTTGTTTTAGTAAACGGCGTATCCAAGGCCTATGCAATGACCGGTTACCGTATCGGTTATATGGCCGGGCCGGCCTGGTTAGCTAAAGCCTGTACAAAATTGCAGGGACAAATGACTACCAATGCCTCGTCTATCTCGCAACGTGCTGCGTTGGCTGCTTTGACCATGGATAATTCCTATACCAAGGAAATGAATAAAGCATTCATTCGTCGTCGCGATCTGGTATTGCGACTGATGAAAGAAATTCCAGGCCTCAAATGCAATGTTCCTGAAGGTGCATTTTATGTGTTCCCCGATGTGAGCTACTATTTTGGAAAGAGTGATGGTACAACAACCATTAAAAATGATATGGATTTCTGCTTATACTTGCTCGACAAAGGCCACGTGGCAACCGTGCCGGGTGGTGCATTCGGCGAATCAAAATGTATCCGCATTTCATTTGCCAGTGCCGACGAAAAGCTCGAAAAAGCTTTGAAGAAAATGAAAGAGGTATTGGCGCTGCTGAAGTAACAGCTTAAGAAGAATGAACGCAAAGGCGCGATGGCGCAAAGAGTAGATATAAACACAGCCAGGGTTCTAAACCCTGGCTGTGTTGTTTTATGAAGACGTCTATCGCCTATTATACTGTCATTCCGGCGAAGGCCGGAATCCGTTTGCTACGGAGCGTATAGTATTGCTTTCCTTTGTAGTACAGGGATTCCGGCCTTCGCCGGAATGACAAGGTCCCATCAGCCTTCGCCGGAATGACAAAGAACTCGAGCTCCTTCAACTTTTGCAAGTACGCAAAGTCCCCTTTAGGGGATTTAGGGGTGTGTATTTTATAACTTTCTGTTCACATATCCGCTGTAATCTTTCACCTGTACCTTGTATTCCGAGTCGAACAGGGGAGAGGTGATGATGAAATCGGCAGTGGAAGTTGATGTTGCTGCGATAACGTTGTAGAGAACTATGAGCCGCAGCAGTGCTTTTACATCTACATCGTGGGGTTGTGGCTGCATAGGATCCCAGAGAAAAATAACAATATCGATCTTATTTTCGGCAATCATGGCGCCCAATTGCTGGTCGCCACCCAGTGGGCCTGATTTCAGTTTGGTCATTCGAATGGGAAAACTATGTCCGGCTTCTTTATGTTTTCTTACAATAGCCTCTTCAACCAAACGTCCGGTGGTGCCAGTACAAACCAGATCGTGCTTCGAAATTTCTTCCCAATGCGATTCTACCCAGTTTACTAAATCTTTTTTACATGTATCGTGCGCTACGAGGGCAATATGTTTCGTTTTCTCCATGATAGTTTTTTGTGGATTTGTTAAAAGCAATACGCTTTAAAAAAGTAATTATATTTTTGTGGTACAAAATAATTAAAATTTCGGATGGTTGTGAAAAACAGTAAAAGAAAACCTGCGACTCATAAAAAGAAGATGTTCGGCGTTATCGGACTGGTTGGTCTCCTTGTTGTTGGAGGATTACTCTGGTGGGGATATCTGAAGATATTCAAACCCAATGTTCGCATCGAAAATGAGCAAGGTAAAACGTATCTGTATGTACATACAGGCGCTACTTTCGAACAGGTATTGAGTAGCCTTACTGCCAATAAATACTTATGCGATCCGCAATCATTCGAATGGATGGCTGTGAAGATGAATTACCCCATGCATATAAAACCTGGTCGCTACAAGATTTCGGATGGAATGACCAATCGTCAGCTTTTAAATATGCTTCGTGCCGGGGAGCAGGAACCGGTAAAGGTTATATTTAATAGTCTGCGCTTTAAGCACGAACTGGCATCGGTGGTGGGTAAACAGATTGAAGCTGATTCGATGGAAATTATCCGCCTCCTCAATGACGAGGACTTTCTGAAAAAACTTGGCGGATTTAACAAGGAAACAGCGCAGGCCCTATTTATTCCCAATACCTACGAGCTTTACTGGAATACTTCGGCTGAGCAGTTTATAAACAAGATGTATAAGGAATACCAGAAGTTCTGGAACGATAAACGCAAGAAACAGGCCGAGCTAATAGGAATGACTCCTGCACAGGTGTCAACCCTGGCATCGATTGTAGAGGAAGAATCGCAGAAGAAAAGCGAACGACCTGTTATTGCCGGTGTTTATATTAACCGGTTAAAGAAAGATATGCTCCTTCAGGCGGATCCGACGGTAAAGTTTGCATGGGGCGATTTCTCTATTAAACGCATATATGAGAAGTACACACTGGTAGATTCTCCTTATAATACTTATAAATACACAGGTTTGCCTCCGGGACCAATTTGTATACCTTCCATATCGGCGCTCGATGCTGTGCTGAATTACCAGAAGCATGAGTATATATACTTTTGTGCGAAAGAAGATTTTTCGGGATACCATAACTTTGCCCGTACAGTGGAACAGCATAACCAGAATGCACAGAAATACAGGAGGGCATTGACAAAGGCTGGGATACGGAGGTAGGAGCTTCTGTTATTCCGGCGAAGGCAAAAGGTATATTGTCATTCCAGCTCAGGCCAAAGGTGCATTGTCATTCCGGCGAAGGCAAAGGTTCATTGTCATTCCGGCGCAGGCCGGAATCCGTTTACTACGGAGCATATTAAGATTGTTTTAGTGCAGACTCCATAGCTTAGGGATTCCGGCCTTCGCCGGAATGACAACGACATTAAACTCGCTGGAATGACAATGACATTTCAGCAGATTCTAATAGTATAACCTATGAATCCGAACACTTACTTTGTTTACATCCTTACCAACAAGAACAAAACTGTTCTTTACACTGGTGTAACAGATGATCTTAAAAGAAGGGTTTACGAGCATAAAACTAAAATAAACAAAGGCTTTACCGATAAGTATAATGTGGATTGTTTGGTTTATTTTGAAAGTTTTTCGGACATTAAAGAGGCTATCACAAGGGAAAAACGGTTGAAGGATTGGAGGCGTGAGTGGAAAGAGAAATTAATCAACCAGTTTAATCCTGAGTGGAGGGATCTGTTTGAGGAAATATAGGTTTTAGCAGTTAAGGAATATTTCTTGAGGCTGAGTAAAGCCTACAAAGATGTCATTCCAGTGGAAGCCAGGGTACATTGTTAATCAGGCGGAGGCCAGGGTACATTGTCATTCCGGCGAAGGCCGGAATCCGTTTACTACGGAGCGTATAGCATTTGGTTAATCCCAGACTCCGTAGCCTAGGGATTCCGGCCTTCGCCGGAATGACAATGTTATATAACCTTCGCCGGAATGACAGGATCCCATTGGTCTTCGCTGGAATGACAATGTTTTATCAGCCTTCGCTGGAATGATATCTTCTTACCCCCTCAAAACCGATACTCCAGCGATACCCAGAAACTACGCGGTAGAATAACCCTTCCGATCATGGGTTGTCCGGCAACCAGCGTACTTTCATTAATAAACTGCTCGCCCATGGAGTTGCCATCCATTAGGTTGCGGTTGTTGAACAGGTTATTGGCCCATGCCCTTACGCTATATTTCTTGAAAAAGCGATAACCCACGCCGGTGGATACTTCGGTATAAGCCGGCAGCGTGTATGTATCGGCATCGGTGGTATATATCTTTCCGATGGTGTTTGCCTTGCAATAAATATCTATGTTTTTGAAGGTATAATTCAGTGAGTATTGTAAAATAACCGAAGGCATGCTTCCCGGTACGTTGCCTTTCCAATTCATTTCCTTTCCGCTGTATTCGGGTGCGGCGGTGTTCTTAACGGTAAACGTATAATCGGTAAATTTCACATCCTGCAGGGTGGACGTAAGTGCGAAATTTAAATTGTTCACAATAAGCCATCCGAACTCCATTTCGAAGCTATACGTGCGTGATGATGCAAATGTTGATTGGGATATTACCGATCCGCCGGCATTGGGAATATTCACAACCAACAGAAGGTTATCGATAGAGGTGTAGGAGAGCGATTGGGAGAAGCGGACACGCCTGTTACTGTATCGGTCGCCCAGTTCGAGCGAATAAATCGTGCGGTTTTTCAGGTTTCCGGGATCCACATCTACCGATCCTAAATCGTCGATATTTACCGCGTTGTAAGCCCTGGTTGCACGTGCAAAGAGCGATAAATTTTTAATCCTGTTGTACGTTACACCCATGGATGCCGACCAGTAATTGCGGTTATCCGAAAACCGGTTTTTGCCCACAATAACATACCCAGTACCGCCATCGCGAACGGACGAGCCTTCGAAACGGGCCTTTTTGCCGGTAATATCCTGGTTGTCGAAGCGGGCCGAAACGTTCATGTTTACATGATTGGTGAGGATAAGGTCGGAATTGATATAGAGCGAGCTGGTGGTGGTTAAACCATTGTATTTGTTATGTCCCGACGGATCGTACCGTGCTGCCAGGTTGATTGCATCGCCATCGGTGTTAACTTTTAAAACATGGGGCTTGTTGGCCAGTTCCGATTTGAACGAGAAGTTAACGTTTTCGCTATCGGAGTTGTAAAGATAGACTCCTGCGCCAATTTCGACGGTGTGCTTGCCAATATTCCGTTTGAAGGTGAGGTAATCGATAACCTGCTGGTCGGTGCGTGTTACATCTTTTACGGAATGGTTTACATAGTAGCCGTTAGCCTGGTCAAAGGGGCTACCGTCGAGGCGGTACAAAGGGGTGCTTCCAGCAAGGAAAATACCCGGAATGGCATCGGTACTTATTCTCGATTTTGCCGACTGGTACCGGAACCGGTTATTCATTGTCCATTGTCCCAGGTTTATATTCAGCAACAATCCGCCATAGTACAGTTTGTTGTGGTATTGCTCGCTTAAATCGCTGGTATAGGTGTTGCCTTCGGGTAATTTGAAGTGAAAAATGTATTCGTTGGGCACCAGCGTTTGGGTAAACATATCGAAGCCGGGCATAGCCTTAGCAATATGGTCGCTATTGTAGGCGTAGATGCCTTTCATGGAATTGGCTACCTTGTCGTCGAGGTATTTTCCGTATACGCGGATAAATCCTTTGGTGCCGAGCTGGCGGGTAACGTTCAGTTTAAACTGTCCGCCCAGGTTGCTGGTGAAATTAGCAGGCACAATGCCTTTATCGGTGCGGTAAAATCCACCGGCATTGTATTGCCACTGCGAACCCATTTTTCCTCCCATATTGGCCTCAGCCCTGTGGCTCTGTTGCGAAAGGCCCGCAGTGTACTTAAAATGACCGTAAGGGACGTCGGCGCCAGTTTTGCTGATATAGTTTATCAGTGCTCCCGGCGTGTTCGATAGTAATATGGGCGCATTGCCACCCCGTGTTCCTTCTACTGTTTTTATGGTTAAGTCGGATTTGAAATACTGGTCGGACGAGGGTACGGCATAGAAACCTGTAGGCAGCACCGGCAGCCCGTCTTCCATATAGCCTACGTAGCGGTATCCGCCGCCCGGGAGTCCTCTTACGCGGATATTGGCAGGTCCGTCGCTGCTGGAAACAACGGATAATCCCGCAATCGCTTTTAACCCCTGCGAGCCACCACCTTGTTTATTGAGTTCCTCGCTCGAAATCTCGGATATGGAAACGCTTTTCTGCGATACCACTCTGTTTTTTGTTGTATCGGTGGGGATGGAAACTATACTGGTGTCTGTTTTTATATGGATTCCCTGTTCCTGTGCCTCAATATGTGTACTGGTTATCTGACATACGGCAAAAACGAGCAGAACTTTAATAAGGTGGTATCTCATCATCATTTATTAAAATGGTGGACTCAAATTTGGTCGCAAAGATATAATTAAAAATGAAGTGATGGGGTGAAGGCTGATGGAGTGGTAGTTTCTGGCATATGATGCGCATTCTGTGATATTTTTATCCCGAAAGGGCCATTTTTATTGGGTTTTTGTCGAATGTAACTGGTAATTTTTTTCGTCAGAAAAGCTGAAAAGCTGCATGCCTGGAAACATATGTGGTTTTATAACCTAATAGTCGTTTCTCCGTACACCCAACCGTAATCTAATTAACCATTAACCCATGATAAAAAAATTAACTTTATGCACATTGGTGCTTCTGGCATTTGTGTATTCCTGCAAAAAGGACGAGGAGACTGAAAATCCCGCAACGGAAAATGTTCCGCTTATTGCAACCCGGGCAATAACCTACCCTGGCTCTTCGAACGTCGATTCTACGTATTACGTTTATGATAGCCAGGGACGTTACGCCGGCTACTACGACAACCACAAACAACGCGTTGATATTACCTATTCCGGGTCGAACGTTATTTATAAAGCGTATGATGATAATACGCTGAAATATACCGACACGTATACCTTAAACGCCCAGGGAATGGCAACGCAGTTGGTTCGCACCGGCGCAGTTAGTGGAACCGAGAAATATATTTACAACAACGCCAATCAGCTTACCCATTCGGTTTCGATGTTTTATGGAAGCCATGATACAACTTTTTATTCCTATGAGGGCGATAATTTTACCCAGTCGATAACCCGCTACGAGGAAAATTCAGTAGTTACACGGGATACCATTCGTTTCGAATATTATACCGACAAGGTTTCGACGGTGAACCCGGCAAACTATGGCGCAACTTTTATGGGTCCAAGCTCAAAAAATCTTATCAGGAAGAAAACGATGAGACAAATAATCCGCGATTACACCTACGAATTCGATTCCCAAAACAGGGTAATTAAAGAAACATCGGCAAATGGCGATAACGTGGTGAATACTGTTCATTATACTTATAAAGACTAGCGTCGATTCATGCATAACGTGAGCCGGGCAATCCATATGTCCGGCTTTTTTGTTGGCTTCAAATTCAATTTCGCGCATTGTAGCCCTGCAAAACATCGCCCAACTTTCCGGGCAACCCATTGTTGACCTGCAAAAACGTCCCCGGGATTCCGGGCAGCACTTTGTAACCCTGCAAAATGGTGCCTGACTTTTTGGGCAACACTTTGCAGGCCTGCAAAACCTCCGCTGGAATTCCGGGCGACACTTTGCAACCCTGCAAAACGATGCCTGACTTTCCGGCGGGCATTTTGCACCCCTACAAAACGATGCCTGACTTTCTGGTGGGCATTTTGCAACCCTGCAAAACCTTCCCCGGAATTCCGGGCGGCATTTTGCACCCTTACAATTTGCCGCCCGAAGTGTTGGGGGCAGAATTGCAACCCTGCAAACCGTCCAAATGGGGTTTGGACAATGGATGCAGCATAGGATCAGTACGATACATCGAAAAAGTTATGAACAGGTATTGACATTTAAAAAAGGGTGTTTTATTTTTATCCTATACTAACCACAAAAACGTTATTTATGAAAAAAGTAGAAATCTTTAGTTTTGCACGTCTACGTAACAACGACCACTACCAGTTTATGACCGACGTAGACAAGTTATTTGGCAAGTACAACGCTGCATCGCTCGGAATCGAAGCCGAATATTCCGGTTTCAAAAATGCCTTAATTGTCGAAGATAGCGTAATGCGCGTTGAAATTGGTAGCAGTAAATCGAGCATGATCGACGCCCTCGATACCCAGCGCGATGTTACCTGGAATGCTATTAATAACGTTGTAAAAGCATTTCTGATGAGCCCCAAAGAAGTCGAAGTACAAAGCGCAACAGTGCTTAAGCGTGTAATCGATCTGTATGGCGATCCCCGTGCACTTTCGTATAACGAAGAAAGTGCAGCCATTGCTAACTTTGTTGGCGATATGCTTCTACCTGCCAATGTACCGCACGTTGAGCGGTTACATATGACCGACTGGGTTACCATTCTGAAAACCCAGAACGACAAATTCCAGGAAATACTCAACGAGCGCAATGCCGAATTTGCCAACCGCGGCAATGGCGATGCCCGCCAGGCTCGCAAGCAAATTGACCCATTGTACGAAGCCATGGTTGAAAAAATAAATGCCCTTATTGTACTCGGCCATTCAACCGAAC
>DATALJ010000184.1:0-10153 GCA_036261135.1 Bacteroidales bacterium
AAACCGCAGGTATACTATTTGCCCCCACTGACACAGTTAGTTTTGAACAGATAAAACAGTTTCTATCCTTCCTAAATACTTACAAACTCGAAATCTATGTAGTGGGATACATTGATGGTAAAGTAATTCCCGAAAGTTTCCTGTTTTGGAAAGGCATCAACCTTTTCTCAAGAAAGGATCTCGGCTGGAACATGATTCCAAACACACCTATAGTGAACGATTTCATCGAGAAACCTTTTGATCTTCTTTTCAACCTCAGTCTTACAGAACATTTCCCAATAGAATACATAGCTCGTTTATCCAAATCGAAATTTAAAATTGGGAGGTATTGCGAAGGGCAGGATTCTTATGATCTAATGTTCGATCTAAAAGAGGAAGATAAACTCGACTCCTATCTTGAAACCATAAAACACTATTTGGCACAGATCAATTCATAAGTGTTTTTTCGATTTCGCTGTAAAGGCTGTTGGCATTTCTGAAAATTAATTATTTTTACGGCCTATAAAAAATGAATTACATGTCGTATACCCAATTAACAGGTACTGGAGTTGCAATCATTACTCCTTTTAACGAAGATTATAGTGTAGATTTCCCCGCACTCGAAAAAGTTGTAGAGTATTGTATTAATGGGAAAGTCAAATATATTGCCGTATTGGGCACTACCGGTGAACCTGCAACTTTAAGCAAAAAAGAAAAAGCAGAAGTTGTTGATACTGTTCAAAACTAACTGTGTCAGTGGGGGCAAATAGTATACCTGCGGTTTTTGCCGATGCGAAATTATGTCCTTCGCGTTGACGTGTAAAACGGGCCAGGCGCCTGGTTAAATTGCGAATTCCGGCTTTTAGTTTTATGTTGTCTATAAAATTCACAGTGTTGCTTTTATAAATTCGACTATAAAGTTGCTAAAATATTAGTTATTTTTCAATCATTTTTAAAAATTCGTTTTCAGATATTATTGGAATACCTAATTTTTCTGCTTTTGCGCGTTTCTCGGGGCCCATATTTTCACCAGCCACAATGAATGCGGTTGACTTGGAGACCGAATCGACCTTTTTGCCACCATGCAGTTCTACAAGCTTTTCCAATTCTTTCCTTCGCGATGAGGTACCAAAAGAACCGCTCACTACCACCGATTTACCATTTAAACTCGATGAAAGTGTTTCTATTGTTCGTTCTTCGATTTTCATTTGAATACCTTTGGCTTTCAACCGATTAATGATGTCTTTATTTTTTTCGGAAGACAGGAATTCGATTACATTCCGGGCAATGATGTCGCCAATTTCGTTAACCGCAATTAAATCTTCATAGCTCGACGACATAAGCGCTGGCATATCTTTGAAGTGGAGAGCCAACTTGCGAGCTACGGTTTCTCCTACGTTGCGGATTCCGAGGGCATATAGTACACGTTCAAATGGTGTTTGTTTGGACGATTCAATACCTTTCAGGATATTGTCGACCGTTTTTTGCTGGAAACTGATCTTCCTTGGTTTTTCGCCGTCAGGTGAAATTACTTTTTCTATTCCTATGAGTTTGTCGAATGTTAAATCGTACAGGTCGGCTACATTGCTTATTAATCCTTTATCGAACAAGATTTCAACTTTGCCTTCGCCCAGGCTGTCAATGTTCATGGCCCGGCGACCAATGAAATGCTCTATTCTGCCTTTTATTTGAGGCGGGCATTCTTCTTCATTCGGGCAGTAATAGGCAGCTTCTCCTTCGCGGCGGATCAGAGCCGTGCCGCATTCGGGGCATTCTGTAGCAAATAACACTTTCAAGCTATCGGGCTTGCGCTTTTCGAAATTTACTGCAACAACCTGCGGAATGATTTCGCCAGCTTTTTCAACATACACAAAGTCTTTTTGGTGCAAACCGAGCAGTTCTATTTGGTCGGCGTTATGTAGCGAAGCTCTTTTTACCGTTGTTCCTGCTAATAATACAGGTTCGAGGTTTGCAACAGGCGTTATAGCTCCTGTGCGCCCTACCTGGAATGTTACAGAACGCAGCAGTGTTTCGGCGCGCTCGGCATTGAATTTATAAGAAATGGCCCAGCGCGGTGTTTTGGAGGTAAAGCCGAGTCTGTCCTGCTGGTCGAGGGAATCTACCTTAATAACAATACCATCGATATCGTAATTGAGGTTATGACGCTCCAAATCCCAGTATTTGATGAATTGAATAACTTCGTCTATGCTGTGGCATTTCTGGAAGACTTCGGGTATTTTAAAGCCCCACGACTTTGCTTTCATAATATTTTCGAGGTGCGATCCGGTTGGTAGGTCATCACCCGTCATATAATAAAAGAAACAATCGAGCTTTCGTTTGGCAACTTGTGCCGAATTCTGCATTTTTATTGTTCCCGATGTGGTATTGCGTGGATTGGCTAGCGGCTCTTCTCCTCTTTGGATACGTTGGTCGTTCAGTTCGTTGAAATCGATACGGTTCATGAATATCTCACCCCGGATTTCGAAGTAATCCGGGTAATCCGAACCATATAACTTTAACGGAATGCTTTTGATGGTTTTGATATTGTTGGTAACATCGTCACCTTTTGAGCCATCGCCGCGCGTTACGCCATGTTTAAGAATACCATTCTCGTATGTGAGGCTGATGGAAACGCCATCGTATTTCAATTCGCAGATGTAAGTAAATGACTCGTCAAGCAGTTTTTTTACACGGTTGTCGAAATCGCGTAATTCACCTTCGTTATACGTATTTCCCAGCGAAAGCATTTGGTACTGATGCTCAATTTGAGTAAATTCCTGGTTTATATCGTTACCTACACGTTGGGTAGGGCTGTTTGCATCAAAATATTCGGGGTATTGTGCTTCGAGTTGCTGCAATTCCTTCATCAGCTGGTCGTACTGATAGTCGCTGATAGAGGGCTTGGATTCTACATAATATAAGTGGTTATGACGCTCTAATTCATTCCTGAGATAAACGATTCTGCTGTAGGCCTCTTCGGTGTTCATAAGTGATATCGACTTAATAATTGCCGAAATTAGTCGATGCTTTCCAATTTTAGAAGAATTTCTTTCGCATTTTTAGCCCATTCTTTGGAATTTATTAACTCCGAAAAAATAATACGGGCCGCGCTCATCCTGTTTAGCTTTAAATTACACAATCCGGAATAATATTTTGTTTGAATAAAAACAGCGGAAGTAGAACTTACCGATTCAAAGGTTTCCATTGCTTTACTGAACTGATTGAGGGCCATAAAACAAATTCCTTTATAGAAAAGCGCAAAATCCGTATAATCCGTACCCGAAGGAATTAGTGCAAAATCCTCTAGAGCTCGCTCAAAGTTACCGGTTTCGTAATATGCAACCGCTTTATTCAGGTGGGTATAAAAATCAATGGATGCCTTGTTTTTTATAAGATATGATGATGGTATCGAAAAATATGTATCGTACAACTGGTTTGCTTCGCCAACTTTGATGTGGCGGATTATCGCAGTAAGAACAACGATGAGAATAATAGATGATGCGGCTATCCATACACCAATATGCTGCGTGGAATAATATTTTTTATTCTTGCGAACCACATTGATGATGGCTTCCAGGTTCTTCACTTCTTTTATTCCAGCATCTTTTTCAGGGCTTTGCCTGTATTCCATCAATCCTTCAATCTCGTTAAATGAAGGTTGGTACCTCACATGCTGTTCATTCCCTGTAAATTGGTTAAACCGCGAAAGAAAACTAATTTCCTTTACGGAGTAATTATGGGAGGGTATGCCTGTAAGCACCAAAAATTTCTGGTTGTTGGGGAGTAAAATATGCTTCATAACCGAATGAGTAAGTAGTTGCTCTGTAATAAATTGATTGAAGGTAAGGTATGAATTAACCGATTCCAAAAAAAATATTTAGTCAAAGAAGTTCGTAGTTCTGTCTAAAAAATTTGAAATACCAGTAAAAGCTTGAATGCATGGAAAAATACATCGAAAATTCAGGATTTCTCTTTAAGTCGGTTCATATTATTATATTTGTTATGTTATTTCTTTCATGAGTGAATAGGTTTCTTTTCTATATCTTAATATTGTTTGCCATCTCTAGCCCGGGAATGGGGCAGAACTCCGTTTCGTTATTGCCATTTAGTGAACAATACCAGTTATCTCCTGCTGTCGATTTTATAAACATGCCTGAATATGATTATTCCAGGATGATAGAAGAAGACAAAGCAAGTATGGCAAGAGGGGAAAAACGTTACCGGTTTGCAAAGAAGATACCTGTTGACATTGTTCCGTTCAGCATGGGCATATGGGAAGACGTTCCAAATGGAGGAAAGGTTTGGCGAATCGGTATTCGTTCTTTTAAAGCCTATTCGTTGTATGTAGTATTACGTGATTTCGAATTAATGGAGGACGTGCGGATTTTTGCTTATAATAGTACAAAAACAGAGTCGTACGGGCCATTTTCCAGTACACATAATGATAAAACCAAGCTGTTGACAATACCTCCGGTTCAGGGGAGTGAGATTATTATAGAGCTGAACGTTGATGCAGGTATCGATAATTTCGGAGAATTTGCCATTGCCGAAGTTTGGCACGATTACAGGAACATCAAGGATAATTCCCGGCTTAAATCGTATGTAGCAGGCAACTGCAATGTAGATATCAATTGTGCCGAGGGGGCATCCTGGCAATTAGAAAAAAGAGCTGTAGCTAAAATTATCGTAAATGGCGAATATTGCACCGGAACCTTAATTAATAATGCCGCGGGCAAGAAGATTCCATACTTCATAACAGCTTACCATTGTATAGAGAATGCGGAAATAGCATCCACAGCCTTATATTATTTCGATTATGAGCGAACGGTTTGTAAAGGATCGGTGGCCAGTAGTCCGATAATTGTTTATGGTTCAGAACTTAAAGCTACAACCCCTAACCAACTCGATTTTTCATTGGTGAAGCTCAATCGTTTTCCTGGCATAAATGGTGGATTGTATCTTGCCGGGTGGGATGCACGGTCCAAAAATCCTAAGAGCGGAGTGTGTATTCACCATCCATTGGGCGATGTGAAAAAGATTTCCATGACAACCAGTCCTCTAAATACCGGCGATTTTGGCGAAGGCTTTAATAAAGATTCTCACTGGGTGGTTTCCCGCTGGAATGTAGGAACTACCGAGGGCGGATCGTCTGGAGCTCCGCTGTTCGATAATCTGCACCATCTGGTAGGAACCTTATCGGGAGGTGATGCCAATTGCAACAATCCGGTAAATGACTTTTTTACCAAGTTTGCCTTGTCATGGGATTTTTATCCGGATTCTTCCAAACAATTGAAATGCTGGCTCGATCCCGGAAATACAGGAATGCTTGTAGTGCCCGGTGAAGCACCTTATGGCCTTTTTAAGACCGGATGCGACACTGTAAGCAATATTTCTCAAACAGAAGGTTTTGAAAACGCTCCAACGGGAACCTTGGGATATATGACTGGCCATAATTCGTATGGTGATACTGAGTTTGCTGAAAAATTTACGCTGACGAATCCCACTGCTATTCCCGGAATCTTTGTTGTACCATCCGTAATTTCAGTAGGGAACACGTTTTCCAATGTTACCTTTAAAATATGGAGCGGAACGGATGTGCCGCAACAGGAAATTTACGCCAAGTCTTACTATTTAAAATACCTTGAACCTGGTGCACCTAATTTTATTGAGTTTGACTCTCTCGTAAATTTAAGTGGCACATTCTTTGTAGGATATTCAATAAGTTACAATGCCCCGGAGGATACAATGGCCTTATACCATGCGCCAAACAGAAATTCAGGATTGGCAACAACTTTTGTAAAACGTAACAATATGTGGGAGAATTTGAAGAATTTAAATTCTTATTACACCTCATTAGCCATAAGTTTTACCTCGTGTGAGCCACTGGAAAATCCCGTAATACGCGATATTAATCTGTATCCCAACCCTGCATATCTCGATGATATTACTGTTGAATTTCCCATGACTGGCGAAATCTCGGATGTCGCTTGTTTCAATGTTCTTGGTCAAAGGCAACCCATAAAATGGTGGACTGAAACCTCGCAAAAATTTATGGTTGATGTGCAAAACCTAAAACCTGGCGTATACGGAATTCGGTTCAGCGTGAATGGCAAAGTTTACGCCAGACAGTTTGTGGTGATGTACCATCAATAAAATTTGTTTTTGGCATATTTAAAAACTTGCATTATCTTACGTTGTTTTTAACCATTAAAAAATCTGACTATGGCCAGTAGAAGAATACTTAAAAAGAGCATTAATAACCTTACGTTCGATCTTATTTCGGAATGCTACATTTACAAGCATTTTAATCCAGGAAAGAAGGATGAACTGGTAGAAGAGGTACTGGAAGACATTGCCCGTAAGAGGAACGATTTAGTACAAAAGATAAATCATCCTACCAATAAAAACGATTACAAGGAGAGTAGAAAATATTTCCGCGAAGTGGCACAGGGCATGAATGACCTGGTAGGTGCCATGGATAAACTGGCAAAATAAATTACTTTGTAGAATAAGATTTCCCTGAAAGGCTTATGGCTTCTCAGGGATTTTTTTGTTCAACAATTCCGTAAATAGCAAGGCATTCTTTTGGGGGTTGTAGTACAAGTTAAGCAAATCCTTTCTTCTATCAATCATTGTTTGTGTAAAGCGTTCCTGTATCAGAACGTTTAGCTTTTCGATAAACATCTCATTTGAGTTAGCCAGCTCGCATGCACTTTCAAGGTTTGTTCCAATTATCATTTCTTTGTTAACTAAGCAAAAGCGACCAGCATACAAGCCATACAGCAGTTTTAATTTTAACCCGCATGGCCTTATGGCTGGTAATAAATGAATATGAGCATCTTGTATACAATCTTTCATCCTTTCCTCTGATGGATTGGCGATTACCTGTACATTGCTTAAATGTGCCACCGCAGCAAGAAGCTTATCCGATGGATTTTTTCCTGCAATAACAAACGGAAAGTTTACGCATGGCGCAATATGCCGGATTATAGAGTTTACGATTCTTTCATTTTCATTTACCGATAAATCTCCATGGTACAAAATAAACTGGCCCATACCTTCTTTGCTTATCACTTCGCTGTATTTATGCGACGAAGGAATAAATACAGCATTCCCGTATTGTTGCATAAAGTAAGTTTGATCGATAGTTGAAACAGTCGCTATTGCTTGGGCACACGAAAGTGCTTTTTCAAATCTTCTCAGTCTAAAGGATTCCAGTACAAAATATACCTTCTTTAGCAGATTGGATTCGCTTTTAGCAAGGTTCATGTAGTACTCATGTTCGATGTTATGAGCTCTTACTATTTTTATTCTTCCTTTAAGCGAAGGATGATCAATAAAGTGGGATACATGTAAACCGTCGAAAAGGATAGGGTAATCGTTTTGCAGCAGGTTATGCAATAATTCTTTGCTTGCGCGTGACTTTACAATGAATGGCTTTATTGAAAACTGCTTGAATACTGAAATATCTCTGTCATAATAGAATATTTTTTCGCAATATTTTTCTAAATCCTTAGATTCTTGGCGGTTATATTTGAAAGTGTGTAAATGGATTTTAATTCCTAATTCGGCTAATCCTTTTAAACGATAGTAACTATCTATGATTCCTCCATAATCGGGCGGATAGGGTATATTTAATGTAATGATATTCAATGATGTGTTCAATGTAGTAAAAAATAATGATCTTATATACAGTGTTCTACAAAAAAAAGCAAAAAAATATTCTTGATTGAAAGACTTTGGCATGGTATTTGTTTTTCTTTTGTCAAGTTTGGTGATTAAATAAAGATCAAAAAACTGAAACAAAAAAATACGGTGATCGTATTAAGTAATAAAAATGATTATAAGGCTTTAGCCACAAAATATTCTCATAGTAAGTAGTAGTAGTAGTTTAGTTTTAGTTAGTAATTAGTAGTAGTAGTTAGTAGTTTAGTAGTTAGTTTCTGTGTTAGGAGTGTCATCGGGATGATGGCACTTTTTTTTTGCTTTTTTGCGAAGTTCTGTCAATTTCCACCCCAAAGTATTATCTTTGCGTTTCCGTTTTATTAAGTAAACTTCTGTAAATTAGAATTATGAGCATAGAAAAAATCATCATCCAATCGGTTGCTGAAGCTATTAATAATTTATACAATGTGCAAATTGAAGAAAAACTTGTTCAATTGCAGGAAACAAAAAAGGAAATTACTGGCGACATTACCATTGTTACGTTTCCTTTTTTGAAAATGTCGAAAAAGTCGCCGGAGCAAACAGGAGATGATATCGGTAATTACATAACCCAGCATACCAAAGAGATAAGTGGATATTCAGTTATTAAAGGCTTCTTAAACCTTACCATTGATGCTTCTTATTGGTTGGAAAACCTGAGCCGAATTGCTTCAACCACTAATTATGGCAAAGTGGAATGCCGACCCGATGCCAAAACCATTATGGTTGAATATTCCTCGCCCAACACAAACAAGCCGCTGCATTTAGGACATATTCGTAATAATCTGCTCGGTTATTCCGTAGCAAGTATATTGAAAGCCAATGGTCATAAGGTAATTATGGTTAACCTTGTGAACGACCGCGGTATTCATATCTGCAAGTCGATGCTGGCCTGGAAAAAATGGGGCAATGGGGCAACTCCGGAATCCACTGGCGATAAGGGCGACCATTTGGTAGGCGATTATTACGTGAAGTTCGATCAGGAATATAAAAATCAGATCAAACAGCTGGTAAGCGAAGGCTTATCGCAGGAAGAGGCAGAAAAGAAAGCCCCCGTTATTCTCGAAGCGCAGGAAATGCTTCGTAAGTGGGAGGCTAAGGACCCTGAAACCGTTCAATTGTGGGAAATGATGAATGGCTGGGTTTACAAAGGATTTGATGAAACATATGTAAAACTGGGCGTTTCATTCGATAAAATTTATTACGAATCACAGACTTATCTCTTAGGAAAAGCCATTGTGGAAAAAGGTCTCGAATCGGGAATACTGTTTCGCAAGGACGATAACTCAGTATGGGCCGATCTTACCGGCGACGGGCTGGACCAAAAGCTTCTGCTACGCTCCGATGGAACATCGGTATACATGACCCAGGACCTGGGTACCGCCTGCCTACGATTCGACGAATACCACATGGACGAAATGGTTTACGTTGTGGGGAATGAGCAAAATTACCATTTTCAGGTGCTTTCGTTAATCCTTCAAAAGCTCGGTTATTCATGGGCTAAGCAGCTTAAGCATTTGTCATACGGTATGGTAGAACTGCCTTCCGGCAAAATGAAGAGTCGCGAAGGTACGGTAGTGGATGCCGACGATTTGGTTGACGAAATGGTTGGCACAGCGCGGGACATGTCCAACGAACTCGGTAAACTTGATGGCTACACCAGGGAGCAGGCAGAGAAGATATTCAATATCATTGGTCAGGGAGCTTTGAAATACTTCATCCTTAAGGTGGACCCGAAAAAGAATATGCTGTTCGATCCCAAGGAATCTATTGACTTCAATGGCAATACCGGCCCATTTATCCAATATACCTATGCTCGAATACAGTCGATAATGCGTAAAGCTGCAGATGTTGGTTTTCAGGTGTCTGGTAATGTGGTACCTGGCTTTGGCATTGACGAAAAGGAAATACAACTCATTAAACTCATCTATAAATATCCACAAATTGTAGAAGAAGCCGGTGAAGCGCTTAGCCCTGCTGTGATTGCTAATTATGCTTATGAGCTGGCTAAGGAATTCAATCAGTTCTATCACGATTATCCCATTATGAAAGCCGAAGAACAAATGCGCTCGTTCCGTTTGTTATTGGCGAAATTAATTGGAGAAGTGATTGAATCGTCGATGGCATTGTTAGGAATAGAGGTTCCTGAGCGCATGTAAATGTTTCAGCGAGGTTTAAAATTATATGCACGAACTTTGCTGCCAAACATCAATCTTACAATGAATATTTTATCTTTGTGATCTTAAAATTTGTAAACGAATATGTTTGAAAATCTTAGTGACAGGCTCGACCGGGCGTTTAAACTCTTAAAAGGCCAGGGAAAAATCACCGATATAAACGTAGCCGAAACATTGAAAGATGTGCGCAAGGCACTTCTCGATGCGGACGTAAACTTAAAAATAGCCAAAACCTTCACCGATAATGTGAAGACAAAGGCCATGGGCATGAACGTGATAACTGCTGTTAAGAC
>DATALJ010000187.1:0-4369 GCA_036261135.1 Bacteroidales bacterium
CATTGGGCAACATTGCACCCATGGCAACCTGTGTACGTGCGAATGCACTGGATACCACATGATGCTCTCCCCTGAAGAAGCCTTCATAACCTTCTTTTGCTACTTCATCGGCATCCTGCGGGTCACTTTGTGCAACCTTGGTATGTTCGGCATGTGCTTTTCTGAAAAAATCGGTATCTGTAGGGCCAGGAATTAATGCTGTCATGGTTACGCCTGTATCTTTCAGTTCATATATAAGTGAATCGGTAAACGAGAGCACAAAGGCCTTTGTGGCTGCATATACTGTTAGCCGGGGTGTTGGCTGATACGAAGCTACCGAAGCCAGTTGCATAATCCTTCCGCTTCCCCGTTTCAACATTTCCCTGAGATAAAGTTTGGTAAGATAAACCAGTGCAACGATGTTCAAATTGATGATTTCAATTTCCTTATTGATGTCGGTTTCGAAGAACATACCTACTTCTCCAACACCAGCATCGTTAATAAGGTAATCTACTATAATTCCGCGGTTTTGGGTGAATTCATATACTTCACGGGGTACATCGGGTTTAGAGAGATCTTTAGGTATAGCTGTTACATTGCCTGCTCCGAGAGCCAGAAATTCGTTTGCTACTTTATCAAGCTGCACGCTGTCGCGAGCTATTATCACCAGACTATATCCGTCTCTGGCAAATAAATTGGCCAGTTCATATCCTATCCCTGAGGTTGCGCCTGTAATGAGCGCAGTTTGATTTCTATTTTCCATGGTTTGAAGTTTTAATTCGTACAATAACCACACAAAATATATGCTAATGAGCGTATTGTAAATTACCTCAAATCATGAGATATGATCAATTACTGAAATGGAGGGAGTTTCGTGCTTCCCATAAATTAAATAAACAAATGGCTGCGTTGATCTAAATCCTATGCGTGGTGCATATTCTCCACAGTGTGAGTATGCAGTTAGCCTATCCTATTACAACGGGCAGCGAAAATTTGAACTCGCAACCTTTACCCTTGTCACTTTCAACCCAGATTCTCCCACCGTGACGTTCTACAAATTCCTTGCAAAGAATAAGTCCGAGACCTGTTCCCTGCTCGTTATGCGTGCCTGCCGTAGAAAAGTTGGTATTGATATTGAATAATTTCTCTTGGTTTTCCTTCGAAATCCCAACGCCTGTATCTTTAACACTAATAATAAATTGTTGCGGATCCTGAACGCACGATACTGTTACAGAGCCCCCTTCCGGAGTAAACTTAATGGCATTGAATACCAGATTTCGGAAAATAGTAAGCAACATATTGGTATCAGCAAACAAGTAGGTTTGGGGCTCAATGGATTGTTTTAACTGAATGTTTTTACGTTTGGCCTCTGTGTCCAACAAATTAAAAGTTTGTTTAGACAGTTCGTATAAGTCAATAGTCTCGGGCTCAAACGCAATGGTTCCGGTTTGCGATCGCGACCATGTAAGCAGGTTTTCGAGCAAACTACTTCCTGTTGCTGAGGATGAATGAATGAGGTCGATATATTTCTTTGCTTTTTCGGGAGCAATTTTATCAAAATTCATTAACAATACTTCCGACAAGCCTTTCACTGCATGGAAAGGATTACGAAGGTCGTGTGCAATAATAGAAAAGAACCGGTCTTTGGTATCGTTCAATACCTTTAAACGCTCGTTGCTTTTTTCCAATTCGGAAGACTGAGCCTGAATGTACTTCTGCTTTTCCTCAAGCAGATCGTTTTGAGCCATCAATTCGGCTGCCTGTTCTTCTATCTGTTGTTGCCTTTCTTCCAGCAAAACGTTCGATTCATTCAAAACTTTATTGTACTTAATCAGATCCTCACTCTGCCTTATCATCTTCTGCTCAGCTTTCTTCTGATAAGTTATATCCCGCATAATACATACCAAGCCAATGGTCTCGCCTTTGATATTAATGATTGGGCTTTTGGTAATCGAAAAAGCTTCGATTCTACCTTTATTCTGCTTTGTACTTTCTTCGTTAATAATCGGTTTCCCCGTCATTAATACTTGTTTTTCCTGCGCGTACAGGAAATCGGCAAGCTCTTTGGGGTATAAATCGTAATCGGTTTTATGAATGTATTCGCTTTCACTCTGTCCTCCCAAATATTCAACAGTGGCATTATTTAATACAATATGGCGCAGGTTCATATCTTTTATAATAATGCAGTGAGGGATGTTATTCACCAGTGTTTTCAACTGATTTCTTTCGTTCAGAATGGTTTGATTGGCCAAAGCCCTTATATGCTTTATTAGCCTGATTAAACCTAAGGTTAAAGCAGCCAGGATGCACAAAATGATAATAGTTCTAAACCACCAAGAGCTCCACCATGGAGGGTTAACGATTACCTTGATTGAAATTCCCTCTTCGTTCCATTTGCCATCGTTATTGCATGCTATAACCCTGAATGTATATTTTCCGGCAGGCAAATTGGTATACGTAGCTTCGCGTTTTGTACCCACGTAATTCCAGTCCTTATCAAAACCTTCCATCATGTAGGCGTACTGGTTCTTGCGTGGAATGACATAATTTAATGCAACAAATTTTATTATGAAATAAGATTGCCCGTAAGAAAGTGTGATCGTCTTTGCATCGGCCATATTCTCGGAGATCGGCGAATTTTCGTCGGAAGCTGTTACCGGTTTATTAAATAACAGTAAATCGGTGAAAACAATGTCTGGCACATATATATTCTCGCGCATTGTAGCCGGATTAAAAACAATAAACCCGTTTTCGCTGCCAAAGTACATTTGACCGTCAGAAGAGCGCAGGCATGACCGTCTGTTGAATTCATTGCTTGACAATCCGTCCTCTCGTGAGTAATTTTTGAACGTTGGCTTTTTGAGTAAGTGAATAGCGCCAATAAGTTTAGAAAGGCCTTTATTGGTTCCCAGCCAAAGATTCCCGAAGTTATCTTCGGAAATGCTTTTTATTGCATTATCGGGCAATCCATTCTCAATCTGGTACGACCTAAACTTATCTTTTTTAGGCAGGTACAAATTCAAACCACCATTTGTGCCTATCCAGATGTTCGATTTACTGTCACAAAAAATAGTATATACCGTGCTACCACTTATACTTGTAGAATCCGATTCGTTATGTAAATAAGAGGTAAACTGTTTAGTTTTTCGGTCGAAACGGGTCAGGGATAAATTCGCCAGCCATAGGTTGCCCGATTTATCCTCGACAACTTGTTCAACAAAATTGTTGTTGATTTTGGAATTGGTATAATGATAGCGAATGCACCGTCCTGTTTTCTTGTCGAAGCGGTTGAGCCCGCCCCCCATTGTGCCCAACCACAGGTACCCATCCTTATCTTCGAAAATGCTGAAGATATTATTTGAACCAATGCTGGTAGTGTCATTGGGTTTGTTTTGATATCTTGTAAAGACTTCCGTTTTACTATCGAATTTATTCAGGCCTCCGGCCCATGTACCAATCCATAAGGCACCCTGGCTATCCTTGTGCAATGCCCAAACCGCGTTGGACGATATACCATTCTTGTTATTTGGATTATAGGTATAGCTCTTGAACGTATTGTCTTTTTTGTTGTACCTGTTTAAGCCTTTTTCTGTTCCTATCCATACGTAATCGTTGTCTTCGAGGAAAGCGTTCACCTGATTACTACTGATCGACTTGTTATTATAAATATCGTGACGGTATACATCGAAATCGTTGGAAGAAGCGGAATGCATACTTACTCCGTTCCCATAAGTACCAACCCACATGTTGTTTTGCCTATCGGTGCAGAAGAATTGTATTGAGTTGCTGCTTAACCCGTTTAATTCGCCCGAATTATAATTATATCGTACAAACTTATTCTCCGGAATCATCCCCGGCTTAAGTTGTAAAATATTTACACCGCCATTATCTACTCCGACCCACAGTCCGTTCTGATACTCAATTATATGATTTACTGCTCCAGCATTAATGGATGAGGCATTTTTCTCTTCATTCATATAATGCTTGAAACGAGCCTTTTCCTCTAAATTGCCGGGGTTTTGAAAAAGATCAAGTCCTCGATGGTGTCCGATCCATAATCTTCCTTCATGATCTTCGGTAATTGCATTGACTTCATTGTCTCCCAAACTCCCAGGATCGTTCTGATTATAGTAGTAGTTAATAAAGGTCTGGTTTTCCTTCACAAACAAATCCAGTCCCTGGTTTGTGCCTATCCAAACGTTCTTTTTGTGATCGATATAAACCACCCGAATATAACTACTGGAAATAAAACCGTTATCCTTTATTCCAATTCCACCAATATTCTCAGGTGAGAAAACTGAAAATTTGCCTGATTTTGAATTATAATAATACAACTTATCGTTTGTTCCTACCCACAAATTACCCAATTCGTCCTCAACAATACTGTTAA
>DATALJ010000204.1:0-2772 GCA_036261135.1 Bacteroidales bacterium
GGATCGAGCCATACTTTATACTGTTGATTGGGAGTTGAACTATATTTATCCCAATTATAGGATAATTTACCAAATAAATTACTCCCCGACGGAATATCGCATGATGAATTACCTCCGGATAATGAGCCTCTGAATAATTCATCGTTTCCAAAAATACCGGAACCTGAAGATCCTCCCTCAGTTACACTATGTCCATTGGGTGTTGGCGCAAAAACTACGTACCAGTGAGCGTTTTTAGCACCTATAACATCGTTTTCGCCATACCAGGTAGAGGTATACCACTTATCGCGAACTGTAGCAATTTTTTTCCTGTCGCCCTGCGGATGGTGAATGCATGCCCCACCCGAAACAGCGCTATCGGCCCTGTTCCAACCGGCATAGTATACTTTATAAGTGGAGGGAATTGTGCCATTGAGCAGAAGAAGTGCTCCATCGCCACCACCATTTATTGGTGTCGACGCTTTAACCGTTGCTCCGGTAATGGTATTGGGTGTTATATTGGTAGAAGTATTTGAGCATGTGGAATGCTCATAATTGAAATAAAATAGCCAATTCGAGGAGGACGATGTAAGCCCATCAATGCAATGAAAGGCTGTAGCAAAATAATTTTTAAAATCTTGTGCGGTGTTATTTAATAAGGTTCCTGTGCAATAATAGCCATTCATATATATGCGGGCAACAGCACGTTTTACATCCTTCCAGTTATCTCCCTCGGGAGAACAATTTATATTTACCTGGCAAGCCCCCGATGCTTTTAACCGCGAACTCTCAGGTACAAAAAAGTCTACGCCACGGTACACATACCCTACCTGAGTAATACAAAATTCCGGTACTTCGGTAGTGTATGGCGAGAGTGCCAATTCAACAATGCAACTTTCGCCGGGCACTATCTCCGTAGCAAAATTGCCTGAAGTATCATTGTTCTGATTGGTAAATGCACCACGCACAAAGGTTTTGTTCTCATTATAAACAAATAAGCGGGCACCGGGGGGTAATTTAAAATTGGAATAGTTTAGCTGCAACCCTTGTGCATCGGGAGAATAAATGTTTAACCGCCATATTCTTTCGCCTGTTGAAAGCGTGTCCCAAGAACCTGAGCCCGACACACAATATTCAACATCCATCATTGTAGCTACCCGGTATGGCCTGTTAGATTTATCATTCTCGGCATCTTCTTCAAGAAGCCTGGCAATATCAGGCTTTGCAAGAAATTCACTCTTAACTTTGGATTTTAATTTCGAAGAAAAGGAAGGGGGAATTTCGCCGGTAGAGACTTGAGAGTATAAGGTTGAGTAGTAAAAAAGAACCCAAATAATAGATGAAGTTTTTTTCTTCATACTTTTATGAATTATTTATGCTATTGAAAATGACTCCATATAATGTATTCAGCATATATTTGCAGCTTTTAAAACCAAGAGCAAGTCATAAAGTTCAAAAAAAAGCAATCGTTACTTTAAAAGCAACGATTGCCCTGTAACTAAATTATTAATTCATGCATAATAAGTCTTTTTAGCATTAGGCAGCCTACCATAAACCGTATAGGTATTGAAGGTTGCCTATAGTTGAGTAATACAGCTCAAAGGATTGCTCGAAATGCTTCCAATCAATCCTTTGAGCCAACAATACTAACTCGTGGCTCATCTCTATGAAATCGCTTAGTAACGGTTGGATTTTGATCCGGGGATTTTCCTATCATTTTCTTCAAGCTTTTTGGGTAAGTTATGCTTTTCCTTGCAATAACTAGCTTTTATCTATACCATAGATCTTATATCTAACTCAAGTTAGTTATAAGAGTTAAAAGATTTCTTGTTTCAATTAGAAAGCCGCCTCACATGAGGCGGCTTTCTAATTAGCTAAATACAAATGTCCAAAATACTACATTCCTTCATCTTCAAGCCAGAAGGTGCGACGAAAACCTACCACTGAGTAAACAACGCCTGGTTTTCTGGTATCTGTCATTGTAAAAGAAATCTTGTCAGCTTTTCCACCACTTAAAGTAGTATAAGCACCTGGTTCGATTAAACCATTGGTAATGGTAAAACTCTGTGCAACAACAGGTGGTGTTGCTGTACTGTTCGGAATAACCCTGGTATTATTGACATCTGTACCATCAAATGTGTTGGCGGCAACATTTACATTTATTTTACCTGTAAAACTAGCCATAGGAGGAGTAGCTCCAGTTAACTCATGGTTAATACTTCTTATCCACATTTGAGTAGTACTATTGTCAACCGTACCATAGGTTGAGAGAACCACAAAATCACTTGTGTCATTAGGAGTTACACTGGTATTTATGTAGTTAACAATCCATTCCCCATCCATCGGATAAATGGCTGTATGATCTACATCCATATCCTTATATGTCTCGCATCCAGAAATTGATACAGTAAGGATGCAGAGTATAATAATTTTATTGAATATTTTCATTGCTATAATTTTTTACTGTTTATAAACCAATATTATTGTTTTTGCCACCACAAAGGTTGTTGGATTGTAGAAACTGGTGTATTGGGGTTATAATCCGCAGAGGTCTTAGGATATATTAACCTTTTGGGGAATACTCCAGCAGGTAGAACTGTATTAATTGATGGAGCAAGATTTCCTACTACATACGAGGAGCTTCTGGAATCAACGGTACCATAATTTGGGTAACCAGTTCTGTTTATCTCAAGGAAAGCTTCCCATTCCTGAGAACGTGTAGCTGCAATCCATTTCTGTCTCCTGATAGATTCAAGCATCGTTGTAGTAGATGTTTCATTAAATTCGTATGGT
>DATALJ010000216.1:0-4425 GCA_036261135.1 Bacteroidales bacterium
AGAATTTGAGAATATTCAAATAGTGACTTATAAATGAATTTGATAATTAAGATAATAAAATTGCCAGGCACTAACACAGTGTAGCAGTAATAAGGGGTTAAGTGGGTTATCCAAGGTTTTCGCCCGCAGCAAGGTTATTGCAGGTTGACAATGAATCGCACCGAAAACCCTTACTACTGCTACACTCAACGTTGTACGGCATTTTAAAAAAGACCTGTCTTCGCTGACTAAAAATTGAATACGATAAAAATGATTGAATATTCTAATATAATACCATCGGAATTGGTTTATGTAGCTCGATTAGTTTTTGGGAGCAAAGATTACTATTCTGATTGGATAGAATATGAAAATGGCAAATTGGGTATTGATTTCAAGTGTGATAAATGTGAAAATGAACAAGTGAAAATTTACTTGCGTGATTATACCGACTTTACAGGTCTATTTGATGATAAGTATATTGACCAGGTGAGCTTAAAAAGATTTGGAGGATTTTTTGAATCGAATAGTAACAAGTATTATCATTGCAATATTGATAGTTTTAGACTTGTAAAATGTAAATGTTGTGATCGTAAATATTTAATTGCATTTGGATACAATGAACATCAACCATCTCGGGATATTTATAAATTATTGACAATTTTTGAAATGAAATAAAAACGCCGTACAACACAGGGTATACATCAGGCGGGGTTCAGAGCAATTTGCAAGTTCAGAGCTCGCTGGCAAGGGCAGTAACGGTGGATAGTGAATCGGCCACGGAGCCCGCCCGCTGCATACCCTCTACGTTATGTGGCAAAACCTATAATACGTTTAATAACTAACACCTAAAAATCTCCAAATGAAAAGTATTTTAAGTTTACTCATCGGATTCGCTTTATTGACTTCATGTCAACCCAAAAAGAATAAGTTAGAACTAAACCTAACAAAGGGCACAGTTTACTACCAAAAAATGACATCAGATGTCACGATTCTTCAAAATATTAATGGACAGCAATTGAATACCAAAATGTCCATTAATGCAAGAATGTCATACAAGGTAACAAATATTCAGAATGACGTTTACGATATGGAAGTCAGATACGAAAGTTTAATCATGAAAATGGGCCTTCCCAGCGGAGAGATGGAATTTAGTTCTGAGAAAAATGATGAAAGAGATATTCTTTCAAGCATACTGGGAACAATGAAAAATAAGCCATTCATGATTAAAATGACAAAAACTGGCAAAGTAAATGAGGTAAAGGGCATCGAATCGGTATTTTCAAACATGTTTGAAAAATTTCCTCAAGTAACAGAAGAACAGAAGCAACAAGTTCTTGGACAGATACAACAGGCTTACGGAGAAAAAGCATTTAAAGGCAACTTTGAAATGTGTTCGGCTATTTTTCCGGACAACATAATTTCGAAGGGTGATAAATGGATTATTAAAACCCAGTTGGAGTCTGGAATGTCAGCAAAAATGGAAACCGTTTACGAATTGAAAGAGATTACAGATAATTATTATCAGATTTTGGGAGATTCAAGAATAGAAACTACTGATAAAGATGCTCATATTGAATCGAACGGAATGCCGCTAAAGTATGATCTAAAAGGAGCAATGACCTCTGACATCAAAATTGATAAAAAAACAGGCTGGACAATGGATGCGGTGATTAGTCAATCCTTAAAAGGAACAGCTATCATAAAGGACAATCCACAAATGCCTGGGGGAATGGCTATTCCAATGACCATGAATAATGAAATGACAATTTCCGACAAATAAACTGGCCTAACAAGATTAACATCAAACAAGGGTTCTAGAACAAATCCCGAATTAGAGTTTGTTTGAAATGTTTGTAAAAACATGAATTACAAACTCTAATTAAATTGAGCATTTAATACTTATCTCGTATTAAACCATTTCCCGTTTCTACCATCTAAAAGTCATAATCAAAAAAACTTTTAGCTATGAAACAAACATTAAAAACCACCTTTTTTTTACTTGCGCTCATGTTCAGCGCTGGTGCTTTCGCACAAACCGATGACAATGCAAAAATGCCTGCCGCTGAACGCGCTCAACGCCTTACTGAATGGATGAAGACCAACCTCAACCTTACTTCCGATCAGGAGCAACAGGTAACACCCATAAATCTTGAATGCGCAACCAAGATCGATTCTGTTCGCAATCTCAAGCTCTCTAAAATGGATAAGCAACGGGAAGTCAGAAAAATTCAGCAATACCGCGAAGCCGAATTTGCAAAGGTCCTGAGCGCCGAACAAATGAAGAAATACAAAGAAGAAAAGAAGGAAAAGGGCCAGCAAATGAAAGAAAGAAGAAGGCAGAACAATTGAGAATGCACAATTGACAATGGAGAATGGACAATTGAAAATGGAGAATGGACAATTGAAAATTAAAATACAGGAATTGACAATTTGTGCGAGCAGAGCAATCGCCCATACAAATTGTCAATTCTCAATTATCAATTCTTAATTATTTGAATATCCTTCGACACGAACTGATCTCTGGACGAAGCCCCTGCCATAAGCCTGTATTTACCTGGATTGACAACCCAGCTCATCGTTTTTTCATCAAAATAGGCCAGCTCGGAAGCCTTCACTTTTAGCGCCACCGTTTTTTCTTCACCCGCATTCAGGTATACCTTTTGAAATGCTTTCAGTTCCTTATTTGCTTTCGGCACATTCCCGTTCAGGTCGCTTACATAAAGCTGAGCGGTTTCGTAACCAGCCAGCTTTCCGGTATTCTTAAGTTTTATGGTAATAGAAATATCCTCTGTTGTTTTATATTGGGCTTTATCCGTTTGAATAGAATTAAATGCAAAAGTGGTATAGGACAAACCGAAGCCAAAGCGGTATTGAGGCTCAATCTGCTTTGTATCAAACCAACGGTAGCCAACCAGTATGCCTTCTTTATAGTTTGTCTGCATATTCTCTCCAGGGAACGTTTTTAACGCATGCGCCGGAGAATCGTCGAGCTTTACTGTGATTGTGAAAGGCAGCTTCCCGGAAGGATTCACAGTACCTGTTAAAACATCGGCCAATGCTTTTCCTCCCTGCGAACCGTTGAACCACGACCAAACGATAGCAGGAGCTACCTGATTGCAGGTTCCTAAATCGACCGGAGCTGCAGCAACTACCACAACAACTATGCGCGAATTCACAGCAGAAAGAGCTTTCAGCAACTGATCCTGCCCGAAAGGAAGCATTAAAGTGGAACGATCTGTTGCTTCGGTTTCAACTTCCCTGTTGGTGCCGGCAAAAAAGAGAACTACATCGGCAGTACGAGCAACCTCAACGGCTTCTTTCAATAAGGAATCGTTTACCTCATAAGTAGGCACTTTCCCGTAGGAATGATTAGAAGCCTTGGAATATTCGGGTTTGTAACCCCGGGCATAGCGAATATTGACTGCGTTCCCCAGTTTGGCTTTAAGTCCATCCAAAGGCGTAACTTCGTAGCGTGCTTTTACACCAGCACCAAAGCCTCCAGAAGCTTGTTTCTGGGTTGCATTATCGCCGATTATGGCTATATTCTTTATCTTCGATACCTGTAAAGGCAGCATGTTCTTTTGGTTCTTCAGCAGAACAATGGACTGAGCCGCAATATCGTAAGCAGCCCGGTTATGTTCAGGCGTGGAAAGCTCAGTATTCTTAGGTGCTTTATCCCTATGCATGGCAAAAAACAAGACTTTAAGCACACTTCGAACCTTTTTGTCAATTACTTCCATAGGAACAGCGCCGCTTTTCACCGAATCAATCAGCGGTTTTGCAAAAAAAGGCTGACGGCCACTACCCATTTCCACATCAATGCCGTACAGCGCGCTGTTTACGGTACTGTGCGTTCCTCCCCAGTCGGAAACGACTATACCATCGAAGCCCCATTGTTTGCGCAATATATTATTTACCAAATACTCATTTTCTGCACAATATACACCGCGGAATTTATTGTAAGCCGTCATTACCGAAAAGGCCTGGGCTTCCATCACCGATGCTTTAAATGCCGGCAAATAGATTTCCTGCAAGGTACGTTCGTCCATTTCAACATTCACCGTGCCGCGATTGGTTTCCTGGTTATTGGCTGCATAGTGTTTTACACAGGCTACAACACCTGTACTTTGCACACCCTTGATGTATTCTACTGAAAGTCGCGAATTCAGAAGCGGATCTTCGCTCATGTACTCAAAAGTACGACCGTTTATGGGAGTGCGTGTAATATTTACAGCTGGAGCCAGGATAATATCTTTATTACGGGTATGTGCCTCTTCTCCGAGAACCATTCCGAATTTATTTGCGAGTTCAGGATTCCAGGTAGCAGCAAGCGCGGAACCTGTCGGAAGAAAGGTGGCCGATGTTTTAACAGGTACTGTGAATCCTTCCGGGAAGCTGCCTTTCACAATCACAGTAAAGCTCGACGATTCTCCGGCGCATGCGTTA
>DATALJ010000231.1:0-20858 GCA_036261135.1 Bacteroidales bacterium
AAGAGGCTCACCCCATCAGATTATCTGGTGGGGCTGTCTACTCGATTATGCCGTCGTGCTTTATTTAATAATACTCTTTCTTTCAATTTTATCTTGAACTCTCGTAAAATGAATGGAAAGTTTCAATAGGAATAAATATGCTCCATAATCACTTAGAGTAAAGATCCTATTGGATGAAATTTTATCTCTTTCAATTAGAGTGTTAGGCATATTATTTACTCTGTCAAGAAAGACGATAGATTCTTCTAGTTTTCCATCATATTTTGGAAGATAAAAAATTTGAGTAATCTCTTGCCTTTTTATTGCATTTATATGGTCAGTAATCTGCTCTTTAGCTTTTTTTGAATTATTAAGAAGTGTTTGTCTATATTTTTCTAAACTAAAAATTGGAGCATAAACAATCTGTGAAGGAAAATTTCTCTCGTTTTGTAAATCAATATCGCATGTATTTGATAAAATAATACCAGGAACTGGTTTTATTTCAGATTTTGGGAGGTTCACAACTAGCAGATTGTTTAAGCCATCACCTTGGTATATTATTTTAGTATCATGTAGATATGTAGTATACAATCTATCATCAATATTATCTGGGAAATCTTTAAGTCCTTTAAATAATTCACGGTCAGATTCTGCTGACAAGAATTTGGGCAAATAGATTTTAATTTCATCTAAATTCATATCAGCTCCCAAAAGTTATCATTAACGATATCTACAAACTCGCTATCAATGTCTTTTGTATTTTGGAGAATCTTTTTAGAAAAATCAATTATCGTCTGTAGCTTTTCCATACTTTCGTCCCGTAGCTGGTAATCAACCGACTGATTAAATGCAAAATCTTTCCAATCTGCAATATTGTTTTGAAAACTATAATTATGATTCATTTTAGGTATTAGATTGTCAGAATCATAAGATAAACTTATTACACTTGAACTAATAGTCGCAAGTAAAACAATATTAGCTAATGAATTATAAGTATTTGTTCCCATATCTAATACGTTGGATTGAGTGTGTTTAAAAATTCAGGTTTCAATAAACTATAAAATAATTCCTTTTCTTTTAAATGCCCGGCATTTATAAGTTCAGTTTTTCTTGAAAAGAAGGCATCCAAATTTTTAGTTAAAAACGTGTCTATGTCAATTATTGAGCCAAGTTTTCCATTAATAATAGCATTATTAGCTATTTGTAATGTACTGCTGAACTCTCCCTGTTCAATTTCAGTTCTTACAATTGTATTCTTATAAAGTATGTCATTTGTTCCTATACACACCTTAAGATTAACCTTTTCAAAAATGTTAGTTTCAAAGAAATTAATATACCTAATACCAATTCTTTCTATTGCATTGATAATCCCGACGCTTTCAATTTTAGTAATTGCATCGAAAATGATTTTAGAAAATAATTCCCAACCTAAATATTTCGGGAAAGAACTAATTGAAATTACATCAGGTCCGATTTGAATAACAAAATTTTCATTTGAAATTTTGTAGTAAGGCTTATATTTCAAATTTGGGTCACTGGCTCTAACGACATCGGGTAGTTGCAAAATTGGTAAAGTCTCAACTTTTTGAAAATCCTTTTGTAATACGCTATAAATTAATCCAAAAACAGCATTGGCATTAATTTTAGAAGTGAACCTTACTTCAAGTAATGCGTCTACAATTGGACAAGGATTTATGTTTTTAGGCAGATTCATGCTAAATTTTCTACAAATTTAATCTTTTTGAGTTCTAAGTTAAAAAATTATACTAACAACCAATGAGCTATCAATTATAGAGTGTCGCTGTCCCTCCCAATCTCTTTTTTCTTAAGTAATCCAGTTCAATAACTAAATCTGTTAACCTGGATTCAAATTGCGGTTGAATTAATTTTATATCTGTATGTATGAATTTAGCGATCACTTTTCAACTTAATTAACAAGTTATCAACAATAGATTTAGCACAAAGATAATTATTATCCAGACTTTCAGATAAATATTAATACTTAAAAATTCTTTTTAATTAGCATTGGAATTAATAATGAATTAGCAAAAACATAAGCATATACTTAGCAAGTACGCCACTATTTATCGCGGTGATTCCGCAGGTACGGGATTCGCCGATCGGCTCCTTAGCAATAGTCTACGGATAGCAAGTAGGAAGGGAAATATAAGATCCAGAACCTTCAAAATTATTGAGATAAATTTGAAGAATTGATTTATCTTTTCGGATCCAAATTAAAACGCAATACGTATTATGAATCGCTATCAAATCATCCTGTTTATATTACTCTCCCACACCTTCAATTCATTAGCTCTAAAACCGATAAAGTTTTATGAGGCCCGCCCTTGCGACTACAATTTAATATACAAGGAAGTTGTATTCCCCACTTCCGATAGTGTGCTGTTAAAAGGGTGGTTTCTGCCGGCACAAAACCGTATTGATGCTTCATCTCAGGAAAAAGAAGCAATACAAAATAAAGGTACCAGAGAATATAAACTTAAAGACGAAGTAAAGAGACCCACGCTCATAATATGCGATGGCGATGCAGGCAATATGCTCTATAATATTTGGTTGGCTAATGCGTTTATATTTAACGATTTTAATGTCTTTCTTTTCGATTGGAGAGGATTTGGCGAAAGCGGAGACTGGCCTATTAATGAAAAGAATTTAGTGTATACGGAGTTTATTAGCGATTATCATGCGGCTATAGATTTTGTTATTCGGCAGCCCGAGGTGGATCGAAATAATATTTCCTTGTTTGGCTATTCAACAGGTGCATATCTTTCGTGGATTGTGGCTTTGCAACGAAGCGATGTACGAAAAGTAATAGGAAGAGGACTCATGACTGATTTTGCCGACTTCTTTAAAGAATTATCCAAAATAAAAGATACAAGCGACATCATCATTCCGCAAGATTTTCCGGTTCATTTGCTGCCTAAGTATTCAGCAACGTCATTTAATACTCCTTGTTTTTTGATAGTAGGAGCTAATGATGACAGAACTCCGGTATGGATGTCAAAAGAAATTTACGCCAACTTAAAAACAGAAAAGAAGCTTTGGATCGTCAATAAAGCGTTGCACGGAGGAAGTAAAGCTCCTGAAGTACTTGCTGAAAAACAATTTTTTAGAAGAGTGCGTAGGTTTTTAGTAAATCCTAATGATTCTATGATTAACCCAAGGTAAAGAACATCGCTTGAAAAAACCACAACCAAACTTATTTTTATAATTTTACATTGGAAATAATTTTATGTACATGAAAACCAAACTTTTTATCCTCGGAATGGCTCTGATTGCCGCAACAGCATTCGCGAGTGCGCAAACAACGCCTGGCGAAAAGAAAACACCTAGTACAGCTAAATGCAGCGGGAAATGCAAATGTGGAAGATTTGTAGATGACAATAATGACAAGACTTGCGATAAACTTGCTACCCGCAATGTCCCCTTTTCTTCTGATAAAAAGAAAGAACAAGCTAAAGCTGTCGAAACCAAAAAGGCTCCTAAGACTAAAAAGCAATAGTTAATACAAATACCCGAAAACAATCTGCCTTGTAATGAACGAATTTAAGGCAGTTCCTTTCTTAATTCGATTTTGTTGCCTTGATAAACAGCGAACCCGCAATTTCCTTCATAATGGGTACTTTTTCAATAAAAGTACCGATAGAGGAAATGGGGTTTATGATTTTTGAAGGAATCGCAGGGTGAAGAAAATCGAAAGGTTCGATGCGGATTTCGTTGAACCCGGTTTCCTTTAATAAGCTTTTTAACGACCATCTGAAAAATGCCGTTTCGTCGGGCGAGTCGCCCAGCCTCTTTTTTAACCAGGGTATATTTTTTTGCAGGGCAATTTGCGGGTTCATCATGTTAGGTTCGGTGAAGTACAAGGTTCCACCGGGTTTTAAAACCCTGAAAATTTCGGATAAAGCTTTTTTAATATCCAAATGGTGTAAAACCGAGCTCCCTACTACGGTATCGAAGGTTGCGCCGTCAAACGACATGCTGTATGCGTTTTCTTCCCTGAAAAATATGAGATCGGATGTAACATTCTCTTCGGCTATTTTCAATAAATCGGGAGAAATATCGATGGCTGTTATAAAACCCCCGGTATGTATCATTTCTTTCGTGAAATAACCCGTACCACAACCCAGTTCTAATACAATCATTCCCGGAGTGATATGGCTGGTGAGCATTTTAACCCTTCTTTTCCAGCGTACTTTGCCGGCTGGCGATTCCCAGTTCCATATTTCGCCGGCACCTTCGCGGGCCAGGAATTTTCCGTGTTCTATTTCGTGTTCTAGTCGTTGGTCCATGATTAGGTGAATTACAAATATTTTACTTACCAGAATTTGATTTTGTGTACGGCGTAAAACCACATGCGCAATAAAATAAAGCCATGTCGGAACCGCGAAATATTGGTGTCGCCGTACGTCCGTTCCTGGTAGCGAATAGGAAGATCGATAATTTTAAGGTTGAGCTTATATGCCCCAAACAGCAGGTCGAAATCGCCAAATGGATCGAAATTCCCGAAAAAGGAACGGTTCGATTTCAGGCGAATATAGTCTTTACGGAAAAGTACCTTGGTTCCGCAAAGCGTATCTTTAACAGGCTGTTCGAACACCCACGAAAAGGCAATGCTAAAGAATTTGTTGCCCAGAATATTGAGGAAACGCATCGCATTCTTTTCCATAGGATATACCAGGCGCGATCCGTTAATGAATTCGCCTTTACCTGTGGCAATGGCTTCGTAGAATTTGGGAATATCTTCGGGTGGAACGGTGAGGTCGGCATCGAGGATCATAAGAATGTCGCCGGTAGCCATTTCGTAGCCTTTGCGTACAGCATCGGCCTTGCCTTTACCATCCTGCCGCCCAATTTTAATGTCGCGTTTACCTTCGTATTTCTTTTGAATTTCCTGGATCTTTTCCCAGGTGTCGTCGGTTGAATTACCTTCGATAAAAATGATTTCTACATGTTTCCCGAAATCAGGAAGACGCAATACGGCATTCTCGATGTTCCCGCTTTCGTTGCGCGCCGGAATGATGACCGATGTGGAATAGCTTATTTTTTCTTCGAAAATGCGATTGTCCGGTCGCGCAAATACATACTGATTTAATGCAAACCAATTGAAGAAGGGCAGTTTGGAAAGATACCTGTTGAAAATATGCGATATTACAGGGATATTGATTGGAATGAGCATGTTCCGGTTGTGCCGGTATACATCAAAGTCTTCAATAGCAAGGAAGTTGAAGATGTCGCCGCGTGTAAGCCAGTTCTGATGAGGTGTTTTCTTTTTAATGTGTATGAATTCGGCAAAATTAATAACCGGCTCCCAAAGAAAATTGTAATGGGTAATGATGATGCGTGTTTGCGGATGACAGAGTTTTTTCAGCTGATGCAGACATTTTTGTACGTCAACAAGCCATCCTACAAGGTTTGAAAGAATAATGACATCGAATTTACCTTCCAATGTGATGTTTTCGCAATCCATAACATGGAACTCGAGTGCAGGGAATTGTTTCCTGGCTTCGTCAATCATGAGCGCACTAAAATCGATGCCGACTTTTCGGGAACCTTTTATCTGCGAGAGTAGCTCGCCGGTACCGCAGCCCAATTCGAGTACCGAGAGGTCGTCGTGCATGAAATAATTGCAATACCGGGTTAGGGAGTTCCAGTAATATTGTTTGGATTTGCGGTATTTCACGCGATCTTTCGCGCAGGAATCGAAGTAGTTTATTATATTTTGTTTATGTGGCATGTAGCTCTTTTCGGGTTATTAATATTAGCGTTAATGTTTTACAGACGATTAAATTTTTAGTTCTACCAACTGCGCAATTTCGTCGGTGCCCATGGTATTCACCAGTACAAAACTTTCGGGATACTTAAGTTGAATGAAATTTACGTACCGGTGCATGGTAGTTATTATATTCCCGGTATTTTCGTAAGGGTTCGACCGTAAGCTGGCCAGAATCATGTATTTTACTTTTGCTTTATGGAGAACATCCAGCAATATTTCCGGAACATAAATGGCATAATCATTGGTTAAAGAAGGTACCGCTTTTATCCAGTTTTTGATGTTTGCATCGTAGTAAAGGTTTTCTTTTTTGAGTTGTTCTTCCCATATGGGGAACTCGGCTTTCGAGAACTCGTAAATTCCAACTATACTTCCGTCGCCCGCTTCGCTGTCTCCAAAACTGAAGTTTCCATTTACAAAGCCAACGGCTTTAATGGCAATGCTGGCATAAACCTTGCTATTGATGAAGGCATTCATCTTTACACCGATGTACACCGAAGTATCGTTCATCCTTTTAAGCAACGAATCGGTAGTGATGGATGGAACTACCGATATATTATGGAACTTGCGGTTTGTGTAAATGAAGGAAATAGTGGATTTACGAACAGCAGTAACTGCGTCCTTAGGTGTATTGGCTGCAACCCATTTGCTCATTTCGATATAGTTAATCCAATCGGGCGTGTAGCCATACAGCATATTTCCTTTCAGGTTTTTGGCAAGGATTTCCTTTTGCGTCTTTACGTGCGTACTTGTCCGGCTAAGCGATGTAAAGAACAGGATAATTAAAAGTATGGGGAAAACAAACTGTAACGACGATAATCCTTTTGATTTAAAGGTATAATAAAGGCTTCCGAAAATGAGTAACAGAATTACCGGGAACAGGTTGATGATTAGTCGCCATTGGTCCCAGGTGGTTTGTGTAACAAGGAATATCGCAGCACTTGTTCCTATGGCGTAGATGGATACAAAGAATAACGACTGGTTTCTTTGAAAAGTTTTGAAGAATGCCAGAATTAACAAACCCCACACTATAATCGTCAGAAATGGTGCCGGAACAGTAATCTCGGGCCGCAATCCCACAAAGGAGAATACATGTTTTGAAAAATAAAGGTTTGAATTTCCGATAAGCCTTCCTATAAAGCCGGCCAAATCTTCTTTTCCTTTGGAGGGATCGTAAAAACTTTTATTCATGAGGCTCGATCCTTGTCCGGCTATTTGTAAGCTTGCCGAATCCCAGAAAATCCGTTTTATAAATTCAAACCCGAGGAAGAAAACGGCAAAACCAATCAACGACAACAAGGCATATTTCCATTGCTTTTTTATTATAAAATAGGCCAGCACAGCCATAATTGCCACAAGGCCAATATTGCGGGTTATAGCAAGCAGGAACAGCAGAAATCCCAATACCATAAAGTTTTTATGCGATGGCGATTGTTCTTTATCCACGAAATGCTTTATAAAGTACCAGAAGAACATCGATTGTAAGAAGAAGAATAAGGCTTCGGAATACGTTTGGCTGGCAAAATAAAGCACAAAGTAATTGATAGAAATAAGAATCAGGGTTGGAATATGAATACCGGCAGGCACCACTTTTTTAAACGCCTTAAAGGTGAAAATAACTGCCAGGATGGTAAATACAAACGACAGCAGTTTAAGAAATGCAATATGAATTCCGAACAAGCCAATAAAAGGCCCCAGGAACATAGGATATAAAGGCCCCTGATAACCTGGATATACACCTTCTTTAATAAATTCGTACGCTCTAAGGATATATGTGGAATCGTCTCCACCAATACCGACCTTAACATCAAACAGGAGTAAAGAGAACAAAACAGTAAGGACCAGCGAAATGTAAAAAAACATTGCAGCACGCTTATCGAAGAACTGATCCACAATGTCCAGCAAATCTTTTGGCGTGGCTGTAGATTTGGGTTTATTGATATCCTGACGTGGTTTTTCTTTGTTGCTGGGGTTAACGTTCTTTTTCGACATATACATGCGGAATTTTCGGGTTTGCATGCAAAGATAAAAGAATTATAAAATAAAAAAACCCGGAACAGCGCCCCAGGTTTTTTATAAGTTCAAGCTATTGAATTTCTTATTAGTCTCTCGATCCCAAATACACACTAATCCAGTAAAGCAACATAGCCAATGAGCTAAGCGCAGCCACTACATAGGTATAAGCTGCCGAACGTAAGGCATCCTGTGCTTTAGGATGGGTTTCGTAACTGGTAATTCCAGCACCGTTCAGCCATACCAAAGCCCTGTTACTGGCATTGATTTCAACCGGTAAGGTTATAAATGCAAATGCGGTGAAAATAGCGTATGATGCTATAATAATTGGCAATGCAATAGGGAAAAGTCCATTGATAAGGAATGAACCAAACATCAAAATGAGAAATATTGCATTCATTACCGTTGAGGTCACATTTTGAATAGGAACCATAGCGGTACGAAGGCTTAACCATGAATATGCCGTTGCATGCTGAATAGCATGGCCGCATTCGTGAGCTGCTACTGCACCGGCAGCAACATGGTTGCCATAATATACGCCACGGCTGAGGTTTACTGTTTTATTTACCGGGTTATAGTGGTCGGTCAGTTCGCCTTCAACCGAAATTACTTTTACATCAGTTAAGCCATTTTCGCGCAACATCTTTTCAGCAACATCCTTACCGGTCATACCGTAGTTCATAGGAATTGTTGAGTACTTCCTGAATTTAGATTTAAGCCGTGCGCTTACGATCCAGCTTAGCAACATAAACCCAATGACAATGATCCAATACATTAAACTCATAATTCTAAAATTTTACTATTTTGACAAATTTATAACAAAAAGCTTACCAAATTTGTGTTTGTACATTTTGGCAGTTGGGTATTTTAACAAAATTTTGCAAATCGTTGAAAGTGTTGTTAAATTAAACTATAAATTGGCTGAATTGTATATATTGGCATATATTATGAGAGCTTACATGAACTTAAATATTTAAATTATGCGTCTGTTTTGTTTGGTTTTTTGTGTTTGGTTTTTTTTCGGCATGGGTTTCGGCGCAGGATGAAGAGGATATTTTTAACGTTGGGAAGGTGCAGTATACGCTTCAGGATTATTTGGGGTGCATAGAAACCATGAATGGGATCATAAAGAAAAATCCGAAGAATGGGGAAGCTATGTCGTATAAGGCTTTATCGAAGTTCTACCTTGGCGATTACCGTGGAGCTCAGGCCGACATGAAAGTTGCCGTTAAAAACGGTGGCAAATATCCGAATCCTGCATTTAAAATTTTCCTGGATGAAGAAGCCAAGCGCAAATATATAATTAAGGAATTTTATAAGCATACCAAGCTTTACCCTGAGCTGGGTTACCGCCCCCAATACACCCGTAAGGATACATTGCGCGGAGCATTGCGTCCGGAGCGGACCTGTTTCGATGTCAGTTACTATAACCTGGATCTAAAAATCGATCCCAAAAAGAACTTTATTTCGGGCTCCAATGCCATCTATTTCAAAGTAGAAGAGGATACACGGAGCATTCAGATTGATCTTTTTGAGCAGTATGCGATTGCTTCTATTGTTTGGAACGATCAAAAGCTCAGCTATAGGCGTGAATTTGATGCTATATTTATTGATTTCCCGGAAACGCTCAGGAAAGGCTCCTCCCAGCATATTGTCATTACCTATTCCGGAAAACCGCAAAAGGCTGTCAATCCTCCCTGGGAAGGTGGATTTGTATGGAAGAAAGATAGCAAAGGCAATTATTGGGGTGGCGTTGCCTGCGAACACCTCGGATCGAGCTCCTGGTGGCCTGGCAAGGATCATCCATCCGATGAGCCCGATTCCATGCAGATGACGTTTACCGTTCCCACCGGATATGATCTGGTTTCCAACGGAACCCTACGTTCCAAACAGATTGTTGACGCTAAAAATTCAAAGCATACATGGTTTGTTGCTAATCCCATTAACACGTACAATGTAACTTTTTACCTCGGAAAGTTTACCCATTTTAGTGATACTATTCAGAACAAAAATGGTAAATACCCGCTCGATTATTACGTTTTGCCCAATAACCTCGAAAAAGCCAAACAAACATTTGCACAAACAAAGCCTTTACTAGAGTATTATGAAAGTGCTTTTGGACCCTATCCTTTCCCGAAGGACGGATTCGCATTGGTAGAATCACCATACGAAGGAATGGAACACCAGGGAGCCATTGCCTACGGAAATGAGTATGATAAACTTCGCAGGCCTGAATATGGCAACCGCATGGACGATTATATTATTGTGCATGAAGCAGCGCACGAATGGTGGGGTAACTCACTTACGGCTGTTGATATGGCGGATATTTGGCTCCAGGAAGGCTTTGCAACCTATGCCGAATTAATGTTTCTTGAACATAAATATGGCTACAAGGAATACAATAAGCAGTTGGTGAATAAGCTGGTTTATATTTTTAATATCTGGCCTGTTGTTCAGAATTACAATGTGAACGAAAATGCGTTTGCATCGAACGATTGCTACACAAAGGGAGCTGCAGTTCTCAATAATTTGCGTTGTATCCTGAATAACGACTCGTTGTTTTTCGGAATAATTAAGGATTTTGCTATTCAAAATACGAAGAAAGTAATTGGCACCAACGATTTTGTAACCTTTGTGAATGCACATACCGGTAAAGATTTTACTCCTTTCTTTAATAAATTTCTAAAAGATACGGAGCTGCCTGTCTTAAGCTATACCTATTCCCGTAAGGGTTCGGAAATGGTTATAAAATACAAATGGATACATGTTGAAAAAGGCTTTACCATGCCTGTTTGTATAACCACCGGAAAGCAAAACGGCCAATACCGGCTCGAAGCCTCAACCGATGAACAGGAATTTGTTGTCAAAGACGCATCAACCATACGTTTCTTTACCAACTGGATGGAACCGGATAACGTATTAAAGAACAGCCTGACCTACTATTGGACCCGGTGCGAAAATGAGAATTAAGTAATGTTTTAATACAAATCCGTTTCGAGGCTAAAGCGTCGGATTACAGTACCTGAATCGATGGTAGTGCCGTTTTGGCAGCCTGTAACATTACAAAAAGCTATGGCATTATTGAAATCGAGTTTAGGTGTAAGGCCGAAAACAACGAGGTCGGCATCGGCTTTACACTCACACTTCATCAGTTTTTGAAAGGGTGTGTTGCAATGCGGGCAGAATAGCTCGTCTTTTACGCCATTTTCAAGGGTTCCGGAAAGGACAATTTTTTCAAAATCACCTTCAATAGCGGAGATAACAAATTCGCCCTCAACATTTTTTCTTCTGAAGCGGAATCGAAGCCCCGGATTATTTTTAATCGGGTGCTCATTGTCGATGATGCTACATCCATTAGGACAGAATGCTTCGCGGACAATAAATTTTTCGTTCTTTTTTTTGTCCGGTCGTGGACTTTGCTTTGGGGTCTCGGGTATCAGCAATCTTCCGTCTTTGTTAAATAATTTCATATTTCAGAACTTTTATGTTGATTAGCAAATTCGCAAACTATAACGGGCATTTGACCCCGGAGAAACATACCATAAAGTGGTTTGTAATATACTCACAGAAAGGGATAAAACCAATAGGTGAACCACGGAAATGCTAAAAAAATTTCGTTAAAACGTAATATAGGGGATGCGAGTGTGGCAAGCGTATTGAAAACGCTTAATTAACTCAAAGCTCAGTTTTTCTTATTAAAGAACCTTAATTTTTTCTAAACCTTAGTACACAAGGTGTATAGGATATCCATACTTATTTAGACTTTCTGACTAATCCTTTGGATTTATTACCAAACTCTTAATCCTTACTGAGCAATAAAAATATATGTAATTGAGCCTTTCTGTTGAGCCGGGGCTCCTGCTTTTTCGGTGAAACGGGTAACCTGGGCGTAACGGATGGCAGCATCGATAAGACACTGTTCTGTAATTTGCGATTCGGCCTTGTTTACCGTTGCTGATAGCACGTATCCTTTAGGATTAACGGCTATATCCATAACCACCTTGCCACTGCCTTCGCACTGGTAAACAGGTATAGGAACATAGATGTGCGAACGGCCTTTGAGTGAGTACGATACTGTGGTTTTGCCTCTATAGAATGTAGGTTCTCCCTTCTCATTCAGACTGTACTCGGGTTTCTTTTCAACAACTGCGGGCTTTTTCGTTTTAATAGAATCTACTTTTGGCTGCTGGCGGTCGGCATCGCGGTTTGCATGGGCTGATTTGTCCACGCCTAGTTCTTTTTCAATATCATCTACCATCTTATTGATGGATTGCTGCGCGTCATGATCCTGGTTAACGGCGATATTCTTTCCGAGATATTGTTTTTCGAGATTATTGATGAATTCTTGTTTGGGCTCGCTTTTTACCTGCTTTTTCATCTCTTCTATTTGCTTATCCAATAGTTCCTGCTGAGAGAAGTCAATAACCATCTGTGCTTCCTGGTGTTTGTTTTCCGTACGCATCTTCAGTACCAGAAAACAGGTAATGATAAATAAATGTAGCACAATAGTTACAAGTATACCATTCTTATGCCGGTCAAGAAAGTCGAGCGTATTCCAGAAAAATTTCATGAATCACTAACGTTTGGTTTATAGCAAAATTAGGAAAGAAATGATTAGTTGGTTTTTTAATAGTTAAAATTTATGCTAAACAGTAAATATGAAGCGAAATCTCGTTCTTTAGGGAAATATATGGTTCGAATCCCTATGTTTACAGGGAAGAAAACCCGGAAAAAATGAGAATCGGTAGTGAGATCGATACCTGTACTTACCAAGTTGGAATTGATTTTGCCGGACTTGATCTGGTACCTGGCTTTACCATAATCCGCAAACAGGTTACTCCGAATTCTTTTTACATATAAGAAACGACCCACGTGCAAATCCGGATAGAGTATAGGGAAGGAATAGTCGGTAGATAAAGTATTGAGTGTTAATGGGGCTCCTGTCTGATATCCTCTGGGAAATGCCAGAGACGACTTAAATACGTAGCCACCCGCTTTTTGCTCAAAGTACCCTCCTGCTACCTGGAAGCTGTGATGTTTCAAGAGGCCGGGAAGAAACAGTTTCGTACGTATATATCCCCGTTCACCAAATAAATCCTGGTTCAGTGGTTTGAAAAAATATCTTGAGGTAAGCATAACGCCCCATTTCGGCGCCAAATCGCGTGTAGAAAGTCTTAAATACTTGTAAAAGGTTACACCGGTACTTATGGTGTTCAAGGCATCGATAAATGTATGGGTTGCCCGGTTAAAATACTTGTAATTGTCGTATTCCCAGTTGACAAATGGCAGCAGGCTGGTTAAATACTTACCTCGCGTAAGGTTGAGCGGAAGATAAATCTGAGTGTTCGTTATTAAGCGGTAATTGCTTGTTGTAACGCGCGAACCGTTGGATAATGATACCGAGTATAATTCCGGACTGCCATAATCCATGGAAAAATCGATTACCGGAAACAGCCCTTTATAAGTAACATGCGTTTTATACACGAGGTTGTTGTTTTCGAATGCAATTCCAAATGAACTTAGGCAGGTTCCCAGTTTGTCCTGCGATAAGATTGTAAAGCCCGGACTTACCGTTTGATCTGTAATACTCAGTTGATCGTAGTTATAGTAAAACGGAGCCCAGCTATGTATGTTAATGATGTTCAGAAGCTTCGAGTATTTCTTTTGGGTAAATGATTGTACAGGAACCACACTGTCCTGGAAATTAAAGCCTTCCTGCTTTTTGCCTTCGTCGAGTATGGCGTGGAGCGGGTCGGTTTGTATGTTTGATTCCGTAGGTTGCCAGGAACGAATATCTTTATATTTTAAAGCAAAACCTTGCGAAGAATATTCCGAGAAAAGTAATGTTGATGTATTCTCATCAAAAATGGGATCAAAAGCGCCGAATTCTGATTCAGCTACAGGAAAATTTTCGCCGGTTTCTGTGTTCAGCGCGTAGATGTGGTTGGTGCCGCCAACATCTGACGAGTAGAATATTCTGTTGCCCGAAATGTGCGGCATGGAAAGGTTTTGATAACTCCATGGGATTAATTCTTTCCATGAATCCTGCTCCATGGTATACTGATATAGCGCTTTGCCGCTTTTACTAATAAGGACAACGATAATAGATTTCCCATCGCGGCTCCAAATGGGATCTTGTAAGTTAACGTTATCAGGGGAGCTTTCTTCCATCAATATTTCTCCGGTTTTTGGTTTAAGAAAAACTAGAGAAATTCTGCCATCTGCAGTTGTATTTACACACACCATCTGCTGAAGATCAGGAGACAGCGCAGGTGAGAAATAACGCGTTCTGTGCGAAATCATGCGGACTTTACCCGACGTAAGGTCCATCATTTTGATATTTGAATATCCCGCATTGCTCCAACGTACATGGGGTATACCTTCGGCCCAAACCAGCTTATTAGCGGCAAGTGTAATCCTTGCATTTTCTGCGTTACCCGGGGTATGAATTACCTTTTCTTTACCGCTTTTATAGAGCAGGATAAACTGTCGTATCTGGTCGATGCCGGATTTTACAGCAAAAATGGTTGTATCATTTAGCCAAATCGGGTTTGAATAATTGGTATAGTGTTTTTTTATTACAGGCGCCCAGCTCATGTTGTTATCTGCAGCCGTATCGCTCGCATAGGCTGTTTTAAGATAATTGAATGCCTGGTTGTACAAATGGATATCGTTTAGCCCTGTTTGCTTTACAAATGAGCGGCTGAAAGCGAACGGGTAATAAGGGTTACGTGCAGTGAATGTGAGGTTTCGCGCGAAAAGAGAATCGCTGTAAGTAGCCCGGTTAAAGGCTACCAAAGTATATCCCAGATTGTAGTGATTGGGGATGTAATCTTTATAGGAACCCAGCACCATTTTTTCGAATGAGTACGGCTTGTGTTCGCCAAGGATCAACGATTTCATTTCCATGGTAAAGCTGCCCATGCGGCCACGTCCAGAATTGGTTAGTACCGATTCGGTATAAACGGCATCGCCTTCGAAGAACCAACGGGGAACAAGGCCGGAAACGGCTCCCATGGCTTGTTCGCCAAATAGAATACCAGCAATACGGGTTAATCCCTGGTTTAGTTTATCGATTTGCACTACATGGCGCAACTCGTGAATGGCTAACTGGTCCATCCATTCCTGCCCATATGAATCCTGCGGTGGCGTAGTGTAAAGCTCCATCCGCTTTGGAGCCCAGGTAACAAAACCATTCGAAATGACTGATTGGGTATGTAGCACAACCGATATCTTTTTTGGTTTATGGTTAAGCGTTTTGGCTACATGGCTGTATAGGTATTCTAAGCTGTTGGCCAGTCGGTTGGCAGCACTATCGAAAGTAGAAGGATAAATGATTTGAAAATTCGGGGTTCTTATTTGCATCCACTTGATAGAAGCCGGATCCTGTCCCGATTCGTAGAACTGACCTTTGGCAGAGTGTGTTAAGAGAAGGAGGAGAAAAAGACTGAGGAATTGCTTCATGATGTAGCGGTTAGGAAGAGTGGTAAAGGTTGTAGAGGTTGTAAATGTTAAAGAGGTTATACAAATGATTACTGTCACTAACCTTAATCACTAAATCACTTCATCACCTCATCACTTCTGTTGTCATCCTCCCGCTTTCTTCGCTTTGTACCCCATCCCTAATAAGAGTTGCAGGATTTTATCGCGGAAGTCACCCTGGATGAGTATTTCACCTTCTTTGGCTGTTCCGCCTACGCCGCATTTCGATTTCAGTGTTTTGGCCAGTGTTTCAAGGTCTTCTTCTTTGCCTTTGAAGCCGGTAACCAGGGTAACCATTTTCCCGCCGCGGTTTTTCTTATCGAGCATTACGCGCAGGTCCTGCTGCTGTGGTGGCAATGTTTCCCTTTCCTCTCCCGGCTCATACTGAAACTGGAAATCGGGATTGGTTGAATATACAACGCCGTCGGGTTTATTCTTGTTTTTAGACATGGGAGTAAATTTTGTCAAAAATAGGAAAATTTAACCAAAGGATTTGATTGAGCCTGAAAGTATGCTTTGTCTATTCGCTTATTTTGTGTTTCTCGGACATAGTATCTATTTAACTTTAGTTTAGTTTTTGCTTTGCAAATGTCTTTATAAACGACTGTTAAAAAAGGAACGCGTTACAAACGCTCTCCAGCGGGTGTTCTCGTTATAAATGAACCGAAATCCGTTGCTTAGGGGAAAAATATTTCCTAAGCAACGAATTTTATTTTCCTAGCTAGGAAAATTTTCTCCGATGCGCAGGAAACGCCATACGACCGTATCGGTTAATATTCCTTGTGTTTAAGGGGATGGTGTTTGCTTTCTTTTATTTTATGGCACTCAAAGTATCTTTAATGTGGGTACCGGTTGTAAATACTATACTTGCACCTTTAATTGACCAGTAAGGATATTCTGTATACTTTCATAAACCCAGGATGTTGAGCAAAGTAGTATCTTTACTCCAATAAATTTCAATTATTACTAACATCCGCAACTATGAAAACGTTAGTACTCATTTTTATAACTTTATTTTTTATGATTTCATCGTGTTCCAAGTGGCCAAAGGTGGCACCACCCATTGCAGAAAAGAAACCATTCCAGCGCATTATCCATAACGACACGGTTACCGATAACTATTACTGGATGATCGATTATTTCAAGAAGGGACCAGATAGTGAGAAGGTGATTTCGTATCTCAATGCCGAAAATGCCTACCTCGATACCATGATGAGCAATACCAAAGCTTTTCAGGATGCGCTTTTCCTTGAAATGAAAGGTCGGATCAAGGAAAAAGACGAGAGCGTGCCTGTATTCCGCAATGGTTATTTCTATTACACCCGCAGCGAAGAGGGATTGCAATATTACAAGTACTGCCGCAAAAAGGGCAGCTTGGATGCACAGGAGGAAGTGCTGTTGGATGTAGACGAAATGGCGAAAGGACATCCCTACTATGCGCTTTCATCAGTGTCGATAAGTCCGGACAATAAACTACTGGCTTTTAGCCTGGATACTGTTTCGCGCAGACAGTATACGGTACATATCAAAAACCTCGAAACCGGCGAAATATATGCCGATGCCATACCCGGAACGTCTGGCGATTTCTGCTGGGCCAACGATAACAAAACGGTTTTCTACACATGGAATAACCCGGAGACCCTGCTTACTGAGAAAATCAAAAGGCATAAGCTGGGTGCCCCGGTAGAAACTGATGTTGTGGTTTACAATGAAACGGACAATAGCAATTACATTGATGTGTCCAAATCGAAAAACGGGAAGTTCATCCTTATTCATTCTGAGGCAACCCTTTCATCGGAAGTCCGGTTCATTGATGCGGATAAACCCGAAAGCGCATTCAAAGTTTTTCAACCCCGCATGGATGAGGTGCTGTACGATGTTGTTCCGCTCAACGACCGCTTTCTTATTCGCACCAATCTGCATGCACAGAACTTCAGGCTCATGGAATGCCAGCTGAATAAAACCGATAGCACGAACTGGAAAGAAGTGATTCCGCATCGCGCCGATGTGCTACTGGAGGAAGTGGATGAGTTTAAAGATTTTATCGTGCTCAGTGAGCGGAAGGGCGGCTTGGTTTCTTTGAGGGTTCGCAATCTTACCAACGGGCAGGAGCATTATATCGATTTTGGCGAGCCTACATACGCTGCCAATATCGGCAATAACCCTGATTTTAGCAGTACAACGTTGCGCTATAATTATACATCACTCACAACGCCCAATTCGGTTTACGATTATAATCTTTTCACAAAAGAAAAGAAGTTGATGAAGCAACAGGAGGTTGTTGGAGGTTACAACCCGTCGGATTATCAGTCCGAGCGGCTTTATGCAACGGCAACTGATGGCACAAAAGTACCCATTTCGTTGGTATATAGGAAGGGCTTTAAGAGAGATGGCTCAGCACCATTGCTTTTATACGGTTATGGCTCGTATGGTAATAGTATGGATGCAACATTTAGCACCAACCGGATAAGCTTGCTCAACAGGGGATTCGTGTTTGCTATTGCACATATCCGCGGAGGCGAGGAAATGGGGCGCCAATGGTATGAGGATGGTAAACTGATGAAGAAGATCAACACCTTTACTGACTTTATTAATTGCGGCGAGTTCCTTATAAAGGAGAAATATACCGCTACCGGGCATTTGTATGCTCAGGGTGGCAGTGCCGGCGGGTTACTCATGGGCGCTGTTGCCAATATGGCTCCTCGGCTCTGGAATGGATTAATTGCCCAGGTACCTTTTGTAGATGTGGTAAATACCATGCTCGACGAAAGTATCCCACTCACAACCAACGAGTACGACGAATGGGGCAACCCCAACGAAAAGGATGCTTATATCTATATGAAGAGCTACTCACCTTACGAAAACGTAGAACGCAAGGAATACCCGAATATTTTGGTAACAACCGGTTTGCACGACAGCCAGGTACAGTATTTCGAACCGGCCAAGTGGGTTGCAAAATTGCGCGAGATGAAGACGGATGATCATGTAATCCTTCTTCATACAAATATGGATTATGGACACGGAGGCGCTTCAGGCCGTTTCGATTACCTGAAGGAGATAGCGCTTGAATATGCCTTTCTTTTTAAGTTGGAGGGGATTGAAAAATAGGTTTTGACCGTGATTTACTGGTTTGTCATCTCCAAATACTTGGTAAACTTCACAAACCGGTAGAAAGTAGACAAACACGACCATACAAAACCCTGGTAGCCATTGAGGCAGTTGCCATACACGAAATATATTTTAAGAAAATCGAGCGGCATACGGACGATTGACCGTGTTCTGCTCATTTTTCTGTTTTTGTTTTTCATGTAAATGGCTAGCTGTGTGGTATATTCATTGAATTTATCAAAGTAATGATGAAGATCCCGGAAGGAATAGTGAAGCAGAAATCCTTTTAATTTTCCAGTATTCCCTTTTAGTACGAGCTCTTCGTGTACTGCATTATCATCCCAGTTGCCATGGTTTTTATCAAATAGTCTGATTTTTAACTCTCTGCTTTCTCTGCCATACCTGAATGTTTTGCCCATAAAAACCAATGTCCGAACGATAAAATACCCTTGATACTGATTATAATTCTTCGAAGAAAACAAGCTGATAATATTCTTCTCCAATTCAGCATCCAATACCTCGTCGGCGTCGATAGAAAGTATCCAGTTATTCGTAGCCAGGCTGATTGCCTTTTGCTTTTGCTCGCCAAAGCCTTTGAATTCCTGGTAATATATTTTACAGTTGGGGTATTCCCTGCAAATATCAAGGGTTTTATCGGTGCTTCCCGAGTCAAGGATCACAATTTCGTCCGTCCACTTAACGGACTCAAGTGCCTGCCTGATGTTCCTTTCTTCGTTTAAGGTAATAATTACGGTGCTTATAGGGAGCATATGTTTATTTTAATTCAAACCGGCACAAAATGGAGTATTCAATTTTCAATTTTTCGAAATCGATTTCAGGATCGGCTGCACGGGAGCCATATAACTGATCGGACATTCCTTTAAACACAAAGCTGTTTACTGGAGCTGATGTTCCTCTGTAATTACTTTCCAGCTCCTGGATATATATAGCTCTTCCAACGCTTTGCCCAATAGCTGTAGCTAAAGATTCAGCTTTATTCTTTGCGGCTTTTATTGCGTCAATTTTTACATCTTTTCTATATTTCTCCATATTGCTGTTGTCCAGTTTATCGAGCGAAACGTTTGAAATACCCAATTTTTCAAGCTCAATAATTACTTTGCTTGCTGTTTTAGCATCATGTACGATTAACTGATACTCTTTGGATAACAGGATATCCGATTTCAGTAGAAAATAATACTTGAAGTTGCTGGAGATATCCTTCATTAACAGATCCTTTGTGACATCAATTCCGATTTCTTTTAATTTACTAATCATAGCATTTTCTCTTTCGGCCAGCGGAGCTTTGCTTTTGTTGTCTTTCTCGCTTAAGAAAATCTTCAAATATATCATGTCGGGAGTTACTTCCATTTCCGACTTACCGGTAACTTCAATATAATTCTGGTCAATGAAATTTTTATCTCCGCTTTGGGCCTGGCTTATCAGAGGGAAGAACAGGAAAATAAAAAGAAGTTTTTTCATGTCTGTAGGTATTATGAAGGTTGGTTTTTGCTTTCCAAAGTTATGGCAACTTTTATTTCTTATCGAAGAAAACGGTTAGTGCCCGTTTTAAAGCTTCGTCAAAGAATGTCCAATCGTGGTTTCCCGGCCATTCCTCAAAAATGGAGTGATGTCCTAAGTCCTGCAAAATCGAACGAAAGCGCTTATTGTCGGCATGAAACATGTCCTCTGTTCCACAGCTCAGATATATCTCAGGCTTTAAACCACCATCAGTGAACTGTTTGGCCAATTCAATAACGTCTTCTTTAGGATTCCATTCAATTTTTTCGCCAAACACAGCCTGGAAATCCTTAAATAAGCGCTCTCCAAACAATTCTTTAAATTTTTTGGCTCCTTCGGTATATTCCAGATTTTCCTTCAACATTAAGCACGGAGAAGAAAAGGCTCCGCAGAATCCATATTTTTGAGGGTTCGATAATGCTGCTTTCAATGCACCATATCCACCCATTGAAGCACCAATAATGGCTGTATCTTCCCGTTTTTGAGATATATTCAGGAGGCTGCTGCTCATCTGGGGGAGTTCCTCCGTTACATATCTAAAATAATTCAATCCGTATTTCATGTCGGAATAGAAGCTGCGGGCTACTTCTGGCATGATGAAAATGGCCTGATACACCTTGGAATAGTTGGGCAACATAGTATAATCAATCCAATCGCCGCTTCTGCCGCATATTCCATGTAAGAGATAAACAACCTTATACGGTTGGTCTGAAAACTGATCGGGAGCTACAATCGAAATATTGGTCTCCATCTCCAGTGTTTGTGAAAAAAATACGCCTCGTAAAATCATAAAACTAGTACTTCTGTTGTAATAATGCTTTCGGATGAACCCGTTTGCCATAACAGTTCAAAAATAACGATTTAACTGTTTGTTTACTCTTGCGGGCAGAATAATTTGAAATATTGTTGGATTCATTGGGTTAAACGTGAGGAGAAATGCATTTTTTCTTACTTTTAACCAACTAAAGTG
>DATALJ010000254.1:0-4008 GCA_036261135.1 Bacteroidales bacterium
CTTCTCGAAACGGAGGGTGCGGTATTCCAGTTTACCGAACTTATAATCGAAGTACTGCTCGATAGGACCACTATAAATTACTTTAACGTTTTCGGGTATTTGATTTCTGATATCAAAGAAATCGACTTTCAGCTTCACGGAAATCCTTTCTGATTCAAGCATTTTCTCGAATATTTTTCCATAACCTTCAAGTGGTATGCCTTGCCAGCGACTGTAATAATAACTTTCAGTGTAATTCTTACGGAAAGGAAGGCGTTTGAGAACGTTCTCGGGCATGTCCCGTGGATCCTTCTGCCATTGTTTTAACGTGTATCCACGCATAAAAGCTTCGTACAATGGCCGGCCCATCATGCTTATCGCTTTTTCTTCGAAATTACCTGGGTTGGTAATATTTTCCTTTTCAATTTCCCTTCTGAGAAATTCGTCTACCTCAAAGGGTTTAAGGCTAACATTGTAGAAACTATTAATGGTTTCGAGGTTTACAGGCATTTGATATACCTTTCCCTTATGAATTGTGAGAACCTGGTGATAATAACTGTTAAAATCGGTAAATTGGTTGATATACTTCCATACGCGTTCGTTTGATGTGTGAAAAATATGTGTTCCGTAGAGGTGATAATGAATTCCCGTATCGGGATCGTCTGTTGAGTAGCTATTGCCGCCCACATGGTTTCGCTTTTCGATAACCATTACATTTTCGCCAAGTTTATTTGCAATTCGCTCGGCCAATACCGAGCCAAAAAAGCCGCTACCTACAATGAGGTATTTAATGCCACTAAAATCCATGTAAGAAGAGTTTTAAAGTTTATAAATGAAGCACTGGCGCTAAATGCAAAATACTACAGGTCCAAATCCTGAATTATGTGCCTGCACCTTCATTTGCCACGCAGCGCTTGATGTTGTAACATAAAAAAGTCCCTCCAAAAAAATTTGGGAGGACTTTTTATTATGAAGTTGATTCAGAAAACTATATTCTTATCTAATGATCATACTATATGTTTTACTGAATCCGTTTCATGTGTTATTTTGAACTGCCAGACGAGCTTCCTGAAGAAGAGCTGCCAGAACCATTGGTACTGCTACCAGATCCGCTTGAGCTACCAGAACCACTGTTTGAGGAACCAGAGCTAGAGGAGCCTGATCCAGTGCCATAACCACTACCGGTACCTGTTCCACTACCTGATTTGGAGTTTGAACCTTTTTTGGAACTCTTCATTCCTTTTTTGTGGTATTTTGAAGTATCGCTATGTTGATACATTCCAGTATCGGAGCGGGCTCCTGAACCTTGATCCCAGCTACTACCGGAGCCAGTGCCTGTTCCTGTACCAGTTCCACTACTACCTTTGGAACTCTTTCCATTTTTGTAGTATTTGGATGTGTCACCTTGTGGATAGGTGCTGGTACCCATGCCAGATCCGGTGCCTGTACCATTCTGGTCATATCCACCTGTACCTGTACCGGTTGATCCTGTTCCTGTTGTACCTGTTCCGGTACCAGTGCCAGAGCCTGTTCCTATACCAGAACCTGTTCCACTACCTGTACCTATAGATGTTGTATCTAGAGTGGTCTGGCTAAAACCATATACTGACAAGCCAGCCATACATAACATTGCAAAAATTGTCTTTTTCATCTTTTTAAAATTTAAGGTTATTTATTGGGGTTATTTATTTATAACTTAACTTGTTATTTTACATTTCTTCGCTTGCTTCATAGTTGATATCGTTCATGGCTATATCTGTAAGCTTCAGATCAGCTTCCTTTTCTTCGTCTAACGTTGCCTGCAGCAATTCGGCGATATCGGTAAAACCTAACGTATTAGCCAATTGTACAAGACTTCCATACGTTGCTATTTCATAATGTTCAACTTTCTGAGCTGCCATTATCAGGGCTACATCTCTGGTTGCTGTACCATCTTCGGTGTCTTTAATCACTTCCTGACCTTCGTCAATGATACCTTCCATGCCATCGCATTTTTTAGAGCTAACCTTTTCTCCAAGATGGTCGAAACATTCTTCGAGGCGGCTTATCTGTGCCTGGGTAATGTCCAGGTGTTCCTCCAAAGCTTGCCTTAATTCGGGCGAATTGGCTGCTTCCATCATTTCAGGAAGTGCTTTGGTAATCTGTTTTTCAGCGCCATATACATCTTTCAGTTCTTCGAGGAAGAATTCTTCGAGACGGGATTCTACTTTAATTGCAGATTCGCTATTTTTACTCTGATTCTTTGCCATATCTTAAATTTTTAATTATTGATTTGCTTAATAAGGATTCAAATTTATGCCATAGATCAAGCGGACTGATATTCAGAATATTAAATGGCATAAAAACGGGTATGCCGTATGTAAAACTCCACAAAGAGGGTAATATTTTACTCAAGCTGAACCAGTGAGCAGCTTTCAAAAAACACATCGGTTTTCAGGTATTCTTATTGCTCCATATTAACCTTAAAAAGCAATGTTAGTAGCTGTATACCTGTTAATTGTAATATTGAACGATATAAACGAAAAGCTTATACCGTTACAGGTTTCTTCTTTTTCCGCGTTCGCCTGTTTTTAGCATACCATTGATTTATAGGAGAATCCTTGTCGGTATTCTTTTCAATGTCGTACGCCCGATTAACGGCAAACTCGTCCTGCTGCTTGATGAGCAGCCATGGCTTATCGTTATCCTCATGGATCTTTACCAATGCAAATTCTCCCCGGAGTTTCCTGCCATACATACGGAATTTAATATTGCCGTTTTTAATGGCTTCTTCCATCTGTTCCTCTGTTGCATTGCTTCCGTTTGGAAGAATGGGGGTGTATAAGCCCGAGTCCCATATCTCTACAATACCGGCCCCGTAATTTCCTTCGGGGATGATACCTTCAAAATCCTTATAATCGTAGGGATGATCTTCTACCATAATGGCAAGCCTCCTATCCTCGGGATTTAATGATGGTCCCTTTGGTATAGCCCAGCTTTTAAGTACACCTTTAATTTCCAGCCTGAAGTCGTAATGCAAATGCGATGCTTTATGCCGCTGCACCACGAACGAAAGCCCAGGTATTGTCTTATTCTTTGTGCCTTTGGGCTCAGGCGATTTCGAAAAATTTCGCTTCTTAAGATAAATTGCTAAACTCATATTATGATGCTTTATTGCGTTTCATATTTAAACTAGCTTTCAATTGCTCAATTAAATCGGACGATGTGCTGTGAACAATTTCCATTTTCTGTGGCTGCTTCTTAATGCCTTTGGCCTTACGTTCAATAATTGCCATAAGGTCTTTGGCATATGTATTCTGAAATTTCGCCGTGTCGAATGTGGCGGTTTGCTGATCGATCAACGTTACCGCTATATCGAGCTCTTTGGGCTTGAAGGTGTCATTCTCGGGCAGCTTTAATTCGGCGGTATCCCTTATTTCTTCAGGGAAATGAAGTCGATGAAGGATGATCAGCTTGTCGGTAGCGCGGACTAATGCAAGCTTCTCTTTACTCCGCATAACAAAGGTGGCTAATCCCACCTTGCCTGTTTTGAGCAATGCCTGCCGCAGTAAGCTATAGGCTTTGTTCCCGGTAGCTTCAGGCGCCACATAATAAGAACTCTCGTAATAAATAGAGTCTACTTCTTCAAGCTTCACGAAGTCTTCAATATCAATCATCTTAGTTTTCTTAGCATTGGCCTGCTCAAAATCGTCATCTTCGAGTACAACGTACTGTCCTTCGTAGTTGTATGCCTTCACTATATTCTCCCAAGGCACTTCACTCCCTGTCTTTTCATTTACCCGCTTGAACCGGATATTCGCAAAGTCGCGCCTATCGAGCATATCCAGATCGAGTTCACTGGTCTCTATGGCGGTATACAACTTAACCGGAATATTCACAAGTCCAAAGCCCAGGGCTCCACTCCACACCGATCTCATACAACCTCATTTAAGTGAATGATAAGGGACATCCTGTATATTATTAAACCCGGATGTTTTCTGTTATCATATTAATACTGATTATCAGTTATAAAAAAATATGCCAAAACAT
>DATALJ010000256.1:0-18673 GCA_036261135.1 Bacteroidales bacterium
GTACGGGCTACTTGCCAAACCAGGGTAATCGACTTTCTCAACTTTGGGATGCCCTTCGAGCCATTGCGCAATTTCAAGTGCGTTGTCAACTGTACGTTGAACACGCAATGAAAGTGTTTCCAATCCCTGTATTAACAAGAACGCATTAAACGGACTTAATGCAGAACCATAATCGCGCAAGCCTTCAACACGTGCACGGATGATAAATGCTATATTACCAAACGGACCTGGCGTTCCAAACACATCCCAGAATTTAAGGCCATGGTATCCTTCGGAAGGTTCGGTAAACTGAGGGAATTTGCCATTGCCCCAATTGAAATTACCTGCATCTACTATTACACCGCCAATGCTTGTTCCATGACCGCCAATCCATTTGGTAGCCGACTCAACTACAATGTTAGCACCATGTTCTATAGGACGAAACAAATAACCACCAGCTCCGAAAGTATTATCTACAATAAGTGGAATATCATGCTTTTTTGCAATCGCAGCAATTGCTTCAAAATCGGGTATATTAAACCTAGGGTTTCCGATAGTTTCAAGGTAAATGGCTTTTGTCTTTGCATCAACGTTCTTTTCAAAGTCAGCAGGATTATCGCCTTCTACAAATTTTGCATGTATGCCAAGCCGCTTGAATTGGACTTTAAACTGGTTATATGTTCCTCCGTACAAGTACGATGTTGAAACAAAGTTATCGCCTGCTTCCAGAATATTGGTAAGCGCAAGAAACTGTGCGGCCTGCCCCGACGAAACAGCCAAAGCAGCTACACCTCCCTCAAGTGCAGCCATCCTCTTTTCGAAAACATCGGTTGTCGGGTTCATGATGCGGGTATAGATGTTACCGAACTCCTGCAAACCAAAAAGTTTTGCAGCGTGATCGGCGTTATCAAATACGTACGACGAAGTTTGATAAATAGGAACGGCCCTGGATTTGGTGGTTGGGTCTACTTCCTGTCCTGCATGCAACTGCAGTGTTTCGAAACGATAATTTGTTGCTGACATGATCTTAATCTTTATATTATTACTGAATTTTAAGAACAACAGAATATCCATTCTGTTCATCTTTTCTACCCTACAAAATTGACAATAACAATATACATTACGAATACCAAAGATTGGGTATTTTGTATACCTATTTTTAGGTAGATGATAAATTAAGACCAAATAACTGTAAATTACTTCCTATGCCTCTGCACTATTGCACACCGAATGCGCTATATGTTTAATTTCAGTAATAGCGGCATATAAGTCGGAAAGTTCATCCTCGCTGGGCTCACGCCGCTCATACTTATCTATCGAGCATATCGATTGAATATTTTCGTGTTTCAAAATTTGCTGCTTTAGTTCCGGATCAAGTTTTACTACTTGTTCCAATGCCTGAATAAGATCGGTAAAGGTATGATTATCGGGCATTGAATTGTAACAATTCAAAATGCCCATCACATAGCTCTCAAGCGCCATCGACATCATATTGTACCTTATTGTCGGACCCAATATGCTTACTTTCCCGTTTTTTGGCGTGCTTCCTTTAAAAAATTGGTCGCCATGGGCCAGCCATGTTACCCAATCATGATTACTTGCTTTCATATTATGCAACAAATTCAATTTGTATTTCCTCACTTTTTTCCGAAGGGCATATTCGGAAGTTCCCTCGCATGATCATCTTACAATCCCGCAACTTTGCTGCTTTTTGAAGCTTCTCTTCAACGTCAATCCTGTAAGAGGGAGTACAATCCTTCTGAAAATAACAGTAAAGGCGGTTTTCATCCTTGTAATCGTATTGAATGATGAAAATGCCGTGTTCTGCAAACACAAGGTCGTCATAGGCATACGAAATATCAAGCCCCGAAGCTTCTTTTATAATTTGTCTTACCAATTCTAAATTTCTGAACTTCATAATCAATTAAATAAATTAAACCACATTTCTATTTGTTTAAGATGATCGGCTTCCTCATAGGTTTGACACTTAACATGCTGCATATTTACAGCATCTTCAAACTCGGATATTGTAAAGCCTCTACCCTTTTCCGAAAGATGGTTTATCAAATCCTGCCTCGAACTGTATTGATAAAGACTTTTTCTGAATTCCCCATCATCAGTAACGGTTAGAATAAACTGTATTGCATTTTGTACCGACATAATGTTAATTTTTACAGGTTGAAACACAATTTTCGCACTTACTGCTACACGAAACTTTCATCAATGCAAGGTATGGATTGAGTAAGCACAACCTTCCTTCGTTAAAGAGGTGAATATTTCTATCCAGATCGTTTCCCTCAGACTGAAGAACAACAATATCATTGTCGGTAAATAGTCCAAGCGCCATAGGCTTCATCTCCGAAGTAATAATAAACTTGATTTTATACTTTCTGAAGCCGTCAACAATGTTTCCCGATGTGCGAAGTTCATTTAAATGAATCCACGAACATTCCATCGAATCGGTGTTGTATAAACAAGCATACAGGGTTGATGTAAAGCCGGGAGCTATCCGCTTTTTCTTACTTTTTTCGTCGGCAACAGGAATGATAGCATACATACACTTTCTTATTTAATTTATAAGAAGAAAGCAAACTTGAAGCCGAACTCCTTATCAGCATAACGGGCAAACAATTAACCTAACTTATAACAACAAAAAATCCTACATTTAAGTAGGATTAAACCTTTGGGATAAAGAAAAAATTACATTTAGGTTGCTCTTTCATTCTTCTCCACATTACTACAATGTATACGAAGGGTAATCCTTGAAACATTCCCTTCTATCTAACTAAAATCTTTCAACGCTATAATCTTACAATCTTCAAATGTAAACAACGATTTGCCTTTTAACTCCAGTTTATCGCCGGCTTTGTACCCATTGGGCGAATCAACAGCCAAAACCGCAGAGTAATCTACATCAATCTCAACCTGATTGTCTTTACATTGCAGATGCGTTATCCGCTGCATTCTTTCATTAAAATAGTCGACTCCCAGCAGAGCCTGTTTTCTCAACTCTTTAACACCAGTAACAAACAAGGTAACCTCCCCATTGGAAATATTTTCAAAACGGATATTTTCATGCATATCCTTCAACATATTGTCTATATCAAAACTGTTGTAAGCATTGATATAATCCACTACAATTTGCTGATATTTAGTTGTGTTCATAAAGATGATTTAATTTAAATGAATTAAAACCATCTCCTAAACTTTATATATAGATTGTCAAAAGTAAAGTAAATTTAATAGAATACAAATATTTCTGGCAACTATACCTATCCTTGCATTTGAGCCTCCTTTTTTCCGCGGGCCAGCGATGCAAAGACACCCAGAAAGCACAATACTGTAAATAAAATAAAAATAACCCGCACGCTACTCATAAAACTGCTATGATTGGTTACATTCACATTGCTATCGCCCATAAAAATATGAAGGATCATGGTAGCAAGACCCATACTCATCATCTGTCCACTAAGACGCATTGTTCCTACTGTCGCAGATGCAACGCCCAAGTACTTTTTCTCTACAGAACTCATAATGGAATTGGTATTGGGAGAGGAAAACAACCCAAACCCTGAACCCAGAACAATTAAGCTGATAACAATAAACCAGATAGGCGTGAATTCAGCCAGAAATGAAAGCAGAAACAATCCAACCACGATAATTCCCATTCCCAGTGAGGCCAATATCTGCGAATCGTGCCTATCGGAAAGCTTGCCGGCAAACGATGCAAAGAAGGCCATTACCAGAGGCTGAGTAACCAAAACCGTTCCGGCCTGACGTGGATCCAATCCTTTGATGTATTGAAGGTATAAACTCAAAATAAAGGTTATTGCAAAGGTTGCTGCGTAATTGATCAGTGCGGCAAGGTTTGAAAAAGCAAATATCCGGTTTCCGCGGAAAAGATGAATATTTAAAACCGGGAATTCCGCCTTCAGTTCAACATAAACAAAGAAGGCCAGACCAATAAGTCCGGCAATTGTTAATGCAATAGGGATGTTTTCGGGAAGTTTCGAAAATCCATACATCAATGCGGTAACCGATACCATATATAATACCGCACCCTTTATATCGAACGATTCGTGCTTTGCCTCAGCCCACTCGGTTTTAATGGAAAGAGCAGCGGCAATAACAACAAAAATTCCAACAGGAATAGTAATAAAGAAAAGACTGCGCCATCCCAAGGTTTGGGTTAAAAACCCACCCAATAACGGAGCAACAGAAAGGCCTATATACACTGCCGAAACACTTATCCCAATGGCTTTACCTCTTTCGTGAGCCGGAAATGCCGAAGTAATAATGGCCATGCCTGTACCAAACATCATTGCACTTCCAATGCCTTGTAAAACGCGGAAAGCAATAAGAATACCACCTGTAGGTGCGAAAGCACAAAGCAACGAAGCAATTGTAATAATTACGTTACCGGTAATGAAAATACGCTTACGCCCGATAATGTCGGCCAACTTCCCAAGTGGAACCAGGAAAACAGCCGATGATAGGAGAAACGACATCGAAACCCAACTCATGGTCACTGCATTCATCGAAAAGTCAGTGCTGATTTTAGGTAACGCAATATTTACTGCCGATCCGAGAAAAGGATTCACGAATGACGTAAGTATAATCATCGTGAGAAGAAGATTCTTATTATATAGATTCTGCTGATGTTCGTGTTGCATACAAGCGATATGTTGAAATAATACTTAATGGTAAGAAATAGAATAACAAAGATAACTGAAGAAAGGATTACATGGAATTACTTTTTTTTAAGAGGTCCATTGTCATTCCGGCGAAGGCCGGAATCCTTTTACTACGAAGCAAATATTTCAGAGCTTACTCCGTAGCCTAGGGATACTTTCGGCGAGGGCTTCGTAGTTAAGGGATTCCGGCCTGCGCCGGAACTATTCTCACGAACGAAGTGAGTAATGACAATGAACTTGAGCCTTTCAGCTGGGCGTAATCTCGACTACGCCACTATGGAGCACCAGGAAATTTGAGCTGTAACCTAATTGTTCTCCAGCAATTTCAACACCTCATCCAGCTTGGGTGTAAGGATAATCTCCGTACGTCTGTTTTTTTGCCGTGCAGCCGATGTCTTTGCTTTATCAACAGGAACAAACTCGCCCCTGCCCGATGCGGTTAAACGCTTGGGTTCAATGGATGTTCCCTGTAAAAGTATTCTTACTACTGCGGTAGCCCGCTTCACGCTAAGATCCCAGTTATCCTGTATCGCGGCATCGGTTCTGTAAGGTACGTCGTCAGTGTGCCCTTCTATGGTGATGTTTATGTCAGGATTCTGTTCCAAAACCTTAGCCAGTTTCTTAAGTGCACTTACGCCCGACTGGTTCACATCCGTTTTTCCCGAAGGGAACAACAATTTCTCTTCCAACGAAACATACACTTTACCATTGCGAACCTGTACCGTTAATCCTTGCTTTTCGAAACCCAACAAGGCATCGGAAACTTTGGTTTTAAGCGCCAAAACAGTAGAATCCTTGCGGTGCAGAACAGATTCCAGTTCTTTCATCCTTGCGTTCTTGCTGTTCAATTCAAGGGTGAGCGCATCAAGATTCTGTTTTTTCTCATTCAGCGAATACTCCAGTTTCTTCAACTGGTCTTCCCGCTTTTGTAAGTCATCCTGTGTAGTCTGCAATTGCGACAGTAACTTGGTTGTTTCGCGTGCATTTCCTTTGGTGAGGTTTTCCTGCGCTAACTGCAAATCGTGATATTGTCGGTCAAGCTTGTTCAGGTCGTTTTCCATAGTACGCAATTGATCGTGGCGCTTCATCGAATCGGCAATCATCTTTTCGCGTTCGGTAAGCAATTGCTCTTTCTCCGATGCACATTCTTTTTCCGAAACCGATAGCCGCTCATGTTCGGCTTTCAAACGCGACAACTCATCGCTGCAGGTATTCGACTTCTTCTGCATTTCCTCGAATTTGGACAGAGGAACGCATGCCCAAACAGAACTTAAAATAAGTATGACAACAAAGTGAACTAAAGATTTGGTTTTCATATTTAATACAATATTGTATGACACGTTAGCGTTAAATTAATCAATACAAATTAAGGATTGAAATATTTCTCAATACAGTGAATATAAGTTATTCTCAATCCCCCTTGGCGAAGGGGGCAGGGGGATTAACTAATTTATTTTATGAAACTTTTGCCATGTTTCATTCCGAAAAACCGGAATCATGGTCAATTTAAATAAAATGACTCACCAAATATACTAATTATTCGTCAATCCCCCTTCCCCCTTCGCCAAGGGGGAAAATAGCATAAGAAGTTTCCTATAAATAAAAGTTAATTAACCTTAATTCACAAATATATTAATTTCACTTATCAAAAGGGTCACAAAGGTTTCGAAATAAATTCATATCTTTGGCACTCATAATCAACGTGTAATACTTTCGTTTCCTGATGGATAGTAATAGCGGTTTGTTATTAAAGCAGATAAATACACCGGACGACATAAAAAAACTGAAACCCAGTGAATTGGTAACACTGAGTGATGAATTACGTCAGTTTATCATTGATATCATCAGTTCAAATCCCGGTCATTTAGGGGCCAGCCTTGGTGTTGTAGAGCTCACGGTGGCTTTGCATTATATATTCGACACCCCCGACGACCAGATTGTTTGGGACGTAGGTCACCAGGCCTATGCCCATAAAATACTTACCGGCCGCAAAGATGTATTCCATACCAACCGTAAATACGGAGGAATAAGCGGTTTCCCCAAAATGAGCGAAAGCGAATACGATTCCTTTGGCGTGGGACATTCTTCTACTTCCATCTCCGCAGCATTAGGCTTAGCCGTTGCTTCGGAACTGAAAGGCGAAAAACGGAATGTAGTTGCAGTAATTGGCGATGGTTCGCTTACCGGAGGCCTAGCCTTCGAAGGACTGAACAATGCCGGTTTCTCCAAATCGAACATACTGGTTATCCTTAACGATAACAACATGGCTATTGACCCCAATGTTGGCGCGTTACAGGAATACCTTCTCGACATAACCACCTCGGAACGTTACAACCGGCTTAAAACCAACGTTTGGAACTTCCTCGGTAAATTTGGCAAGCGTGGTCCTGCACCCCGACGTATCATTCAGCGCATGGGCAATGCATTGAAGTCTGTATTGCTTAAACACAGTAACCTTTTCGAAGCGCTTAATTTCCGGTATTTCGGACCGGTTGACGGACACGACGTAGAGCACCTTACCAAGGTTCTCGCACAATTAAAGGACATTCCCGGTCCCAAGTTGCTGCATGTACTCACAACCAAAGGGAAAGGGTACAAATACGCAGAAGAAGACCAGACTCTTTTTCATGCTCCCGGGAAGTTTGAGGTTTCAACGGGTAAGGTTATACGTACCAATTATTCAGCACCACAACCTCCCAAATTTCAGGAAGTATTTGGCAAAACGCTGATTGAACTGGCGGCAATAAATGATAAGATCGTTGGCGTTACGCCTGCCATGATCAGTGGCTGCTCGATGAACGAAATGTTCGACAAATTCCCGCAACGCTCGTTCGATGTAGGAATAGCCGAACAACATGCAGTTACTTTCTCTGCCGGTATGGCTGCTCAGGGCATGATCCCTTTCTGCAACATTTATTCGTCCTTCTCACAGCGGGCATTCGACCAGATTATACACGACGTGGCTTTGCAAAACCTGCAAGTAGTGCTTTGCCTGGACCGTGCCGGACTGGTAGGTGAAGACGGTGCTACACATCATGGCGCATACGACCTGGCCTATTTACGTTGCATTCCCAATCTGGTAATCTCCGCTCCCATGGACGAACCGGAATTGCGCAACCTCATGTACACTGCTCAGGCAAAGAATAATGGAACTTTTGTAATACGCTACCCGAAAGGGCCCGGAGTAACTACCACGTGGCAATTACCTTTCGCCGAAATACCCATTGGCAAGGGTCGTTTATTAACCGATGGCTCCGATATCGCTATATTAACCCTCGGAAATACAGGCAACTTTGCACACGAAGCCTGCAAACAACTGCGGCTGCAAGGTATTGAAGCGGCTCATTACGATTTACGGTTCCTGAAACCACTCGACACCGATTTACTCCATACCATTTTCAAACGGTTTAAAAGCATCATAACGATTGAAGATGGCGTTATATCCGGAGGCTTTGGCAGCGCAGTACTCGAATTTATGGCCGATAATGGCTACGAAGCCAGCGTAAAGCGCCTGGGCATCCCCGACCGGTTTGTTGAACACGGCACCCAAACGCAACTCTACAAGGAATGCGGCTACGATGCAGCGGCTATTGTAGAAACCGTGAAAGCAATGGTAAAGCCGAAAATGATTGCTGTTTAATGCGGCAATGTGCCAGTATGCCAATGTGCCGATTGGACCGAATACCTGGCACATTCCTCATTGGCATATTGGCATATTGTATAATTGGCATATTGTAATGTATCACAAAACCAAAGGCATTGTCCTGAATCATATAAAGTACTCCGATACCAGCCTTGTTACAACGATATACACCGAAACACATGGCCGGAAATCTTTCATGGTGCAGGGTGTTTACAAAGCGAGGTCCAAGTTTCCGCCCGTTTTTTTTCAGCCGCTTACGTTGCTCGACCTGGAAATATCGGTTGCCCCCAACCGCGAACTGCAGCGAATAAAAGAAGCCGCATTGCATCAACCGTTTCATTCCATTCCGTTCGACACAACCAAAAGCGCCATCACCCTTTTTATTGCTGAAATACTTTACAAAACATTGCATGAGGAAGAGCCTAACTATCCGCTATTCAACTTTCTCATCCATTCCATACAATTGCTGGACCTGAACGATAGCGGGACAGCGAACTTCCACCTTTGGTTTCTTATCAACTTCACGAAACATTTAGGGTTTTATCCTGTAAACAATTACTCTGACGATAATTCCTGTTTCGACACAGCCAATGGCCGGTTTTATGCGCCCTTGCTGATGAACCCCACACCGGAGGATTATGCTACCGCCGCGTGGATCAACAAATTGCTTGAATTGCAATCGAACGAACTGGAGGGCTTAGTAATAAACCATGTTACGCGAAATGCCTTGCTTAACCAGTTGATAGAATACTACAACCTGCACCAGGGGCACCTGGGAACCATTAAATCGCTGGCGGTGTTGCAGAGTGTGTTCGAGTAAAAAAAAGTGTGAGACAGGATGAACAGGATTTGCAGGATATTTATAACTCAATGAATATCCATTTAAAATGAGGCTGTCTTAAAAGTCAGGAATTGTCTCAAATCCCCTCTTGAGAGGGGTAGGGGTGTGTTGATTTCTGAATTAGTCCCATAGGGACGCCATTATGGTAGAAGATGAAAGTAAACAAAACTCAAAAGTTCCGTAGGGACGGCACTAGGCATAGTTGGCTTAATGCCGTTCCTACGGAACTCAATCAAAGGTTCAATCCTAAATTCTACCATAATGTCGTCCCTCCGGGACTTAATTCCAGAGCATGTAAGGGTAAGCCGGTTCAAAACCTTAATTTTTACATCAATCTTAGTAGCAATGAAGATAGGATTAAAAAGACCTTATTGTCGGTGGTAGCCGTTGACAATAAGGTAATAAGGTTGTTAGATCATGTATACCTTAATACTACTAAGGTTTAAAAGAAAATTAAGGTTTTTATATAAGGCTAATCGTTAAGCTTATTGCTGTTTGATTTTTTAAATCATTGTTGTCCGAAAAATATCTATAAATGCCCAGACTCCTGTTAATAGTGCAACCTCTACAAGGTTGTTGTGAGGATCCTTACTTTTTAATTGCTACAATTTTGCAACATCTACGAAGTTGCAAAAAAAATCCTCGTAGAGGATACATAATTGTAGATTAAAATGACAAACAAAACCCAACCTTGTAGAGGTTGCACATAACCTTCGTCCTGAAAGGACAGCTTAAATGGCATTATACCCGCAATGCACCTGTTTTATGAAAAAATATCTGTAAATGCCCAGACTCCTGTTAATAGTGCAACCTCTACAAGGTTGTTGTGAGGATCCTTACTTTTTAATGGCTACAATTTTGCAACATCTACAAAGTTGCAAAAAACATCCTCGTAGAGGATACATAATTGTAGATTAAAATGACAAACAAAACCCAACCTTGTAGAGGTTGCACATAACCTTCGTCCTGAAAGGACAGCTTAAATGGCTGACCAGGCTCATGTATGGGGCAGCAAATAGTCTGCCCTTTCAGGGCGTCATGAAAGGCGCTCACAAATCATCCCAAGGCGTTGCCAGCGGGCTGAACTAAATATGGCTTTCAGCCATCGCGTGTAGTTTGGGTACGATGATTAAATCTGGTTGTCTTATTCATTAGAGTCAAGACATCCATATTGCCAGCAGGGTTGGGGAAATTGTTAGCGTTACTAGTGGGGTTATTGGAATCATTAGCGAGGTGGGAGAAATTGATGACTTAACAACCAACAGCCTCTATTGGTTATAACCAACAACACCTGTTGGTTGTAATTAACAGCTTCTGTTGGTAGTAACCAACAACTATTGTTGGTTATGCTCAACAGCTATTATTGGTAGTAACCATTCATAGCTGTTGAGTGTAAGCAATGGGTATTCTCCTGTATTCCTTACGCAATCGAATACCCTTAGTAATTAACCCACCGGAACCAGCTGAACGCTTAATCTTCCTTTTGCCAGGGATTTGCGGGCTGTCAGAATGGTCCTTACTTCAATATAATAATTACCGGAAGTAAGGGTTTCGGGTACAAAAAACAGCAACTCGGATGGCTTGTTTTTGGTAATATTCGTTACTTTTGTTTCCGAATTATCCGCAGAAATAAAAAATATTCCCTGCTGCGGATCGTTCTCGTTGAACTTCAAAAGTAATCCTGTAATAGATGCAATTTGTCCCGGAGTAAAGGATTCGTTTACCGTTTTGTTTTTTAAATCGGTAAACTTCTGTAACACGGGCATAGGTGATACGGTTTCAACCTTCTGCACCTGAATACTGCTGGCGGTCTTGTTAAAACGGCTTCCAACAGATACATTCATTCGAATAGCGTGACGCGATGCATCGAACGAATCGGTTGAACTGGCAAACACACCTGAAATACTGGGGTAAATTGCGAACAACTTGGTGTTCACATTGTTTCCTCCTTTAAGAATATCCTCGAGCGCTAAGCCGAACTCTTCGAGGACACCGAGTGCTTCGGCTTTGGTTACTGTAGAACCGCGACTAATCATGCGTTCTACAATTTGTTCTTCGGTGAAGGTCTCATTGTCCTGGACAATGGCCATGTAATCACCAGGATCGGAAGTGAGGTGATTTTCGACTAAACCATAACGTAATGGCATAGGGATAAAATATTTAATTAAACAATGCAGGGCCCGCAGGCCTCATTTACTAAACCGCAAAATTTATTCGATGACCAGCCCGCGGGTTACCTGTTTTGCTAAAATAAATATTATATCCTTATTATCACCGTTTTGTGAAATATTTTTTACATTACTGCCCTATGCTAGTAAACATATAAAGTGACCCCAACATAAATATCAGGCGCATTTGGTAAACACGCGGTCGTTATTTTAATCGATTGAAAAAGAGGGCGAATTATAAAAGAAAAACCGTTCCAGCTTTAAGTTCCATAACCTGTTAGCGAGGTTATGGAGAAAAAAATTGATTTTGAAGCGTTGAAGCGCGAAGCTATTGAGACAAGAGTAACCATTCCAAACTCCGGCAGGAGTTAAATGCTATTCACAATAATGTAGTGAATACAAATGAATACCATTCCAGATGCAGGGCAAACGCATTTAAAACCTTAATTTTTACGTAAACCTTAGTAGTAAGAATATAGGAGTAAAATAACCTTATTCCCTTATTGTCAGAAGCGATCCCTTGAAAAATACTGTAATAAGATTTGGATAGTTCATGTATCCTTGGTGCTACTAAGGGTTAAAAGAAAATTAAGGTTTTTATATAAGGCTAATCGTTAAGCTTATTACTGTTTGATTTTCTAAATCATTGTTGTCCGTAAAAATATCTGTAAATGCCCAAACTCCTGTTAATAGTGCAACCTCTACAAGGTTGTTGTGAGGATCCTTACTTTTTAATTGCTACAATTTTGCAACATCTACGAAGTTGCAAAAAACATCCTCGTAGAGGATACATAATTGTAGAATAAAATGATTAACAAAAGCCGCAACCTTGTAGAGGTTGCACATAAAAATAACAGACAGGAGGCATACAAATATCTCCTAATTAGGCAATTAATGACCCTCTCGGTAAGCAACCTGGTTCCTAACCATGGTATGCTCTTTCTTTGCACGATAACGTGGTGAGTATGTGCTGCTTTTTCTCCCATTGGCTTTTATGTCTTTTCTAAAAATCTTATAAACAATCCATTCTTTTATATCCCAACAATATCAAGGCATTCCGTTTTGGGTTACATTTTTGCCATTGATTTTCGTCAATTATTAAGTGATGTAAATCAAAAAAACAAGTAACTTTGGTCACCTTTTTCGCCTTTAAACGTAAATAGATGTAGATGTTAGATTGATTGATTTATCGGAATAACATAACGAAATATATAAACATTCTAAATAAGGCTTTGGTGAAGCAATAAAGAAGATGGGAATAATTTACGGATATATGAGTTTAAGTGGTAAACCGGTGGAACCAGGCGTTTTTGGTACCATGCGGAATGCATTAAACTTTTATAACCCCGATAAATCCTTTGAATGGAAAAGCCCAACCGTTGCCCTCGGCTGTCTGATGCGTTTCGATACCCCCGAATCCTTTAATGAACAATACCCTCTGTTCGATGCTACAAAGAACATCATCTTTATGGCATCGTGCCGCATCGATAACCGGGACGAACTCAATTCCATACTGAATATTCCTTACGAACAGCGGGCTACCATTACCGATGGCGCGCTGATGTTTAATGCGTACCTTAAATGGGGCGAAAATGCCTGCGACCATCTGCTGGGCGATTGGTCGTTCCTGGCCTATCATCAATTGGAAAACAAGCTTATCCTTGCCCGCGACCATTGCGGAATAACGGCATTGTACTATACACAATTGTCCGAACTGCTTGTATTTTCTTCATCTCCCAAAGCATTACTGGCGCTCAGTATCATACCTAAAACCATTAACGAATTACGCATAGCCCAAATATTGACGGCATGGCCTGGCAATGGCGAGGACACCTGCTACGAAGGCATATACAACCTGTTACCAGGGCATTACCTGAAAATTGAAAACCGTTCGGTACAAAAAATAAAATTCTGGGAACTGGTGGAACAGGACGATTTGATCCTCCCCAACGAACAGGATTACTACGACCGCTTTCTGGAACTCTTTACCAATGCGGTAAAAGCACGGCTGCGTACTACCAAAAATGTGGGCATTATGTTAAGTGGAGGTTTAGATTCTACCTCCATTGCGGCCATAGCGGCCATAGAACTCGCCAAACAAAACAAGGAGCTCTACGCCTTTACCTCCGTACCTCTTTATAAGGATTACACAGTACCCAAACACCGCAATGGCGATGAAGGTGAATTGGCAGGAGAAATGGCTAAGATGTATCCCAATATTCGGCATTTTTTGGTAAATGCGGAAGGGTATGATCCGATTGAGGCCGTTAATCTAGGTGTTGAAATATTTGACGAACCCATACATGCTGCAAGCAATCTTTATTGGATACAAGCCATCAACGACAAGGCAAAAGAAAGTAATGTTGATGTTTTGCTCACAGGACAGGGAGGCAATGGGGTAATAAGCTGGCCAAGCAACAAAATTGCTTTATATAACAATAAAGGGTACCAATATTACAAACACCGTCTAGGTCTTTTTGTGAGAAATAATAGAGAAGCCATTATACAGTCCGTATTTCACAAATATCCATTTCTGAAGTATTCGGATATCAATCTTTCGTTTGCCAAAGAACTCAATTTGTTAAATAAAATGAAAGAAGCCGGACATGATCCAAGTTTTACAAGAGTTGCTCCTTTTAAAACAGCTCAAATGAATTTAATTTCTTCCTGTTTTAAAAATGCCTATAGCCTTCATTTTCGAAAAAACATTTGGTTCGGAATAAATTCACTTGATTCTACCGCTGACAAGAGGTTACTGGATTACTCTTGTAGTATACCTCAATATATATATGCTAATAATCAATATAACAGAATTTTAGTAAGAAAAGGATTAAAACACATATTCCCCATTAAAGTTCTGGAAGAAAGAAAGAAAGGATTGCAGGCAAGTGATATTAGCACTAGACTAAACTATAGTTCGGTTCAAAATATTCTAGATAACTACTTGAATAACGGAATATTAAAAAGAATAATTAATATCCCTAAAATAAAAAGTTCTGGAACAAAAGAACTGGCTTCTCATCAACATTTAATAAGGACATTCTCTTCTATTTTGATTTTAAACAAAATTTATAGCCATGAATACTAAGAACAAGTTCTTTTCTCAAGCACAAATTATTGGAAAAAAGAAATGGAACAAGCCATTATTAATAATGCTTAAAATCCATGATACAAAAGAAGGAGAACAAGGAGGGGATGATGATATGTTTATGGGTTCATGAATTATAACAATAAAAATTATGAAAAACTATATATTTCTAGTATTGTTATTAACCTCAACAACCGTGTCGAGCCAAAAATTAATTTGGTCGAAAGTATTTGGTGGAACAGGAGATAATAAAGTTACGAAATCCATAATGGATGACCATAATAATCTCTATATAGTTGGTAATTTTTCCGGAACTATTGATGCAAATGGAACTCCATATACTACATATGGAGGTAGTTATCTTGATGCCTATGTTTCCAAATATGATTCAGATGGTAACTTGATTTGGTTTAAACAAATTGGTTGTGCAAATCTCGATGACTATATAGATGCAATTACTTTATCACTAGATAATAACTTACTATATATTGTTGGTGGGTATAAAGGAACCTCGTTAACTTGCGGAGATGGATTTACCCTAGCAAATTCTGATGCTTCTGGGACTTATGATGCCTTCTTAATAAGTATTAATACCTCAAGCGGTATAGTAACTGGTGCAAAGAATATTGCTTATGGCCCTAAACATGAAAGACCTCAGGATATAAAAGTAGATAAAGATGGGAACTTGGTTATTCTAGGGTTTTCTCAAGGCGATACATACCCAACCTATTTTAATTCTACCAGTTCCTATATAAATAATGGCATTCAAAATTATTTTATTGCGCAACTTAATTCCAGTAATTTAGAAATAAATTGGGTTAAGCATTTTACAGGAAATGATGGTAATAATAAACTTTTCTCTCTTGATGTTGATAATAATGGCTATTATATTGCGGGGACTAATAAAAACGCGCTAAACCTTGATGTAAAAACTTTAACCAGTGAAGCTGGTTCAGAAGATATGTTCCTCTACAAAACAGACTTCAACGGAAATGGGGAATGGGTAAGAAGTATTAAAGGAAGTGCTGCTGACTATAGTGTATATGTTACCTGCGATCAACAAGGTCAAATCTATATTAGCGGATACTACGCAAGTACCGATTTAAAGGTGGATTCAACAGCAACCTTGCAATCCAAACGCAGTGTACCCAACAAAGGAAGCAATGACATATTTTTCGCAAAATACAAAACGAACGGTAATTTAGTATGGTTCGACGTTGCTGGTAGTGCAGGCGATGACCGCTTAACCCGACTTAATACCTTTAATGGATACATCGTTATGGCCGGCCAGTACAGCGGACCCATGACCTTTGGCCAGCAAACCATTACCCCAAAGGGGGGTACAGATGCTTTTGGCGTAGTACACGATGCCAATGATAATCCATTATATGCCGTTACGGCTGGTGGTAGCGGAACCGACCTGTTTCAAACCTGCGTTATCGATAAAACAGGAAATTACTTTTTCATCGGGCAAGGTAACTCGCCAACCACTTATTTCTCACCAACCAGTTATTTAACAAACCCAACGCCAGCTACGCGTGATGTTTTCATTGCCAAATACAACAAAGCCAGTATATCCATTGTTAAAAACAATATTACCTGCGTAGGCAGCAACAATGGTATAGCCAATGCATTCGCCAAAGGGGCCATGGTGCAACCCGTATCTTATAAATGGTCAAAAAAGGGCAATGCAGCAATTATTTCAACTACCGAGGCAGCTACATCACTCAGCCCGGGCAGATATTATGTAACCGCTACCGATGCGGTAAATTATACCGTTGTGGATTCTGTTGATTTTGCCGATCCTACGCCTTTAACCGTTTCTAAAGTATCCTCGTTCAATGTTTCCTGCTATGGCGGAAACAACGGGGTGATCGATATTGCGGTTACCGGCGGAAGCACCCCTTATACCTATGCATGGACAACTGATGGTGGTTCAGGCATTAATGCGATTGTTCAGGATCAGACCACACTTACCAAAGGGTCCTACTCCGTGCAGGTTTCCGATAAAAATGGCTGTATTGCCACCCTTAATAATATCGTACTTACGGAGCCCGAAAAAATCAACTTTAAAGGAACAACAGTAACACGGATCAATGGGGCCCATGGATCGGTTAACCTGTCGGTACAAGGTGGTACGCCTGCTTATGCCTATGCATGGGTTGGGCCTGGTTATACCGCTTCAACCGAAGATATAAGCGACCTTACTGCTGCTGGTAATTACACGGTTGTAGTAACCGACTCGAAATCGTGTCGTAACGATACTACTGTTTTTGTTGCCGATTCGCATGTACTCAATGCCTATTTGGGATCCAAACAAAATGTACTTTGCAAAGGAGAAAGCACGGGTAACATCACCATTTTAACCGAAAATGTTACAGGTACACCCTCATACACATGGTCGCCAAACGTAGGAAATACTGCAACGGTAACCAACCTGAGTGCCGGCAACTATTCTGTAACAGTAAGCGATGGCAGCTCACACTCATCCATTGTAAATGTTACCATTTCAGAGCCTGAAGCTGCACTTGCAATATCTGTTTCCCGGGCGAATATTACCTGCTACAATGCCAACAACGGGGTGTTGGATGCCAATCCTTCGGGAGGTACCATGCCTTACGTATTCAACTGGACCAAAGAAGCTCAACCTTATGATGGTGGCGACGAAACGCAGATTAATCTTTCGGAAGGAACATATGCTGTTACCGTAACCGATGCCAACAATTGTAAAGCATCTACATCTCAGGTTATATCCAACCCTGCCCTCGTTTCTTACACAGGTACCATTAAAGGCGTAACCTGCGAAGATGCCAAATACGACGGTTCCATTACCTTGTCGAATATTCAGGGCGGGGCCGGAAATTATACCTTCCAATGGAGCAATGGCTTAATCTCGCAAAATGCCACCTTACTTTCGGCTAACAATTACTCGGTAACGGTTACCGATGACAATAATTGTAAGGTCTCAAACAACTACATTGTTGATTACGAAGCACCCATGACCATTACGTTCAATTCTACAAATGTAAGTTGTAACGGAAGCGGCGATGGCATGCTACAACCAGTGATTACAGGCGGACACGAAGGATTTACATACAACTGGAATACAGGAGCAACAACGGCATCCATATCCGATCTTTTACCTGGTTCTTACACCGTAACAGTAACCGATGGGAAACTGTGTACAAAAACCGCTACCGGAAACATTATAGAACCTGCAGTTCTCAGTATAACCTCTGTAAACCAGGCCAATGTTTCGTGCTACGGCGTAAGCAATGGATCTATCGCATTAAATGTTACCGGTGGTACACCGCAGTATAACTATAGCTGGGATCAGGGCGCAGGAACATCGGCAACCGCTTCGAACCTGCCGGCTGGTACATTCAATGTAACGGTAACCGATGCCAACAACTGTACAACCAATGGAACATATACCATTACACAACCCACCGCATTGGGTCTCTCCGAAGATGTGAATGCTCACGTAAACCCGTTGTGTAATGGCTTATCAACTGGTGCGATCACCTTATTGCCTGCAGGTGGCTCGGGAGAATACGAATTATCTGTTAACAATGGAGAATGGACAAGCAAAACCGTTTATACTGACCTGGCTGCCGGTAACTATAGCTTCAAACTAAGGGATAAAAATGCGATAACCTGCGAATTTGCGCTGACACAAACCGTAGCCATAACGCAACCGGAGGCCATTAGCATTGTTTCGGCCATTTCGTTGAATGCAACGCAAAAGAGCCCATGGAACGGATCGATAAACATTGTAGCCACCGGAGGATCGTCGCCACTTTCGTTTACACTCGACAAAGGAAGCATTCAGCAGGATAACGGCAGTTTTGCCGATCTGGGTCCCGATACCTATACGATTAGCATAACCGACGCCAACAATTGTGCACCTGTTACAAGCCAGGTTCTTACCATCTCCGATGCAACAAGCATCTCGATGGCCGATGGTGCCTCATTAAAGATATTCCCGATACCGGCTACCGATTATATTAAGATTGAATACAACAATGCCCAAAGTAACAAGCCATTGCACATTGTATTGTATTCGATAAGTGGCAAGGTAGTATATGAAGAAATGGTAGCTGCCGAAGCCTTCCAATCGGGAGCACATCAGATTGATGTTACCAGCATGCCGAAAGGAATGTATATTTTGAAGGTAAACGATGTTGCTGCCAAAGAAAAGGTGATTATTCAATAAGCTAAAAGCACATCATTATTTCGGCGAAGGCCGGAACCCGTTCA
>DATALJ010000265.1:0-4676 GCA_036261135.1 Bacteroidales bacterium
ATACGGATTCGGGGTATTCCTCTCGGTAATGAAAACGGCCAATATTAACTATGGTCAATTTAAAATTTGCAATATCAATGCGGAAGTAATGGAGCTCTTCAAATTACTTCAGTTACACAATGTTTTCGAGATTTATAGTAATTTGGACGATTGTTTACGTAGTTTTAATAACTAAACAACAAAGCCCGAATTAACGGGCTTTGTTGTTTAGTTATTCTTTTGCAAACTCTACCAGGGTATAAACCTGGCAGAGTAATAAACACATTTTAGTTCCTGAACACCAGTTCATCTCCTTCCCGATCAATTATAATCGTTTTTTCGGCATTTATGGTGCCTGCAAGGATTCTCTTCGACAATTCATTCAGTATATACTTTTGAAGTACGCGCTTTACAGGACGTGCCCCAAATTGAGGATCGTAACCCTGTTCGACAATCCATTCCACGGCAGCTTCGGTAAGCTCAGCCTCAATATTCGATGCTTTCAGCATTTTACGAACGTTTTCGAACTGAATGCTTACAATTCCCTTAATCTGTCCCTTTGTTAAAGGCAGGAACATTACAATCTCATCTACCCTGTTCAGAAATTCCGGTCGAAGCATTTGCTTCATCAGCGTCATCACATCGTTACGCACTTGCTCCTGAACGACTTCCTTGTTTTTATCGGTCATTTTACCCATGCCTTCCTGGATAATGTGCGATCCGATATTGGAGGTCATGATAATAATGGTGTTCTTAAAATTAACCGTACGTCCCTTGTTATCGGTTAATCGACCATCTTCCAACACCTGTAGCAGGATATTGAATACATCCGGATGCGCCTTTTCTATCTCATCGAGCAATATCACAGAGTATGGTTTATGACGCACTGCTTCGGTAAGCTGCCCGCCTTCTTCGTAACCAACATACCCCGGAGGCGCCCCAATAAGACGCGATACAGAATGCCGTTCCTGATATTCCGACATATCTATGCGGGTCATCAAGTTTTCGTCGTTAAAAAGGAACTCTGCCAAGGCGCGGGCTAATTCGGTTTTTCCAACCCCTGTTGTTCCGAGGAAAATAAAAGAACCAATTGGACGACGAGCGTCGGAAAGACCGGCTCTGTTGCGTCGTACCGCGTCGGCCACCACCTGAATAGCTTCCTCCTGGCCTACAACACGTTTATGCAATACATCTTCGAGCATAAGCAGCTTTTCGCGCTCGCTCTGGAGCATACGTGTTACAGGAATGCCAGTCCAGCGCGACACAACTTCAGCTATGTCATTCGAATCCACTTCCTCCTTGATAAGTGCTGTATCGCTCTGGCTACTTTTAAACTCCACCTGGAGGTCTTCGATATTCTTTTCAGCCTCCCGGATTTTGCCATAGCGAAGTTCGGCGACTTTTCCATAATCGCCATTTCGCTCGGCCTGGTCGGCTTCGAACTTATAGTTCTCAATAGCTGTCTTGTTCTTCTGAATCTTTTCAATGATATCACGTTCCACCTGCCATTTGGCACGAAACTTATTGCGTTCTTCAGAAAGATCGGCTATTTCGCGAGACAGGTCCTGCACTTTTGCGGCGTCACCCTCACGCTTTATTGCTTCACGTTCAATTTCCAGTTGTTTTATGCGGCGTTCAATTTCGTCAATTTCCTCGGGCACTGAATTCATTTCCAGACGAAGCTTGGAAGCAGCTTCATCAATCAGATCAATCGCCTTGTCGGGCAGGAACCGATCGGTTATGTAGCGATGCGAGAACTCCACGGCAGCGATAATGGCATCGTCTTTAATCCGCACCTTATGATGGTTCTCATACCGTTCCTTTAACCCACGGAGAATCGAGATTGCGCTCAGTATATCCGGTTCTTCAACCATCACCACCTGGAAACGACGTTCTAATGCTTTATCTTTCTCAAAGTATTTCTGGTATTCGTTGAGCGTTGTTGCCCCAATAGCCCGTAATTCGCCACGAGCAAGAGCCGGTTTAAGGATATTGGCAGCATCCATTGCGCCTTCACCCTTTCCGGCACCCACAAGTGTATGAATTTCATCGATGAACAATATGATTTCACCTTCTGACTCAACAACCTCCTTAACTACCGCTTTCAAACGTTCCTCAAATTCGCCTTTGTACTTGGCTCCGGCAATTAACGCACCCATATCCAGCGAAAATACCTGTTTAGAAGTTAGGTTTTCCGGTACATCGCCTTTAATAATACGGTAAGCCAGCCCTTCGGCAATAGCCGTTTTACCCACTCCTGGTTCGCCAATTAATATGGGATTGTTCTTGGTACGCCGCGACAGTATTTGCAACAGCCTGCGAATCTCCTCATCACGGCCTATTACCGGATCTAGTTTTCCGGTACGAGCCATTTCGTTAAGGTTTATAGCGTATCGACTTAGCGAATTATATGTTTCATCGCTGGTTTGGCTGGTTACTTTTGATCCTTTACGTAATTCAGTAATAGCTTTACGCAAATCGGAATCTGAGACTCCGCTATCCTTCAACAATTGCGAAACACTATCGTTGGCAAACAGAATGCCTTGCAAAATATGCTCTACCGAAACAAAGTCATCGCCATAATCAGACGATAGTGATATCGCTTTCTGCAACGCTGTGTTTGTTGCAGACGATAGGTAAGTTTCACCTCCTGTAACCTTGGGATAACTTTCAATTATCCTGTCCAGCACCTTTACAAGGTTCGACGTGTTTATATTTAATTTTTTCAGCAAAAACCCAATAACATCATCGGCTTCGGTAAGCAGGGCCTTCAATAAGTGACCTGTTTCCACAGCTTGCTGTTGATTGGTTTGTGCAAGCGTTAATGCTTTCTGCACTACGCTTTGCGATTTAATGGTAAAATTGTTTAAGTTCATATCTTATTCCTTCTAAACATTCATGTAATAATCAAAACCATTGCCAATTTATAAAATAAGTCATTTTGTCTCAATTTTATAGTAAATACCTGAAATTATGGCAGCTGTAATATTACAAACAGTAGCTATTCTCTATATAAATGTAAAACAAAATTTGCTTTACTGAGTTAATTATACAAAGCAATGTATGGCTGACATTCATCTATTATTTGTTTAATTTACCCCAGAAAAGAGGGAACTTAAAAGAAATGATTTCGTATAAAGCCTTACCTGAAACCGGAAACATAGGCCTTTAACAATGAACTTGAGCAAATTATCTGTTATTCTTTGGCTATCGTTCGCTGTATTTGTTACGGCATGCAACTTACATGGCAAAAATAGTAATGAACCCAAGTTGTTTGTTGACTTTGATAGTATTTCCGTTCACTTGAAATATGCGGACTGTGCATTTACGATTCCATCGCCGCAGCAAACTTCCGAACTTATCAGGATCTGCAACCTCGAATTTAATCCAAACCTGCTGGCTCCAACAGATAAGGAATCGGAATACAACACCACCTTCAAAAAGTCGTTAGCACTGGGAATTTGGGGCGCAAATATCAGCTATCTAAATCTGTATCGCCAAAAGGAACTGGCTAACAAATATTTTCATAGTATTAAGCGCACGCTCATCGACATGGAAATTTATCCTCTGATCGATAACAAATTAGCAGATAAATTGATGGACAACTTTGGAGACAATGACTCTATTACTTATTATCTGGCTGAGCTTTACCGCCAAAGCAGCAATTTACTCGAAAGCAATGAGCGCAGGGATTTGAACGCCCTCATCATAGCAGGAGGATGGATCGAAAGCTTCTTCTACATTACATCCCTATATGAAAGCACAAAGGACGAGCGTTTATTTCAAACCCTCCTCTATCAGGGAGAATTGTTAGGCAATCTGATTAAAATACTATCTCCATTCTACAAGAAGTCGCCGGAATACACAAATTTGGTAGATGGGCTAATTAAAATCTCTTACGAATTTGAGGTCATCGACAAAGAAAACCGAACCAATTCAATAAAAACGGATACAATCCTCAAATTCACGATAATAAACAACGATGCAAAATACATTCTTACCGGATCGAAGCTGGAAAGATTGCATAAAATGGTATCCGCATTCCGAAATAAAACTGAAAACTAAATGATACAAATACGCTATAACATATTAATATTCTGTCTGATCATGTGTATTGTTTCATCGGTATCCGGTCAAATATACACCAGCAAAGCAATTCCTTCAGGTAATAACAATGCCTTTATTTCGAGTGGGCAGGATCTTACTTTTTACTTAAAAGAAAATACACCTATAAAAATTAACACAATCTTTTACCCTCAACTAACCTATAAGGTAGAAATAATAACGGAAAACCCTGCGTACGACATTGAAATGAAACTTTTTTCGCCCGATGGCAAAAAATATTTCACCAATTCTGATAAGAATTATATAAAATTTTGGCACTTTTGTTTTCAATCGATTAGCAGCAGCATTATTGAACTGCGCGCCCGTAACAAAAATATAAAAGAACAACAGGTTCAAATTAAAATTTCATACTTACAACTATAACCGCAAATTATGAGTGAGCAGATTCTAAAAGCCCTCATGCAATTATTCGCCATCATCGCACGGCCGCAAAGCAATAGAAACGACCGGCGGACTGTTGTAGAAAATTTCCTGTTGCGTCTGTTAAATGAAGACCTCGTTAAAGAATACCTCACTATTTTTGATGAATACTACGGATTACAACAAGATAAGCTTAGAGGAATTCAGCGAAT
>DATALJ010000272.1:0-17537 GCA_036261135.1 Bacteroidales bacterium
GATTCTTCGCCATACACGACATATTACTGAATTTTACGATTGCCTTCGCCATTATCATGGTGATGCTTTGCACCACGCTAATTAGCGAATTCACCAGCGTATTGTTCGATCAGCGCGACAATCACATTATTCTTGTGCGACCAATAAGTAACAGGACCCTGCTCCTCTCGCGGTTGTTGCACATCCAGTTTTATCTCATGTTCATCGGTTTGGCACTGGCCGCTATATCCACCATTGTTACTATCTTTAAATTCGGAATACTTGCTGCAATTTTCTATTTGATAGGCGTACTACAGTGTACCTGGATTTCAATCTTGTTTACCAGTCTTTTTTACATTCTCATCTCCAAGTTTGTAAGTGGCGAGCGATTCAAGGATATAATCACGTATGTTCAGATATTTCTGGCCATTATCATCATGGGAGGATATCAATTGATTCCACGTATGATGGATATTGACGGCATATCCAATTTCACCATGCAAATTAAGCCCTATACCTATCTGGTGCCACCGGCATGGCTTTCAGCATGGGTTAAACTTAGTATTCCCAACGGCCTGTCTTTTCAGATAGTTATGCTTACAATTCCAGCATTCATCTTCACAGCCGTTGGCGGTTTGCTGCTGGTACGTTTCCTTTCGGGTGGATTCGCGAATATTCTTTCGCAAACTGGAGAAACCACAACTACCACGAAAAAGAGCAACACCAGTGCAAAGCCCGCAACAGGATTTCACCGTTTCTTTTGCACATCGGCTCATGAGAAAACCGGATGGAACCTGGCATTGGCAATGACCAAACGCGACCGAAAGTTCAAGCAGGCCGTTTATCCGGCTTATGGGTTTATGATTGTAATGGCTATAGTACTATTGAAACCCGATTTCAATAACCTGTCGCAATGGTACGCGCAACTGGCGGACTCTTCGCGTTATCTTATGTTTATATTCTTTGGCTTCTTTGCGGCCAACTGTGTTGACCAGGTTCGATATACCGATACCCCTGAAGCTAGCTGGGTATACAAAGCTTTACCCATTGCATCGCCTGGACATATCCTAAGTGGAGCAATTAAAGCGGTACTCATCAAATACTTTGTGCCCATTTACGTTCTTCTCATATCGGCAGCAACTATCATATGGGGATTCCACATCCTTCCATTAATGATATTGGGTGCCATACTGATTATTTCAACAACGCTTATTTCTGTGGTTATTCAGAAAACTGCACTTCCGTTTAGCCAGCCTCGCGAAATGCAGCAAAAAGGGTCAAATTTCCTGAAGATTATGATGGGAACCATTATTATGGGCGTTCTCATTGGCTTTGTTTATTTAGCATCGTTTTTCCCAAACTGGTTGGTATGCCTGTTGGCACTCATGTCGGCCGGTGGAAACATGTTAATTTACAAGTATATTCGCGGTATTCAGTTTAATATGTAAGTTAGGCTGGAAGCGGGTTTACTGTTAAGAATTATTGCTAGCATATACCTGCTTTTATCATTCATTTCTAAACCTAAATCGCTTTAAAAGAAGCATTGATAAAATAGGACCTATTCCTTATACCAGAATTAATTTATAATGACGAAATTTGTGGTGTCATAATATGTAGTCCACTCTATGACTACAAAGCCTATGTACAGCCTTCTGAATATTTAAAGTAGAAGTTGATAACTTTAATACGCAGTGTATATGGTACGACGGTCTAGGTGGGTGATTGTAGGAGTGCGTTTGGTTTTTGTGCTAAGTTTGATGACAGTTGGGTACTACGCAAAAGAAAAAAACGCTGTTGGGAATATCAAAAGGTTCTTTTCTAAGGTGATTTCGAAAAACACCGATATTCCGAAAGACTTTGTATTAGGCGCCTTCAGTAATCCGGAAACGATTGAGCTGGAATTTAAAAGCAAGAATTACACAAAATTAATGAACGACAGAGAAATTGCCATGTCCAGAGGCATTCTGTTAAAAGACCACCGACAGGAGGTACCAGTTAAAATCAAGTATAAAGATAAGGCTTATAAAGCATCAGCCCGCCTTAAAGGTGACTGGTCAGATCATTTCAACTCCGATAAAATTTCGTTTCGGATAAACATCAAAGGCAACGAAAACCTGATGGCGCTCAATGAGTTTTCGCTACAAAGCCCGGAGGCACGGAGTTTCATGACAGAATGGATTTGCCATAAACTGGAAGAAAGAGAAAACCTGATCCATTTAAGAACGAATTATGTGAATGTTGTTATTGACGGCAAAAAGAAAGGTATCTACCAGATTGAAGAATACTTTGACAATACCATCTTCCAGAATAACAACTTACCGGAAGGTATTCTCTTTAAATTTGAAGGTGACGCCTTTGAATTGAAAGTATTTAACCGGAAAAGTATTATGGCATCGGATACACTGCGAAATTATTTAAGTGTGCTTTTTCAAAAGTATGATGCATTTGTTGATAATAAGCTCGCATTGAATAACTTTCTGGACGTGGAAAAGTTTGCCAGAGCATATGCAATTACCGACTTAGTGAGAGGCTATCACCAATTCTATTTCAATAATATACATTTTTATTTCAACCCCAGAACTGGACTTGTAGAACCAATAGGTCGGGAATGGAATGATTATTTTAGCGATAATACGTTGATAGCCATAGATCTGGTAAACGATCCAACTTTCCCGAATAATCCATTGAACTACTGGTTTCATGAACGATTGTTTCAGGACTCAGTATTCCTTCGTAAATACTACAAAAATCTTGCGCGTATGTCGGAACACAAATACCTCGATATCTTCTTTAAAGAAATAGAGAAACCACTTGAAGAAAATTTGAGTATTCTTTACAAAAATTATCCGTTATACAAATTTAAGAAAAGCGATTTATATGTAAACCAGGTAATTATTCAGAAAAAATTAAGCCCTATACGCCCCCTTGCTGCATATTACAAGAAAGATACGATGGGCAATATAAAACTTGAAATCAGGAAATTCAGCAATTTCCCGATAATTCTGAAGAATATACAGGTAAACGGTAAAAAAAATCTGTTTAAAGAGCCCGTATTCATTGGAAGCAATAAACATCCCAATCGTTATATTGAAATATCGCTCCCTTTCGGCGTCAATTCAGACAGCCCCATAATGGAAATGGAATACAACCTGATGGGAGCCGATGCAGACTCGGTAATGCAAATACTTAAAGCTTCCATTTAAGAAGATGTAGAACATAAGCCTCCCAGCCTTAATTGCTTTAATCACATACTGTGTAATGCATTTTCGTGTATTTCACACCCAACAATCCCAGCATGCGTTTGTTATTCAGTAATACTGAATTAAAGAAGGCCTTTACTATGTCACAAACGACCCTTCAATTGTCATTTTTGTACACCTGCGATTCTTTTATTCAGTCTAAATTTGCATAAACGGATCCGTAATTCTTAACCTTAAATCAAATAACCATGACAACTCTTGAAAAAACGGCAATAGCAATACAAACTACGATTAATTCCAACATTGACAAAGTTTGGGAATGCTGGACAGAACCTCAACATATTGTTCACTGGAACAATGCATCGGATGACTGGCACACTCCCAGAGCTGAAAACGATTTGCGCAAAGGCGGACGATTTCTGAGCAGGATGGAAGCCAAAGATGGAAGTATGGGCTTCGACTTTACAGGTACCTACACTAAGGTTGAACCAAAAAAAACCATCGAATACACAATGGACGATGGACGCAAAGTACTCCTCTCCTTCGAACAAAGAAATAACAAGACCTTTGTTAATGAAGTATTTGAACCCGAAACAACACATACCGCAGAGATGCAGCAACAAGGCTGGCAGGCTATTCTCGACAATTTCAAAAGGTATGTCGAAAATCCGCCGAAATACAAGAAACTACAGTTCGAAATCGTGATTGATGCTTCTCCGGAAATAGTGTATAAGACGATGTTCGACGATAAAAACTGGAAAAAATGGACTGCCGAATTTAACCCTAACTCCTATTACGAAGGTTCATGGCAAAAGGGATCCAGAATATTATTCCTTGGAACAGACAGCGAGGGTAATCTGGGAGGTATGATAAGTCGGATAAAAGAAAACATTCCCAATCAATTTGTAAGCATAGAACACCTGGGAGTCATCAACAATGGCATTGAGTTGACCTCAGGTCCTGAAGTTGATACCTGGGCCGGTGCATTAGAAAACTACACCTTTACCGAAGAAATTGGCGGAACACGTTTTGTAGTGGATACAGATGCAAACGAGGAATACATGGCCTATTTCGAAGAAACATGGCCAAAGGCGCTGAAGAAACTAAAAATGATTTGCGAAGAAGATTAATTCCTTAAATCCCGAAAAATGAAAACACTTAAGAAAATTGGTTTTATCGTATTGGTAATTGTTGTGCTCCCTTGTATCGCAGCATTGTTTATTCCAAAATCTTACACTATTAGTGTAAGTGAAACGATAAATAAACCTAAAGATGAAGTATATAACTATATGAGGATGCTCAATAACCAAAAAAACTACAATATGTGGATTATGGAAGATCCGGAATTGAGTCTTCAGGTTAAAGGGACCGATGGCTCAGTTGGCGCTATTCAGCAATGGAACAGTAAAATCAGTAACGTAGGAGAAGGCGAACAGGAAATAACCATGCTTTCGCCCGAAAAAATAAATCTGGCCTTGCGTTTTAAGCGTCCCATGGAAGGCACTGCTTATGTAACGAATAGTTTTAAACCAATAGCGAGAAACCAAACGCAGGTTACTGCTGAATTTCAAACTTCATCACCATACCCCATGAACCTGCTTTCCTTTGTATTCGGAAGAAAGATGATTAAAGAAACGCAAACTAAGAATTTACAGAACCTTAAACGTATCCTCGAAACAAAACAAAGTTCGCAGGCGGATCTTGAGAATTAATCAATATACACCGCAGGCCCTAATTGGAAATGTAGACATCCTATTTAGGGCCTGCTGAAATATTTATCCGAAATACGTATATTTCCGGTCGATTTAACCAACAGACCAATGAAACGGTTCCTCGTACCCCCACTTTTTGTACTGATAAGCCTTGTTCTTATTGTGCTTTTTTATTTTAAAATGCCAAGGTTTACGATCATTCCCTTTCCTTTTAATTTCGGAGGATTACTAATTAGCTTCTCAGGCTTTATGATGATGGGAAAAGCCCGTGAGTTATTCAAAAAACACAACACCAACCTGGCTATAAAAACCTCATCGAGCATTGTAACCGAAGGACTATATGCTAAAACACGCAATCCGATGTACATTGGGATGTTTCTGTTGTTGCTCGGCATTGCGGTTTGTTTCGCTAATTTATTATCTATGACAATGCCTTTCGGTTTTATTATTTCTATTCACCTCATTTTCATACCAAAAGAAGAAAAGCTCATGCACGAAGCCTTCGGGAACCAATATCTCGAATACAAAAGCAAAGTGAAACGCTGGATTTAAGGTCAATTCCAAGTACGATTGTTCATTTGTAAAAAGATATTACATTTATCGGTGACTAACAGCCACAAATATGAAAACATTTGCCGGAAAAATTTTAATCATCCTGTGCGTTTCGATAGGAGTTACCGGAATTATTTCATGCAAAAAGATCGAAAAATATAACCAGAAGCCAGAGCTAGAATCCCTACAGCAAGGATTAAAGACCGCTACTGCCATAGGGTATTGTGTTTCTGTAGCCCAGGCAGCATACAGTGGAAATCCACTCCCTGAAAACGTTCTTTTCAACAAAAGTACAGGACTTATTTATGTAAAAATTGATGCGCGTCATCCGCTTCCTTTCAACAAAAATGTGGGAGACATTATAATTGCCGGATTATGGAACAACAATGGAGGAATATTATCCATTTTACTGGCAAATATTAATATTGTAGGAGGCGATATAAAGCTTTACGGCTTACATACCATTCCAGTAATCAAGCGCAGCAATGAGGAAGGTATTATAGCTGTATTTGCGGACCAGGATATCATCGTTGGCAATGGATCGGACACCATTCTCAACCTGAGTAATATCACCAATATTGTTTTTAATAAAGAAATGGACAGGCTTAACAAAGACAAGCCAACGGACCCATTCGCTGTAGTTAAGCAAAACGTTTGGTTCATCAATATAGATCAGGGAGGAACCACCGGAAATGTTATGGACGACAAAATAACCATCAATGGAGGTGGCCAAATTATTGAAGCACGCAGCGAATCGGGCGGAATTATTTACCATGCACTCATCGATACCAAAGTTGACTTTTCGTCCTGCATACTAAACCCGGTAAGTGGCAATGCACTCTCCCAAAACTTTAAAGCAGGCTCATCATTCATCGATTTAGGCAATTCGTTTTTAAGCTTTCATGGAAGTTGCGATGGAAAAGCACACGTAGATTTTAGTACCGGAAAATACCTGGGATATAATGGAAAAGAAATTTCGTTGAACCTTGAATAAAATAAAACAAAAAGAATATATCCTTTAAGAAACAAAGCGAACTATGGAACTCACAAGTCAAATGAAAGAAATTGCCCAAATGTTATCGGAAATTAACGGAGGACGTCCTAAAATTGATCGTTATCACGACGATAACCAACAATCGGAAATCGACATTGTAACAATGAACAATAAACCCGACAAAGGTGAGATAACTTATGCTACCATTGGATTAAGCAACCATGACATTGGATTAACCATCGAAAATAAACCGCTTCGCATAGAAATTGCTGGTGCTTGTGTTTCGGAATTTGCAGAGTTTGGAAATATAATAAGTACATGCGCATTCAACATAATTAATTCGGGATACGAATGTTATCCGGGTGCCATTTTCCCAGATGTTGTAGGCATGTATCACGAAAATCTGGAAATGAAACACATCCTCTTTATCCCTCCCTTTTTATGGGACGATAAACTCGAAACCTTATATTTTGAAGATAAAGTGGTAACCTGGTTGCAGGCAGTTCCCATTTCGGAAGCCGAATACGAGTATGCCGAAGAAAACGGAGCGGAAGCATTGGAAGATCTGCTCGAAGAAGCGGAGGTAGATATACTGGACTTAAACCGGAGATCGGTGTTGTAATTTGCGAACTTTAATTCCTTCAGGCGAGGACCGAATCCTATTACTACAAAGAATTAAGGGTTGTTTCAGCGAAGGTTTTGCCGGCAATGATACAGATAGTTGTAAAAAGCAAAATCACAGCCTTTGTTACCATCAATCCAAAAATTATATATTTTTATCTGATTAACTATTAGCCCTATCCGCAAACTATCATGACGAAACTGACCAAATCCACATTAGGCCTATACTTCCTCTTTGCGGCAATGTATGCACATGGCCAAACGGTTGAAACGGTTGTGCAAACAGGACATTACGCTTCTGTAACCGCAGTTGCATGCAATTCTTCCAATACATTAATTGCTACAGGGAGTGCCGATAAAACCATTAAATTGTGGCGTGCTGCCGACGGTAAGGAAATACGAACCCTTACAGGGAGCAACTCCGAAATTACCTCGATCGATTTTAGCAAACAGAACAACCTATTACTGGGGGTAAATGCGAACGGTATAATAATCCTTTGGAACATCGAAACAGGCGAGATTGTCCGCCAGCTACAATCCGAGACAGAAAAATATACCTGTGCCGCATTTCATCCATCGGAGCCTGTGCTGGCTACCGGAAGCAAAAAATCGGGCGTGGAAATATGGGATTTGAACACGGGCAATAAACTGAGCCAGCTCAAAACAGATTCGTTCGAAATATACCGCGGTAATATTTGTTTTTTTGAAGATATCCGTTCGGTATCCTACAGTGCCGACGGCAAATTCATCCTTGCAGGAGCAAACAACATCACTGCCATTGTATGGGAAAGTAAAACCGGCAAAGAACTTGGAAAATACAGGCTCGAAAAAAACACTTGCCCCTCATGCCCGCCTTTAACTAAGTTCAGCACTGATGCGAAGCTTATCTTTTCAGCCTATTCCGATACATTGAAAGTATTTGAACGCGAAAGCGGCAAGCTCATCAAAAGATTTCACAACAAGCGGGGAACCTTTGACGATATAGCCGTAAGCCCCGATGGGAAATACGTAGCCGCTATTGAATATGGCTATGTGGAATACTGGGACCTGGCTTCGGGTAAACTCATCTTCCAAACCAAAGATAACAATACCAGGGCAACAGCACTTTGTTTTAGTGAAGACAGTAAATATTTGATTATTGGGAATGAAAAAAGGGTCACCGAAATAAGAAGTTTAACTGATGGTGAAAAGGTCCTCGAGTTGAAAGGTTTCTTGAACGATATGGATGCCCGTATTCTCGAATACAGTTACATGTATTGGGCGGCTATGATTAAAGACACCAAGCTCAGCCCCGACGGAAAATATATCGCCGTTGGACAAACAGGCAACGAAGCCCGGCTCATAGACTTTAAAACTGGTAAAACCCATAAAATACTTGCAGGACACACCAAAATGGTACTCGCTCTCGGTTTCAGCAAAAATGGCGAATATCTTGCTACAGGAGGCATCGACGGCAAAGCCATTGTTTGGAATGTAGAAACCGGATCAAAAGTTAACACGTTCAATTACAAGGATTCATCACTTGCTATCTTCTCTGTTGATATAAGTCCCGATAATAAACTGCTGGCTACGTCAGACTGGGCAGGTAATATTGTAATATGGGATATTCAAACTGCAAAAAGACTAAGGACACTTACACCCCATAATGGATCAACAGCTTACCAGATAAAATTTTCAACCAACGGGCTGTATATTATATCTGCTGGCCTCGACCGCAAATTAAAACTGATAGAAATAGATACAGGCGAGGAAATTAAAACATTTACCGGCCATACCGGCCTGGTTACTTCAATACAGAACCACCCATCACTCGATCAGTTTATTACGGCCGGTATGGACAATACCATCCGGGTTTGGGATTTCTACTCAGGGCTTCAGATAAAAAAGATCAACGCACACGAGGATGGTACCTATGCGGCATGTTTCGACAGATCCGGGAAATACATTATTTCTGGCGGCAATGACAATAAAGCAAAGCTTTGGGATGCAAACAACCTCCATCTTCTGGCTGAATTTACCGGACATACAGGTGGCGTAGGCGATGTAAACATAACACCCGATCTTAAATACGTATTAACAGGTGGTCGCGATGGTACGGTTCGCATATGGAACATCGAAACAAAGAAAGAATTGGTATCCATGGTATTTCTTCGCAACAACGACTGGTTCGTAAAAACACCTAAGGGCTATTTCGATGCTACTGAGGGTGCATTCAAGTCGATAGCCTTTGTTAAAGGAACCACCTTGTATTCCATCGATCAGTTTTTTACCGAGTTCTACAGACCGAATCTTTATCGCGATGCTGTATTCAATGACTCCACAGCATTTCGCGAAAACCTGTTCCATACCCTGGAAACCTTTCCGCCCCCAACGGTTGAGATTATTGCTCCCGAACAGGGAACATCAACCGACAACGGAATGGCCACTTTTATGGTGAAGGTAACCAACAATGGAGGCGGTATAAAGGAATTTAAAGTTCTCCAAAATGGGAAACGGCAAATCATTGACGATTCGGACCTGAAGCGAATGAAAAAAGCCGACCAGTATGTAATGAAGACATTCGATTTAAAACTTGTTCCCGGTGAGAATAATTTCACCTTATCGGCCATAAACGAAGGGGAAATTGAATCGGTTGCCGCTAAAACCAAAATCACGTACAAAGGAACGCCTAAGTCCGCCAACATTTATGTTTTCAGCATTGGCATAAACAAATACGCCAACGCCTCAATGAACCTGAATTTTGCCCGCTCCGATGCCGAATCCGTTACTAAAATACTGAAAGACAAAACCAGCAATCTTTTCAAAAATATATACACCTATACACTCGTCGACGAGCAGGCTTCACGTGAAAAGATACTCGGCACCTTCGACCAGATTTCGCGTGTAATAAATAAAGAAGATGTTTTCGTGTTCTTTTATGCCGGCCACGGAAGTGTTAACGAAGGCACGTTCTACTTTATTCCTGCAGAATGCACAGGATTGTACCAGCAGGAGAAACTAAATATGGCCATTTCGGTAAAAGAACTTCAGGAGAAATTTAAAGCCATCAACGCGTTAAAACAGGTCGTGTTTATAGATGCCTGCCATTCCGGGTCGTCTGTAGATATGCTTGCCATGCGAGGTGCACAGGAAGAAAAGGCATTGGCTCAATTATCCCGGAGCTCTGGGATTCACGTTATGGCCTCATCCGAAAGCCAGCAGCAATCGGCCGAAATTAAGAGCCTCGGGCACGGTGTATTCACCTACACCCTTCTCGAAGCCTTAAAAGGAGGAGCCGATGGCGCACCCAAGGACACGAAAGTGACTGTGTATGAGCTGAAATCGTATATCGACGACCAGGTACCGGAAACGTCTTATAAACTGATTCAGCATAAACAATTCCCCAGCACATTTTCTATAGGACATGATTTCCCGTTGGTAATGGATTAATAAAATTCAAGACCTGAAAATAAGCAAAATGAAAGGAACAGGTTTGGGAACAACTGCGCATCGTATGCTTTTACCTAGTATTACTAAAGCAATTGTCTCAGGGATTTTGTAGATTATATAACAGAGAATAAATAAGCATTCACCGCGTTCCACAAAAACTTAATTGAAGAAAGCTTTGTTTTAGCCATTAAGAAAATTAATCCTAGAAAATAAACCTATGATGAAAACAAGGCAGACTATTATAGAAGGAGAAGGCCGGAATGTTGCTGGCTAAAAAGTTTATTGTATTTTTAAAGTTTACAAAGAGCTTACAACAATATATTTAAAAAGAATGAAGACATCTACAATTTGAAACTATGAAAAAATCAATTCTGTTAATATCTATAGCATTTCTTCTTATTAATGCCACTACCGATAAGATCCCCAGAACCTTAAAAGAATCATATAAAAGTGCTTTTAAAATGGGATGCTCGGTAAACGATGCTATAGTCCGGGGAAGAGATTCCGTTTCGCGCAAATTGGTTCTCCAACAGTTCAATTCTATTACAGCAGAGAATGTACTCAAGGCCGAAACACTCAATCCACGCCCGGGTGCTTGGAACTTTGCCCCGGCCGATGCTTATGTGAAGTTCGGTGAAGAGAACCACATGTTCATTATTGGTCATACGCTGGTATGGCATAACCAAACACCCGACTGGTTTTTCAACGACGAAAGCGGCAAACAGAAAACGCACGAAGCAGTTATAGAGCAAATGCGGAGCTATATCGAAACCGTTGCAGGGCGATATAAAAACAGGATACATGCCTGGGACGTAGTGAACGAAGTAATCGACAACGACGGTTCGTACCGTCCAACCACCTGGTTAAATGGCGTTGGCAGTGGTGAAGAACTCGTTAAACTTGCCTTTAAGTTTGCCAGCCAGTATGCACCAGGTACCGAATTGTACTACAACGATTTTAATGTCTGGCGCCCAACAAAACGTGACGGTATAGCCCGCATGGTTCGTATGCTCCAGAAAGAAGGCATTCGCATAGATGGCGTAGGCATTCAGGGGCACTGGGGTTTGAACTATCCTAAAAACGAATACATAGAAGCAGCCATTGATACCTTTGCATCGCTCGGCGTAAAAGTTATGATTACAGAACTCGATGTGGATGTACTCCCTATAACCAAAGAAGGGCAGCTCATTGGAAAGATTATGAACGATCCACAGTGGCAACTCGAAGAGTTCAGGACATTTCTGAATCCATATACCAAAGGACTACCGGTTGAAATAGAGAACCAACTGGCTTCGAGATATGCAGACCTGTTCCGCATTTTTTACAAGAAACGCGATAAAATAGACCGCGTAACCGTTTGGGGACTTCACGATGGTATGTCATGGAAAAATGGATACCCGGTACCGGGCAGAACCAATTACCCGCTGCTTTACCACCGCGACAAAACACCTAAACCTGCGCTGGATTCGGTGTTGAATGTACCGACGAAAGCAAAGTAAAGGACTTGCCAAATATCCAAGCTGGTATAAATGGTTATCAATTGATAATTTAGCTGGAATTACCTACTCCAATACTTCAAACTTTTGCACCAAAGTCCGTCCTTCATCATCCACAACCGAGAGGATGTGTTTACCAGGTTTCGGGGTAATTGCCATTTGATGCTGAGTTTGCGTTGTTCCGAGGTATTCGTCGTCAATATGCCAGTAAATGGTAGCCTTCGGGTTGCGATGCGCTATTTCGAAAATAGTTTTGCCTGCTTTCCCATCCAGCTCGCGAGGAATAAAAATCCGCGCCTGATCAGTGGGATAGATAAGCTCCATAAAAGCCAGTTTATCGTCGTCATAGCAGCCGTTTAAAACAGGAGGTATGGATTTATAAAATAAATTCTTCTTCCGATAAAACCACTCCATGGCCGGCGGTAAAATAAACCAAGGCTCGTTCACCATTTTTGCAGTTCCATAACACTGTGCGTTTACGCGGTATTTTCGGTCGCTGCTCAGGTGAAGCAGTTTGTGATAAGGACAAACATCAGACCGCGCAGCATTGCGGGCGGCATAAATCGTATCTACAACTGGGCAAGTGGTACCGGCCTTGTATCCGCTTTCCCGACAAACAGGGATCCGATCCAGATCATCATAAGGAACCTTGAACCAGGATGTTACCGGAAGCGATGAAAATATCTGAAACATGAGCGGTGCAGCTGCTCCAACACCAGTAAGGCCTGGCCGCCCCTCACCACTTGCATTTCCTGCCCAAACGCCAACAACATATTCAGGCGTTGTGCCTATAGCCCAAGCATCGCGGAATCCATAGCTTGTTCCAGTTTTCCAGGCTATGCGGCGTGACGAACCCATATGTACCCAGCCACTTTCCTCATCAGGACGATTCACTTCAAGTAAGGCATCAAAGGTTAACCATATGGCACCGGCATCCAGCTTGTTTACTTTTTCCGTTTTAAACCACTTTTTCGGGCCGTTTTTTAAAAGAAAACTGATTTCAGGTATACTATCAGGATAAAGATTGTTTTGATTAAATTTTCGAAGAATATGGGCCATTTTATAATATATTCCTGCAATATCAAATAAACGACCTTCGGCACCACCAACGATAAGCGTTAATCCATAATGATCGGGATTATAAACCAACGTATTCATTCCGAAGTTCGTAAGTAAATGTTGAAACTTGGGGATTCCAAAGCTTTGCAACATACGGACACAAGGAATATTTAGCGATCGGGATAAGGCTCTTTTTGCAGGCACCGCACCATCAAATGACAGATCATAATTTTCAGGCTTAAACCCAGCAATAAACGTAGGAATATCAGGGATTAGTGTTCCAGGAAGCAAGGCGCCTTCGTTTTGCACGGCTGCATAAAGTACAGGTTTAAGTATACTTCCGGTGCTGCGGGCCGAAGTAATCAAATCAACATCCTGTCCGTCCACTTTCATACGGTCGTTGGGTACATTTCCCGTGTAAGCCAGAATTTCACCTGTTTTCACATCAATGACAATAGCACAGGCGTTATGAATTTCATTTACCAACAATTGGTTCATGTAATCATTTACCTGACGATTTAAATTATCCTGATAACCTTTAACTAATGTAGATGTTAACTGTCTGTTCGGGTAATCACGTTTTGCAACGCTGGTTAAATGTGGTGCAATATCCGGAAGCTTGTAAGGTTTTTCGGGAATTGGTTCCAATAAGGATAATTCGTAGGTTTGGGCATTAATAATGCCGTGCGTTTTTAATTTACCCAGTAATTTATTTCTTTTACTTAAAAGTTGTTGTCTGTTTTTACCTGGATGAATACTCGAAGGTGAGTTTGGAAGAATAGCCAGCAGTGAAGCTTCAGCCCACGATAAATCTTTGGCAGGCCTTGCGAAATAACGCCACGACGCCGCCTGCACGCCAACCACATTCCCTCCAAAAGGAGCTTGAGAAGCATAGATATTCAGAATTTCTTTTTTTGAATAGCGGAGTTCGAGCCGGGTAGCCAGAATTATTTCTACCACCTTCTCGAAAATATTCCTGCGTTTATTGTTCCTGTACAAGCGAATAACCTGCATGGAGAGCGTACTTCCGCCGCTAACAACCTTCCCTGCCGATATATTTTGACGCAGCGCCCTGAAAATGGATCCCGGATTAAATCCAGGATGCTTGTAAAAATACCGATCTTCGAACTCGACAAGACAACTAATAAACTTAGAAGATACAGCAGTATCCTGGGGGAATCGCCACTGACCATCGGATGCAGTTCGTGCGCCAAGCAATGCCCCCTTTCTGTCGAGCAATACAGTGGAATAGTTATCCGGAAAAAGCCTGGCAGGAAGTGAGAACCAGTAAACGATAAATAGCAAAAGAAGAATAAAACACAACACACGGTGTTTCCAAACAAACGATTTTATCTTCTCTCCCCACATATATTAGTATTTATTTCGAAGATAACCAGCCAATATGAATTTACAAAGAATTTGAACAGATAATATACCTTAAAGTAAAAATTTACATAACAAGAATCACAAAAAACAAAATCAGAATATTAAAAAATTAAAGGGCGTACTTTTGAATTTAAAAATACGCCCTTTAATTTTAGAGCAATATAGAGGTCGACGAAAAGCAATTTTCAAACGGTAATTAGTACTCTACCGCAGTAAATTTAAGTATCTCGGCCCATGGGCATTGATCATACACATCGTAATCTTCAGTAATTTCTTCGCCTTTTTTAATGTCGCGAAGGGCTACAGAAGCAAGAGGATTTCTATCCTCACCTGGACCGGAATTAGGGGTATCCGAGTGGTTCACATACCTGGCGTTATCCAGGCATAATACTAAGCCGTCATGCTTTTGGGAATAATAAGCATAGGTTGAAAAAACATTCCACAGGTTTTCTTTTAGCGGATTGTTCTCAGAACGATAAAGGTTTTGATACTGTTCCCTGTTCAAGAGAATAACGTTTGAATTGATTTCTCCCTTCCACCAAACGGTTCCTTTGGGTATGTCCTGTTTCGCAAAAACTCCAAAGCCATGAATTTTACTGTTCCTTACTTCGGTAAATTCAAATGAAGTGATTGGCTGTTTCATAAACGCATATGAGATTAGAATTTGATTAAAATTTACGCAATTGTAGTTTATTTTCACGAATAAAACCAGCGATAAGAGCAAAATGTTTCAACATTTTTTTATAAAAATTGAACCGGCTGTTCGTGTGGAAACCAGCCGGTTATAAAGGTTTTTCATAAACGTTTCATCTATTAATAAATAGCGAAATTTGGAGACGTTTGGACCGAAAATCGGGGAGGAAAATTTAACTTTTTTTGACAGGTAATATACTGTAAACCGATTTTTAAGAAGAAGCCAAAACCCCTCTTGAGAGGGGCAGAGGTGTGTTGATTAGTAAATGATACAAATTAACTCACCCACAACCCCCCAAAGAGGAGACTTCTACAAATCTCTTTCTTTTATTTCACTACTTCAACCCACTTACCAGGTATAAATGCATTCACACCTGGCTCGTACATTGCTTGGCAAAGCGTTCCGGGTAGGTAGAACTTACCACCGTAAGTCGCAGTGAGTTTTACAACAAAGACCTTGGCATTGGCAATAGGAAGATCAAAGAAAGTAAGCACGCGGTCATCCCGAATATCCTGATAGGTATAAATACTGTTATCCTCTTCCGTTATGCCATCCTGGAACAATCGCGAATTGGAGATTTCCCAGCCCGACGGGAATATCTGAGAGAGCGCCACATTAGTTATGGCCTGGGATGCATATGCATTATGCACCGTAACAATAGCCATAAAATCCGTTCCCTGCTCAAGCCTTGTTACATCAATGGAACCGCCATCGCTGTTTTTTGAATTCAAGGCTCATACGCATATTGTTTTCAAATGCGGTTTGCGGTCCGGTTTCAGGAATACCCTCAGTAACAACTCTCGCAAACAGAAGACCTTTACCCATGTTATTTATCCTAGCACTATAAGTACCAATTGGCTTTGCTCCCAGGTTAATTTTCGAAACCGGTAAATGCGTTGAGACATTCACGCCTTTAGCATTTGTGTTTGAATAACTATACCGCATTTCAGCTGCAGTTCCACCACTCATTTCAATGAATTTGGAAATACCAATTAAACAGTAGGCGGTAGATTGGGTACTCATCCAGTCGTCCTTACTCAAAGCAGCAGCAACCTTCTTCATCCAGGTAAATGCAGCCGTTTTGTCCTTAAGCAAACTAAGGGTTTCCAGCATCATAGCCCAGTCGCGTTCCACAGAACCAAACGTTGGGTTGAAAGCCATATAATCCTTAATTTCACTACCTGCAGATGTAATAATTTGCTTTGCAACAGCGTTTTGTCCAATAAGTGCATAGGCAGCAGCTAAGCGCCAAGCAGCAGGTACCGATAAACCGCGAATTTCTTTCATCCTGTTCATGGCCCCGGTCTCAGGTTCGCTGGCCAATGCAAGCGTATACAAACGATAAGCCTGCGTGAGCTCTTCATGTAATCGTTCCCATGCTGGTGCCGATGCATTAGCTGCCCAGGAACGGGCTTCCCGCTTCTGGTAGCGTACCCAGCTGGTAGTAAAGCCCGACGGCAATGTAAATCCGTGTTTTTCGGCTTCAATCATAAAATGTCCCGCATAGCAGGTTGCCCATGGATTCACATACGAAGTTCCAGGCCAATAACCTATTCCACCGTCAGAAAGCATCATGGAATTGATACGTTTGATTGCCGCAATAATATTATTATCGCGCTGTTTGCGGGCATCAGCATCTAGTTCTATAAACTTATCAAGATATAGCTGAGGGAATGCCCCCGAAGTAGTTTGTTCGGCGCAACCATACGGATAGGATAACAGATACCCAAGACGTCGACTCAAGTCCACAGGAGGTATAGACGAAACCTCAAGATTAGCCTTATTGGTACCGGGAATTCCAATCACCTCGTAGTTAATATCAGCTATTGAACCTGCTTCAATGGTTGTTTCGAAGTACTTGGTTATTTTTGGATTGGGATTGCGGACGTCAATTTCCACATCGTATTCCGATTTTAGGTAACCGCTCTGTGCAACAATCTTCACTCTACCAATCCCGGTATTTGAAGCAACTTTCAGTCGAAACGACAAATCGTATTCGCCTACCTCATTTACCTGCACCTGTTTTGAACGGGAATCGAGCATGTGAAACATATTGTTGGGTTTCACTTCAACCTTGAAATTCTTAATCGATTTTTCCATAGCGAAGATTGTAACAGGCAAATCGACCTCCTCGCCCGGTCCAACCACGCGTGGCAATGTAGCCTGCACCATTAAAGGTTTACGCACCGGAACAGCCTTTTCAGCATTTCCAAAAGCGCCGTTATTACCGGCAACAACCATTACCCGCACGGAACCAATGTATTGAGGTAACGTAATTTTATGCGTATTTGATCCTGATTTTAAAGTAAATGGACCCAATACCTTAACAATTGGTTTAAACCGTTGAGCTTTGGAGCCCGATTTATCAGCTTCGCCATCACCACCAATAGTAAAGAGCTGTTCAATTTTTCCGCT
>DATALJ010000278.1:0-17611 GCA_036261135.1 Bacteroidales bacterium
AAACCGTAATGATTATAAATATTTACTATGGAAATAAAGATTCGTTTGAATAAAGATGATGTAAAGGAATTCTTTAAATATTGCGCTGATACTATTGTAAAGAGAAAAAGCAAGATTAATTTAACTCCGATAGTTCTGCTCATTATCATTATTAATGTAATATCAATCTTTTTCCATTCGTGGGTTGGGCTGGGAATTACCCTACTTATGGTAATATCTTTTTTATCAATCATTTTCTTTTTCAATACGTTTGCAAGAAATAAGATGTATAAAAATTTAATTAGCAGAACCCCAAATGTACGTTTACATCCGGATATGCTTACATATGATGATATGGAAATTGCCCTATCGGGCAACCTGTATAGATTAATCGAAACCAGGGCGCATTACTTTATATTGTTCAACGAAAGCTGTAAACTTAAATATCTGATTATACCCAAGAGATATGAAGATTCCTCCCGGTTTATCGAGAACTATACGCACATGGTTTGCGAAAAATATCAAATAAAAAAGGAGTTATATAACTAGAACCGTTGAATAGGAGCAATGAACCCCAAATAAACATTAACAGCCCATGAGCATTCAAATTATTCTGGTAATCGTTTTAACTTTTTTAATCAATCTGATTACCACGTTATCGTATTCGGTAAGGATTGTTGGGATCAGGACCGGCAGAATAGCCATTTCGTTTGCACTTTTTAATATTTTGGTTCTTATATCGAGGACAGCCAACGGTTTTCAGGCTCCGTTACTGGCAAAGTCAATCGAGAGCAATATTAAGACAGGTCTGGAGAGCAATCTGTGGGATTTCCGGTTAATCATTTTCTCATGTACCATTGCAACAATTATCGGCGGATTGCTGATTCCCACTTTTCAACGCGTATTGTCCGTTGCGGTAACAAAGTTCAGTATCTATAAATCGGTTCCCAGGGTTATATTTTACGGGTTTACCAAAGGCGGCATCGCGTACCTTAAGGAAAGTCTGGTTGTTCCCAATACAAAGAATATCACGCAAATTGATTTCAAGGACAACTTTCCCTGGAAGGTTTTTATCATGAATGTGGTAGCCGTTGCAATCATAACTGTAGGCGTTATTTCTTCGTTGTATGCCGGTTATCTCAATCCCGATTTACGTACCACTTCTAGCGCGCTGTCGTCGGTAATCAATGGATTTGCAACCATCCTGATGTTTGTTTTTATCGACCCATTTCTATCGGTAATGACCGATGAGGTGGTATTGGGAAATTGCAAAGAATCTCTATTTCGACGGTATATCGTGTACATGGTATTTGCAAGGATTGTGGGAACGTTGGTTGCCCAGGTAATCTTTGTTCCATCAGCAAAGATAATTGCATATTTATCGGGGATTTTGTAACATTAAAGACATAAAGCAAAACCTGACTCACTCTAAAACACTTGTTTTTTATTTTGAATGCAATAAAACCCAACGGAAATGAATAAGGTAAATATCAAGGAAAAGCTAGATCTGATCACCGCGTATTGGAAACCAATAATAGTAGGCGAATTAAATAGTCAGCATGTTAAATTGGTTAAGATCAAGGATAAATTCACAATGCATCACCATGATCATGAGGATGAATTTTTTTTAGTTATTAAGGGATCTTTAAAAATGGATTACGGTGATAGAATTGAAGAAATTAATGAAGGAGAATTTATTATTGTTCCCCGGGGAGTAGAACATAGGCCAATTGCTGATTCGGAAGTTCATATTCTATTATTCGAGCCGGAGACAACCTTAAACACCGGTAATGTAAGAAATGAGTTTACGGTAGATTCGCCGGAAAAAAAATAGCCGAGCCATACACTAGCCGGAGCGATTTGTAACCGGACCAAATGTAACTCCAGCTTGTGTTTACACGTTTCATTCAACACAAATCTAAACTAACCAACATGAATAACATGGATACTTGCAAGAAATGCAAAAAGCGAAAATTCGATTTTCAACGCGGCACCGTTTGTGGTTTAACGAATGAAAAACCAACGTTCGAAAATACCTGCCCCGATTTTGATAGCGACGAAACCATAGCGGAATATCGGGGACAAGAGGTAAAACCCAATAGTGAAAGGGCCAGAATCCTGCTTTTAATAATTTGGATTATACTGGCACTGGAGATCATCTCCATCTTTTCGAGTGTACTTCAATATAATCTTTTACAGACTATCTCGAATGGAGGAGAAATATCGAGTGAGACAGCCAATGCCAACGATTTACGCGAACAAATAATAGCCATTGTGTACTTAATAGCAAATATAATTTCGATCGTTGCTTTTATCATGTGGTTCCGAAGAGCATACTACAATTTACACCAGAAAGTAAGAACACTAGCTTTTACTGAAGGTTGGGCTGCCGGATGCTGGTTTGTTCCTTTTGTTAATTTATATCGTCCGTACCAGATAATGAAAGAAATGTATGAGGAAACAAAACAATATTTAATAGGTGAATCGGTGGAATGTGAATTATCTACAAAGTTTTTGGGTGTTTGGTGGACGATGTGGATAATAAATGGCATACTCGGGCAAATTGTTTTCCGACTTTCGCTACATTCAAGCGCCTTACCCGAACTAATAACCATAACCACACTAAGTATTATAAGCAGTGTAGCGGGAATAGGATTGGCATTGGTTACCATAAAAGTAATCCGCGATTATGCCAATGTAGAAGGCGCATTAAGAGAAAAGGAATACTTATTTAAGTAAACCACCCAATAAACTCACTTATGGACAACTGGATTGTAGTTATATCTTTCATCTACCCGCACGAAGCCCATATGGCAAAAGGGAAGCTGGAATCGGAAGGAATTGAAGTATTAATTAGGGATGAGCTTACGGCTCAAGTAAACAATTTCTATTCGAATGCCATTGGTGGCGTAAAATTGCTGGTTAAGGAGCCGGACTTTGACACTGCCAGGCAGCTCCTGGTTGAAGCCGGATATATAAAGGAGCAGGAAGTTGTACCAAATAAGTTTTGGGGCCGGTTCGATCGAATAACAGCTAAACTTCCATTTATTGGCAGGTTAGTCACTGAGATGAGGTTGATCATCGTTGTTGCCGTTTTGCTAATGGCTATCGCTTTCCCCATTGTGTTATTATCGTTACCTACCTTTGCGGATAGACTCACAGGAAATACATGGTGCGTTTTCCAGATTAATTACAACGGACAAGAGTTAATCCCCAAAGAACAGATTATAACATTACGAAGTAGTAATGTTAATTGTTCCGGCACCATGCGATTCGACAAAGACGGAACTGTTTATTTTCCGGGAATGAACGCATATATCGAAAAAGCACACTGGGAACTTCGCAGCGACGGGTTGGTTATTACTCCTATAACCGATGGTAACAGCTATACCATAGATGAACATCTAAAAATAACTCCGGAAGGAGATACTTTAACCCCATCTGTTTATGCCGGGGTGTACCAGGTTGAGATCAGAAAAAATCTTATAAAGATGCAATCGGATAGTCTGGTTATCTGGGGAGAGGTATACTGATATAAACGAAAATACAATGACTCAAAAAGAAGATACAGTGCTTTGTCCATATTGCCATTCCGACAATGTAATTAAAAAGAAAAAGGCAGGGTATGCCATTATGCTGTCCATATTGCTTTTGGGTTTACCACTGCCTTTCTTCAAAAAGAGCTATTATTGTTTTGATTGTGAGAAAGAGTGGGGGATAAAAGATAAATAGTGCTTTAATCCAATGAAGCCCCATTCATCAGCCACAAAAACACGTATGAATTTATTTGCAGCAATAGGCATAAATAAAAGGTTTGACTTATGGAGAATACTATTTTAGATTCCAATTTGATTAAACAGGAAAATTCCGGTCCACGACGAAGGAGCTTGCTTCCGTGGTGGATTAAAACATTTGCATGGATTTTTTTGGTTATGGCATTAATTGTACCTGTGAGCATTATATACGGTTTGCTCGGGCAGCCTTTTCAAATGGCGTTGTATGGATTTTCAACCAATAATCCTTTATCGACAGATGGGCTATTTTTGGCAGTACTTTTTATCTTGAAAGGAATTACGGCCCTTGGTTTATGGACAGAAAAAGACTGGGCCATAAATATAGCCATGGTTGATGCCATTCTAGGAATTATCATGAGCGGATTTATGACAATCGTGTATCCGTTTATGAATATTGACACGGGCTATCAATTAAATATCAGATTGGAATTACTATTACTTATTCCATTTCTGTATAAATTGATCAAAATAAGACCGGAATGGAACAAGTTGGCTGTAGCTAATAAGTAACGTATGACGTTACCATAAGGAAATACTAATAACAGCCCTTCAGGCTTAAACTAGAAAGTATGAGAATGCTAGTAATTCCAACATTGAGCTTACCAGCTTGTAGGAAATCTACATTCCGCTTGTATCTAGCGCGAAAACGCTTACTTTTACTTCTCATAAATAGTTGACCATGTCGCATCAGGACGCATCAGTTAAATCGATTTTATTTGCCTTATTGGCAAACTTTGGAATTGCCGTTACCAAAACCGTTGCTGCTATTATTACAGGCTCAGGCGCAATGCTGGCCGAGTCTATTCACTCATTTGCCGACTGTGGTAACCAGGGATTGTTGTTTTTGGGGTTAAGAGCCGCGAAGAAAAAGCCCAATGCCTCGCATCCGTTAGGCTTTGGCATGGAAATATATTTTTGGTCTTTTATGGTAGCTCTCATTCTTTTTAGCATGGGAGGTTTGTTTTCGGTGTACGAAGGTATTCATAAGTTGAGCACCCACGAAGGGCTGAAAAGTCCGATAATAGCGATAGTTGTACTTGCCGTAAGTATGGTGCTCGAAGGGTTTTCGTTGTATGGATGTTTGGTGCAGGTGAAAAAAATACGTCAAGGCGAGCCATTACTCAAATGGATAAAAAACAGCCGGCAAAGCGAGTTAATTGTTGTGTTGGGCGAAGATTCCGCCGCATTATTGGGGCTTACATTTGCTATCGTATCCGTACTTCTGGCTATTATTACCGGCAATCCGGTATACGATGCCATTGGAAGTATTGGCATTGGGGTTTTATTAGTAGTTATATCCATCTTCCTGGCTGTTAAAATTAAAAGTCTGCTTATAGGCCAAAGCGCCGACGAGAAAACCAATAAAGAAATCCATGCCTTTCTTGAATCTCGGCCTGAAATCCAAAAAATACTAAACATCATAACCATTCAATTGGGCATGGAAATAATGGTAGCTGTAAAAGCGAAAATGGCCGAGGCCTCCACTATCCATCAACTTATCGATAATATAAACACTTGCGAAAAGGATCTGAGAATAAAATTTCCCTCGGTTAAGTGGGTGTTTTTTGAACCGGATGTGAGATAGTAAATCCTGCGATTAAAGGGTTGAAAATTTGGCTAAAGCTGGGGAGAATATTGTCACATCAACCCACGAGCTAAACAGCAGTAATATAAGTAAATTGAAATTTATGTAAAGCAAATTATTTTGTATATTTAAAGTAATTGAAAATTCATTATTGAATTGTTGTATTCAAATATTAATGTAACATACCAACTTCTAATTAAAATTACTACAATGAAAAAGTTTATTTTACTACTCCTAATTGTTTTCAATGCGTTATTGGCGAAATCCCAATCCATAAGTTCCGACAAATATGACTGGGTTTGGACGCAAAATCCTGTAATCAAACAATCGCAGCCAATTACAAGTTATTTTTCAAATCATGCCCAGCTTAAAATTTTCGATTTAAAAAGAAGCACTGATCCCGACATTATTCTTACGGGCGGGGTAGCGGGTGCAGTTGCTATTAATTTCCCCGAAATTTCAGGCAGCCCCTCGTATTCTCAGGCTTATTGGATTCAGGCAAAAACCAAAGATGATAAAACGCTCTATTTTCGGGTTTTTAATGAATTCGATAAAATTGGATTGGGTCAACCCATCACGCCCGGTCAGCCCATTAAGGACCAAATGTTCTATCAGATGGAACTCACAAGGCAATTATCTTACCTCTATTTTAGCTTTAAGAATAGCGAAGATTTTAAGTTGCATTATGTGAAAAAAAGTACAATGCACGACGACTTCAATAAGGCCGTTGATTATGTTAGAAATGCTATTCGGATGCAGGCTGCCGATAGTACTGCCGATGCTGCTCAATTATTGGAAAAAGCAGCAAATATTTGGACAGAATTATTAAAGGAATCCGATTTAAAGAACAAAGAAGCCCGCATTAATAAGAAAGTTACGGAAGCATTGTATAAAGATTTGATACCTACTCTTATTATTTTGAAGCGTTTTGATGAAGCTGAAAAACTGATTAAAAGAAGTGAAGCCGAAATGGGGGCATTTTATAGTGTTTTCGCATCCACTCAAACTTATTTCATGAACAAACTGAAGTTGTTGGAACTATCCGCTTCTCCCAAACCGAAAACGCTGGCAGATATTGAAGTGCCTAAAGATTTAAGTCTGTTCTCAAGCGATACCAAATTTTCTGTTCCTTCCGATTTATCGGTTATAAGAACCATTTTACCCGGAAGCTGGCGCACGGTTGCAAAGTATTCAAAGATGCCAACGCCGGCAGATACAGCAAGATATACAGGTGTAAATGATTATTGGCATTTTGTACCTACAGGCACTTTTTATTTTGGGAAAGATGAGGAGGGCGAAACTCCAACTGTTACACTCAGTGAGTATTTTTGGGACGTAAAACAAGCTACCACTGGTAAGTACTATTTTAGAGTAGCCGATTCTCAAGAAGATTTGAAGAAAAATGACAATGATCTTAAACCTTTCGAAATTTTACATCTGTCGCTAAATAAAATGTTTATTAAGGTAGAAAACCTTAACCCCAATATAGATACCGACTTTTTCTATTACCAGATGGAACGTGTTCCGCTTCTGCTTCCATAAATTTACAGATCTTTTGGCGAAGCCCGGTATTGCGATTAGATAATACCGGGCTTTACGTTTGTTTATCACCTTGGTCGAAGGTTTTCTTCGACCTGTGAGAGCACTTGCTTCTCAAGTGAAAGCAAATGCTACGATGCACAGTTCCTGAGTTTTCATTTCGAAAAACAATAGAAACTGAGAAAAAAATTCTAATTTCATGCAGCACAAAAAATAATCTTACGTCATTAGGATGAATGTATGACCGAAACAGGAGGGAAATATGCGGATATTCATAAAGCGCTTATTGATCGATGCAAAAAGAACGATCGTTTGGCTTATACTGAACTATACCGTTATTTTTGCCGGGCCATTTACAACACGTGTTTGCGTATTGTAAAGAATTCCGATCTTGCCGAGGACATCATGCAGGAAACATTCATAACGGCCTTTGAAAAGATTGCGTCATTTAAGGGAGATTCTACCTTTGGGGCATGGTTAAAGCGCATTGCTGTAAACAAATCGATAGATGAACTGCGCAAAAATCTGTTGATGCTGGAACCTTACGATGAAATACTGGAAAACAAAATCGTCGACGATTCCGATATTTCCGAGTTTGGCAACAGCGACCTGATTTCCGGAAAAATAGAAATGATCAGGAACGCAATGAACCAACTCCCCGATGGGTACCGAATTGTGCTGTCTTTGTACCTGTTCGAAGGATACGATCATGAAGAGATAGCACAGATCATGGGTATCACGGAATCTACCTCTCGATCGCAATTTACTAGGGCGCGTCAGAAATTAACAGATATTTTAAACAACAGGTAAAATGGTACAATGGAACGACATAGAAAAAACAATAAGCGAGCACCGCGATGCTTTCGAGGCCGATATGCCCGGGAGCAGGCAGGAAGACTTGTTTTTTCAGCGGCTGGATTCCCTGCATCGTAAACAGGTTGTTCGCAAACGTTGGCAAATCGTCGGTTATGCCGCGTCTTTAGCTGCTTTTGTGGTTATGTCGGTGGCCATTCTGTGGACCTATTATTATTTGAATTACAAGCAGAATGCACCTTTTACGTATAACCAGCATGCCACGGAATTCAATGAAGCACGCGATTATTTAGCCAGCCAGATTGATAACGGAATAGAGCAAATAAAACGTCTGCCTTTTAGTGAGCCTCAGCAGGTCGATTCTATTATGGTCGAATTCTCCGAAATGGACGAGAATTGCGAACAATTAAATAATGAATTAGCAACAAACCCAAATGATGAGCGGGTAATGAATGCCATCATCAATGTTTATATGGTGAAAATGGACGCGATAAACCAGATTGTCCGCTCATTTTCTATTTCACACAACAGTAAAATTCAACAAAATGAAAACAATATATAATAAACTATTTTTAGTACTCATAGTAAACCTGATTACCATTGGCGCCCAAGCCGAAATGGGCGATGAGTACAGTAAAAGTGTCAGTAAGGATTTCGACGCTGGTAAGGGTACATCCTTAGAAGTGACTAATAAATACGGATCGATAGAAGTTGAAAACTGGGATAAAGCATCCATTCATATTGATGTAAAGATTACGGTTGAGCATCGAAGCCGGGATGAAGCCGATCGTTTGTTGCAAATGATCAATATCCGGTTTTCTACCGAAGAAGAATGGGTAAAAGCAATAACTGAGATCGATAAAGACTTTGGCACTTCCAATATCTGGGGAGGCGGAAGGGATGGAAAACGTTTCCGGATCGATTACAAGATCAGCGCACCGAAATACATCAATGTCCGTTTCAATAACAAGTACGGTGATATTTCAATAAACGAAATTGGCGGGTATACCGAAATCGACCTTAAATACGGAAGCCTGACGATAAACAAACTCACCCGTGGCGACGAAAAGCCATTGAATGCCATCGTGGTAGGATATGGCAAAGCTACTATAACCGAATGCAACTGGCTCAAATTAAATATTAGTTATTCGCCAATGGCAACAATTGATAAGGCCAAAGCACTCGTTCTTATTAGCAAATACTCTAAGGCAACCATCGAAAGCGCAAGTTCCCTTGTAGCTGAATCAGGCTATGACGGATACTCTATCGGATCTTTATCGAATTTCGTGTTAAAAGGTAAATACAGCCATTATAGTGTAAAGAACGTGACAAAGATTATTGACGCTGAAATTAAATATAGCGGATTTGAAGTAGGAACCATTCCTGCATCCTTTGAGAGTATAAAGATACAGAACGCTTATGGTAAAATTGATTTGGGCATAGTGCGCGAAGCTTCTTATACATTGAATGCTTTTGTTAAATATGCCGGAATCGAATACCCCGATAACGACAGAATAAGCAGTATATCCGAAAATACCTCCAAAACAGTAAATGGTGTGGTAGGTACCGGGAAACCCACAGCCACAGTGGATATTAATAGTTCCTACGGAGGAGTGGATTTGATAAAGTAGAAAACTGAGTTATCAACTTACTGTCATTCCGGCGAAGGCCGGAATCCGTTGCCTACGGAGAAAAACACAATCAAAAGGCTTCGTAGTAAAGGGATTCCGGCCTTCGCCGGAATGACAAATAGCTTTTATCGTTTCTCCAAATCGGTATTAATATCCTGAGTATAAGCTTTACCGATATTCTCCAGTTCTTTTGCGGCTTTTCCTTTTTCGAAGGATGCTTTATTCCCAACACAATCGTAGATTACCGTTGTGGAATCGTTAAGAATACCAAATCCTCCCTTGTATGCATAATAGCCAAACAAAGGTTGACGGCCGAAAATATTCTTGCTGTATTGGTAATCATTAGACGCGATGCCTAGTTGTGATAATACCGTAGCCGGTATTTCGGTTTGCGTTGCAAATTTAGGCATTGTTCCTTTGGCTTTCAACGCTCCACCAAGCCATAACATCGGTATTCTGAATTTTTCAACGCTATTATTTTCCGAGTTTCCTGGAAACCGGTGACCATGATCCGCAACAACTATCATCAGCGTATTCTTCCACCAGGATTGTTTCTTTGCTTTGGCAACAAAATCGCCCAAACAGCTATCGGTATAATGCACCGAATTAAGATACAACGATACATCATCTTTCCCTTTGATGTATTTCATAGGCACTTCAAAGGGTTCGTGGCTGCTAAGCGTGAAAAATGTAGCAAAAAAAGGTTGTGGAGTATGTTGCAGGTTATTATTCAGCTTTTGAAAGACAAAATGATCGTGTGTTCCCCACTTGGAATTGTAGGTTGATTTGGGAAAGGAATCCATGCTCACAATCTGGTTGTATTTCGAGTCGAGCAGATAGGAACGCATGTTGGCAAAGTCTATATCGCCACCATAATAAAATGCAGTAAAATAACCGTTTTGTTGCAGCGAAAGCGCCAATCGTGGGAGTGTTCTGGTTTTACTTGCGTATTTGATAATGGAGGTATTGGTTTGCGCAGGGTATCCGCTTAAGATACCTACTAAACCTTTATCGGAGCGGTCGCCGGTGGCATAAAAGTTTGTAAACAAAAGTCCTTCGCGCGTTAGTTTAGTGAATTCGGGGGTTATATCCTTTAATCCTCCTAAAGGTTCAATCACCTTGGCTGTTAAGCTTTCAAAAATGATCAGAACGATATTGGGTCTGGAAGTACTTAAAATGATTGAATCGCTGGGTAAATCTTTGCTGCGGATAATCTTATCATACCGGGCCATTTCTTCATCGTCAAAATAGTGGTACGTGTTCTTTACACCCTGGTTTTCGACAATCGAGAACCCCACATTCCAGAAAAGGTTTATGGAAGCATGATTCAAAAACTGGATATGGCTGAAATACACCTTTCCAACATTCATCGGCGCAATGCCAAAGCCGCCACGTATAGGAATAATGAGCAATGCAATGGCCAAAAGCATAACAGGACTGTAAATGATGCGGGTATTATCAAACTTTTCCAATCGTTTAAAGCATTTCCGGTACATAAAGAACGCAAAACCGAATATTAACAAAGCAATGGTAATTTGTCCAATAATTAAACCAACACTTACACTTGCCATTGCCTCCTTAGGTGTTCTCAGATAGAGCAGGGGCGTGGAATCGAGCCGAAAACCCCAGAATTTATAAAGCACGGCATCCGAAACAGCCAGAAAGGAAACAATGAAAAGGAAGATGAGCGTATATATGTTAATGAAAACAAGTATCCATCGTTTATTCAGGAAAAAAGAAACAAGAATGGCCAGTCCGGGTATGAGTAACAGGTATCCGGTAGACGATAAATCCATGATTATACCGTGGGTAAACGTTTGGATGATCTGTGTAAACGAAATGCCATCGGTAAAAGACAGGTTATTCAATATGAAATAAAGCCGGAGAAACAGGAAGAACAAAAGCCAGAATAATCCATAATACAGGAAGAATGCAATTCTTTTAGCCATGAGAACGAGGTTGAAATATTAATTCGCCAAAGTTATACCAAACAACCTTAATTGCAAAAGCACAAACGAATTTGATGATTAGCACGCGTTACAAACGCGCGCTAGCTATAGTAACGAATACATGGATAATACATTTTAAATTACGAACATTGGAGCTATTCGAATTTAAGCATTAAATTTGCCGATCTTTTTTATTTGATTATGTGGATCATTGGGGCGCTCATTTCAGCATCATTACTTGGAGTATACGATATTTTCAAGAAGCTATCGCTTAAGGACAATGCGGTTCTTCCGGTTTTATTTTTCAGTACCTTAACCAGTGGGGTTTTTGTGGCTCCACTTATATTGTATGCTAAGTACGGGTCTGGTTCGTACTTTGATCCCATTCTCGGACAGTCCTTATTGGCGCATATTCATTTTTTTACAAAATCTGTAATTGTTGGGTCATCATGGTTCCTGGCATATTTTGCCATGAAACATCTCCCCATTACTATCGTTTCTCCTATTCGTTCTTCGGGGCCCTTATGGACATTGCTTGGAGCGCTTGTTTTGTTCGGCGAAGTAATGAATATGCTGCAATGGATTGGGTTAGTTCTTACCATAGGGTTTTATTACCTGTTTTCCTATTCGGGTAAAAAGGAAGGGATTTCTTTCCGTTCCAATAAATGGGTGCTTTTTATGACACTGGCTACGATAATTGGCTCGGCAAGCAGCATGTACGATAAATACCTGATTTCGGTTTTACACTACGACCGTATAGCGCTTCAGTATTGGTTTTCGGTATATATGGTTCCTATAATGGCTTCGCTCATGTTTTTTGTATGGTACCCAAACCGTAAGAAATATACCCCTTTCCAATGGAAGTATACTATTATGCTCATCGGAATAAGCCTTACTGTTGCTGATTTTCTTTACTTCTGGGCTATAGCACAGGAAAATTCACTCATTGCGATTATCGCTACCATCCGAAGGAGCAGTGTTATTGTGTCTTTTTCAATCGGCGCTATTATTTTCAGGGAACATAATATCAAATTAAAAGCCCTGATCCTTTTAGGTATACTAGCAGGAATAGGGCTTATAATATGGGGGTCGTAAGTTTACTTCCCGTTGTTCTTTTTAAATCCTTTGTAAATGAGGTAAGCTATAAATAAAACGCCAACAGCAAGAAGGCCTATGCTTAAATCTTTGTAGTACAATTCAAGCTTCTCCTTTTGTGTATAAAAGAAATATCCAAGAGCAGCCAGAATAATATTCCAAAGGGTTGATCCCAGTACTGTAAATAATACGAAATCCTTGAGGTTCATCCTGGCCAACCCGGCAGGAATTGAGATCAATTGGCGGATTCCGGGAACCAGGCGACCTATAAATGTAGAACTTCTGCCATGTTTAACGAAATAAGCCTCAGATTTCTCTACGCCTTTCTGATCGATAAGCAACATGTGAGCCAGGTGGGTATTGGCAAATTTGTACACCAGTTTTCTTCCCAAATAAAAGGAAATAAAGTAGTTGAACAGCGCACCAATTAATGCGCCTAAAGAACCACACAAGAGCACAAGAAACATATTGAGTTCTCCATTGGCTGCCTTATATGCGGCGGGTGGAATAACGATTTCGGAAGGAAAGGGTATAAATGAACTTTCAACGGCCATAAAGATGGTTATGGTCCAATAATTTATGTGGCTCATATACCAATTCGTAAAAACATCAATAAATTCAAACATAGTTTACTAGTTTTTTGGCCGTAAAATTAAACAACTGGGATCATTGTCCAAGATTAAAGTGCTTTTTTTCCGTAAAATGCTGGGAATGCCTGATTAATGTTCTGTAAAACCTTTTAAACAAAAGGCCGCTAAAGCATTAACAACCTGTAATGCTTTAGCGGCCTTAAAAATGCTTGATATTTTACCAGATTACAGCACGTTTTTCGGGTGCCAGATACATCGGATCTTCAGGTTTAACATTGAATGCCTTTTGAAATTCAGGTAAATTGGGCAATGGCCCCATTACCCTGTAGCGACCTAAAGAATGCTCGTCTTCTTTGGTAAGACGCAGTTTCTCTTTGTCAGTAATATGTTGGCCCCATACGCGAGCATAAGCCAGAAAGAAGCGTTGCTCTGGAGTGAAACCATCTATAGTGCCGGGAGCTGGCTTTTCTGCTAATGCTTTTTGCAGTGCAGTAAACGATATGTTTAGTCCTCCAAGGTCAGCAATATTTTCGCCCAGCGTTAAATTACCGTTGGCAGGAATGGAATCGAGTACTTTAAAGTTGTTGAACTGATTAACCAGCACGGCTGCGCGTTCTTTAAAGCGTTTGGAATCCTCTGCTGTCCACCAATTCACAAGATTCCCTTTTTTATCGTATTGACAACCCTGATCATCAAATCCGTGGGTTATTTCGTGGCCGATTACCATTCCAATTGCGCCATAATTGACGGCATCATCCGCATCCTTAAAGAAGAATGGTGGTTGCAAAATCCCTGCAGGAAAGCAGATTTCATTGTCGTTAGGGTTGTAGTATGCGTTCACGGTTTGAGGGGTCATGTACCAACGATCGTGATCAACCGGCTTGTTAATTTTGCTTAATTCATAATCGAATTCACATTTTGAACCTTTCAAAACATTGGTCACATAAGATCCTTTTTTTACTGTAAGCGACGAATAGTCTCTCCATTTGTCAGGGTACCCTATTTTTACGCGTATAGCAGCCAGCTTTTCCAAAGCCTTTTGTTTGGTAGAATCGCTCATCCAATCGAGCTTTTTGATGCGTTCACCCAATGCAAACCTAAGGTTTTCAACCAGGTTGAGCACGCGTTCTTTTGCCGAGGGCGGAAAATACTTTTCTACATAGAGTTGTCCAACTGCTTCGCCAAGAATATTATCAACAGTAGCTAACACACGGCGCCAGCGGGGCTTATTTGTCTGCTTTCCGCTCATAAACTTTCCGTAAAAATCGAAATCGGTACTTACAAAATCATTACTAAGGTATGCCGCATTTTCATTTATGAGGTTCCAGGTAAGATAGGCTTTCCATGTTTCAATGGGCATATCTTTGGCCATATTGCTTATTTCTTTGAAAAAAAGAGGCTGTCCTATGTTAATTTCTCCCGGATCGGTAAGGTTAATAGCTTTAAAATAGGCTGTCCAGTTGATATTGGGCGACAGCTTTTGCACGCCATCCAGCTTCATCTTGTTATAATTACTTTCCGGATCGCGTAATTCAACGCGTGATCGCGAAGCCTTAGCTAAACGCGTTTCAAGGGTCATGATTTCCTGAGCCCAGGTTTTGCTATAGTCTTTATAGCCAGCAAGGTTCAGCATTTTTTCAATATGCTTTACATACTCGGCTCTTATTTCTTTCGATCGCGCATCATTATCCAGATAATAGTCGCGGTCGCCAAGGCCTAAACCTCCCTGCTCAAGCTGCGCGATATTCATTTCACTGTTTTTGCTATCGGGCGAACCATAGAAGTTGAACAATGGCGAAATTTGCAGTGTATGGAAGTAAGCGATGAGCTGCTGAATATCGTTGAAATTTTTGGCATTAATAATTTTAATAAATTCGGGTTCTAACGGCTTTATTCCTTCACTTTCGATCGTGGCAGAGTCCATGCCTGATGCGTAAAATGTACCAATTTTTTGAGCAATTGATCCCTCTTCAGCTTTTTCGTCCAGAAGACTTTTAACGAGGTCGTTTACGTTTTTATCATTATCGCCCCGTAATTTATCAAAAGAGCCATACCTGCTGTATTCGCCAGGCATAGGATTGTTCTTTAGCCAACCACCATTGGCATACATGTAGAAATCAACGCTCGGATTGACGGAAGTATCTAAGTTGTTAACATCTATGCCTGCTATAGGTGCCTGTTTTGTTTCAGAGCATCCCAAACCCATAATTATTAAGGCAGAGAAAGAAAAAATGTGAGAAAACTTCATAATGCTTGTTTGTTAATTATCAAATGATTCTATTGTATTTGTTATGATTTTAATTGCTTCGTGTAATTGTTCTCCCGTAATAACCAGAGGCGGTGCAAAACGAATGATATGCTCATGCGTTGGCTTTGCAAGTAATCCATTGTCTTTAAGCTTAAGGCATACATCCCATGCGGTTTTTCCATGCATCGGCTTAATAACAATGGCATTTAGGAGACCTTTACCACGCACCAGATCAATGCGGTCAGATTGTATCTTACTTAGCTCGTTTCTGAAGATTTGTCCAAGCTTAAAAGCTTTATCGGCCAGGTTTTCGTTCTGAAGTACTTGCAGGGCGGCCTTTGCTACGCTGCATGCAAGAGGGTTGCCTCCGAAAGTAGAGCCATGCTCGCCGGGTTTAATGGTGAGCATGATATCATCGTCAGCCAGTACAGCCGATACCGGCATAGTACCACCCGAAAGTGCTTTGCCAAGAATTAAAATATCGGGGCGAACCTGCTCGTAATCGCAGGCCAGCATCTTGCCTGTGCGGCACAAACCAGTTTGCACTTCGTCGGCAATAAACAAAACATTGTGCGCTTTGCATAGGTCAAAGGCCTGTTTGAGATAACCATCATCCGGAACATATACGCCTGCTTCCCCCTGAATGGGTTCTACAAGGAAACCGGCAATATTAGGTGTTTTTAATGCATCGGCAAGGGCATTGATGCTATTATAGGGAATTTTAATAAACCCAGGAGTGTAAGGTCCAAATCCACCGTATGAGTCCGGGTCCGTCGACATAGAAATGATGGTAATGGTACGTCCGTGAAAGTTGCCGTCGCAAACAATAATCTTAGCTTCGTTTTCGGGTATTCCTTTTCGTGTATAAGCCCATTTCCGACATAATTTAAGCGCGGTTTCATCGGCTTCGGCACCAGAGTTCATGGGTAGTACCTTGTCGTATTTGAACAAACGGGTGATGTATTCTTCAAATTCGCCCAACAGGTTATTATAAAAAGCACGTGAGGTGAGGGTGAGCTTTTGTGCCTGTTCGGTAAGCGCTTTAATAATTTTTGGGTGACAATGTCCTTGGTTTACGGCGGAATAAGCAGAAAGAAAATCGAAATACCGCTTCCCGTCAACATCCCATACGTAAGCGCCTTCGCCACGTTCCAATACTACAGGAAGAGGATGATAATTATGCGCTCCATACATTGTTTCGCGCTGCATATATTCAGCCTGACTTAATGGTGCTTTCATGGTACATTCATTTAAAGTTGACCTATTTAACCCAATTTGTGGTAAATTAACGCCATAAGAAGCAAATAAAGAATGATTTAGTTCATTAAAAACAGAAAAGCCCGATGATTTTTGTCATCGGGCTTTTCTGAAACTATTACTATGGCTTAGTTAAGATCACTTTCATTGATATGTCCGTCGGCAATAACCGTTTCTTTCATGTTATTTTTGTCAACAGCTATAGGTTCCAGAAGAATTGCAGGTACATCAATCATGCCGTTCGACTGTGTACTCGTTGCATCGGTGACTTTTTGGTTATCAACAATTTTTTTGCAGATTTCAGCTGCTTTTTCGGCTAATTTTTTGAGTGGTTTATAAACCGTCATGTTCTGATAGCCACTCAGAATGTTTTTACAGGCAATTGGTTCAGCATCCTGACCTGTTGTTATCACCGTACCTGGCGCAACGTCGTTTTCCTTCAGCACTTCAATTGCACCGTCGGTCATTCCATCATACGAAGAGAGGATGACATCCGGTTGGATACCTCCTAAATTCATATAACCTGCGAAGTAGTTTTTTGCATCATCCCTGGACCAATCTTCCACATATATATTGTAAGTGATTTTTATATCACCCGATTTTAAATAAGGATCGAGCTGTTCCATCTGCCCTTTTTTAACATATATGGCGTTCTGATCGGCTTTATCGCCTCCTAATAACACATAGTTGCCTTTGGGTTTTAGCTTTAAAGCATAGTCTGCCATAAGTTTACCGACCTTAATATTATCGAACGATAGGTAATAATCGAGGTCGCAATTACCAATCATTCGGTCGTACCCAATTACCTTCACATTTTTGGCATGAGCGCTCCGCACAATAGCTGCAGCGGTATTTTGATTCACAGAATTTATTACAAGTACTTGCACCCCGTTATTTAGCATTTCCTCAGCCTGTTGAATCTGCAATTTATCGTCGTCTTCAGCCGATTGCACAATTGTTTCGCCCCCCAACGCCTTAATTTTACTGGTGAAATACGCTTTTTCCTTTATACTTCGGTCGCGGGTATTTGGAATAAGAAATCCTACCTTAAACTTATCATTGGATGATGTACATGATGACAAAATAAAAACAATGAGCAAAAATAAAATGTTATACTTCATAGCTTTGATT
>DATALJ010000281.1:0-3289 GCA_036261135.1 Bacteroidales bacterium
CAAATCAAATAACTCAAAATATAAAAGTTTACTATGGTGATTCCGGCAACGAGAAAATGGTAACCGAACAACGGCAAATAATGGATATAACTTACATCACCCCTTGCCGATATCACTTTTTTAAGTCTATGATATATATAAGCAACTAATCTAATTAAGAACGTTATCATATGGAGGTATATCTTGTCTGAAACCAAAATAAAGCTTACTAGCGCGGTTCTATCTTTGTTAGCCATTATAATTGTTGGCACAGTGGGATTAGCTTATTTTGAAGGTATGTCCCTTTTTAATGCTTTGTGGGTGACCGTCGTCAGTCTTACAACCACAGGTTACGGAGATATTCTTCCGCAAACAGTAGCGGGCCGGGCATTCCTGCTGCTGGTATTGGTTCTGGGAGTGGGCGTAGTAGCATATTCCCTGGGTGCTATTGTCAGCATTCTTGTTGAAACCCAAATTTCAAGAGTAATGGAGAGAAATAAGATAATGGAAGAAATTAATAGATTGCATGGCCACACAATTATATGCGGGGGAGGCCGGGTTGGCCAAAGCGTGGTGCAGATAATGCAGCAGGAAAAAGCAGCTTATGTTTTGATTGATTCGGATGAGGAATTAGTAAGCCGGCTTCAGGACGAAGGACATTTGGCAATAATGGGAGATGCCACCCGCGACGAGATACTTCTTGATGCAGGTATTAAGTATGCCCGGGGGATTGTATGTGCTTTACCTAATGATGCCTATAATGTTTTTGTAACCTTAAGTGCACGGGCCTTAAATCCAGCTTTGAAAATTGTATCACGGGCTGAAAAGGCAGAAACAGTAGAAAAGCTGCGCAGAGCCGGGGCAGATAAGATTGTTGCCCCAGCTCAGCTAAGCGGTCATCGAATGGCTATGGCTATGTTAAAACCGGTAAGTGTTGACTTGGTTGATACTCTCTTTACTACTTCGGAAATAAAGTTTCAGCTGGAAGAGGTTCTTGTTACTGAGACTTCGAAGATAGCCGGCCAAAAGCTGAAAGAAGTGTTCAAAAGAGAGTTTACCAATGTAATTGTGGTGGCAATAATAAGAGATGGCAATATGATTATGAATCCCAAGGGTAGTGAGACAATACTTTCAGGTGATACTCTGGTAATGCTAGGTTCCAGTGAAGACCTTGGAAAATTGGAGGAAGCAACACTGGGGTAAAAAAGTCAAAACCGAAATATAAGATTCTGAAATCTCTGCTGACGTTTGAGCAGAGATTTTTTGCGTCCAGATGTTACCAACTATAACTATAATTCATTTTTAATATAATAAAGTCTATGATACATTAAAAGAAAAGATATCTTCCGGAATGGCTATAATAAATAATATTATCTTTATGGGAGGACGCGAAAATTGAGTAAAATAATTGATGCCAGGGGACTTACCTGCCCACAACCTGTGATTCTTACTAAAAGGGCTATGGATGAAAGCGGTACAGATGAACTTACTACTATTGTCGATAACAATGCCGCCTTGGAAAACGTGAGTAAGCTCGGAAAATCACAGGGATATGATGTAGATGTAGAGGAACAGGGAGAGAATTATTATATTCGTATGAATAAGACTTACTGCGAGAATATTGCTGGGCAAAACTTAACTGGAGGTGTTGCCATCCTTGTTACCAGTCAATTCTTTGGTCAGGGGAATGAAGAATTGGGGCAGGTACTTATGAAGAGCTTTCTATACTCCCTTAATGAAATGAAGGAAAAGATTAAACATATTATTTTCATGAACAGCGGTATTTTCTTAACCTGTGAAGGTTCACCGGTTTTGGAATATTTACAGGGACTGGAAGCTGATGGGGTAGAAATTTTATCATGTGGGACATGTTTAGACTTTTACGGCATGAAAGAAAAGCTGGCAGCCGGAAAGGTTACAAATATGTACACTGCGATGGATATATTAACAACAGCATCCAAAAGTATTACTCTCTAAGATGTGCTGACCAATTAACATTTTACCGGGCAAGAACATATGCTTATTATATAACTGGGTAATTTTGGTGAAAGAGGGCAAGTAATTAAAATGATTTATATGGATAATGCAGCTACATCTTATCCCAAGCCGGAAGTTGTATATACTGCTATTAATGATTTTAATCGCAACCTGGGCGGCAACCCAGGGCGGGGCAGCAACCAACAGACGTTGAAAGCCGGTTCCATTATGCTGCAAGCCCGTGAAGCTCTTGCCCGCTTATTTAATATAAGTGACAGCCTACGAATTGCGTTTGCTCTGAATATAACAGAAGCATTGAATACTGGGCTAAAAGGAATTTTACAGCCTGGTGATCATGTTATTACAACCAGTATGGAGCATAATGCCGTGGCTCGTCCTTTAAATGTTTTGGCTAATCAAGGTATTGAGTGGACCACAGTACAATGCGCTCCTGATGGCAGTCTTGATCCGCTAGAGGTTGAAAAAGCTATAAAATCTAATACCCGATTAATATGCATGCTACATGCTTCAAATGTTACTGGAACTGTAATGCCGATAGGTGAAGTCGGAAAGATTGCACGGGATAAACAGGTCCTTTTTATGGTTGATACTGCTCAAACAGCTGGTATTTTATCCATTGATGTTATGAGGGATAATATCGATGTTTTAACTTTCACCGGGCACAAGGGATTGATGGGGCCACAGGGTACCGGTGGAATATATATCGGACCTGAGTTAATCATTAGGCCGTTAAAAGAGGGCGGTACCGGTTCGCTATCCGAGTTCCTGGAACAACCTCAGGTAATGCCCGACCTGTTGGAAAGCGGAACACCAAATACTCCGGGAATAGCCGGTTTACTGGCCGGGATTGAATTTATTGCAGCAACCGGTTTGGAAACCATCAGAAACCACGAACAAAGCCTAACTGAGCAGCTTCTTCAGGGATTAAAAGAAATTAAGGGGGTTACTGTTTATGGACCTGGAAATAGTAACCGTCAAACAGCAGTAGCAGCATTTAATATTGAAGGCCGTGATTGTGGAGACGTATGTATGAGGCTGGACTATGAATATGGTATCGTTACTCGTTCGGGACTGCATTGTGCTCCACTCGCCCACAAAACCATGGGTACGCTGGAAATGGGTGCGTGCCGTTTAAGTCCGGGCTTTTTTACGACCAGTGATGATATAGATAAAGTGCTTAAAGCTATTTATAATATTGCGAAGTAGCAGAGAGACACAGGGGGACGGTTCTGTTGTGTCTTCCTGATGGCAGACACAACAGAACCGTCCCCCTGTGACTTCCCCTGTGTCTTCACCTGTGTCTTAGCGGAGA
>DATALJ010000195.1:0-7427 GCA_036261135.1 Bacteroidales bacterium
GCCAGCAAGCTACATTGCAGGCAAAATGATGCTGGTACGTGCATTGGTCAGCGGCTTGGACCTGATGGTTATAAAACCCGGTCTTTATGGCCTTCGTCGGGAATATCCGTCAATAAATCCTTCAGATTTTCTGAGGTATAATCCTTATGGTTGATTTTTATCCGGTTGTATTTGGTCATTTTACTAATGCGGTTAGATCCCACGAATTGGATGGCTTGTAGAACAGTTTATCTCCTTCAATACAAAGCGGAGAAGGGATATTGTTGGTATACAACTGGCCCGTACCCAGCCCCTGTGGCATGGTGGGGCTTAGCGAAGTTACCCATTGTGCTAAGGCGTTCAGACCAATGTTTGACTCAAGCGCGGATGTAAGCCACCATCCCGTTGATGTTCCACTGGCAAGCGCGATCCATTTCTCAGCCTGGCTAAAGCCTCCTATCAGACTGGGTTTAATTATGAGATACTTTGGTTTCAATGTTTTTACAATGTATTCGCGTTGTGCATTGTCGGTTACGCCTATCAATTCTTCATCTAACGCAATGGGTATGGGAGAATCAGCACATAATGCAGCCATGGATTCATGATGTTGCGGGCGGATAGGTTGCTCAATGGAATGAATGCCGTAGGCAGCTAAAAGTTCCAGTTTTTCCATGGCTTGTGCAGGATGGAACGCGCCATTGGCGTCGAGCCTTATTTCGAGATCGGAGGCGCTGTATTTTTTCCTGATTTCGGCCAAAATTTCGAGTTCGGTCTGGAAATTCAGCGACCCCACTTTCAGCTTGATGCATCGAAAGCCGGCTTTGATTTTCTGGTCGATCTGGAAGGTCATGAATTCGCGGGAGCCCATCCATACCAAGCCGTTAATATCGATACCCCGGGTTCCTTCAGTAAACGGACCGGGGAACAACAGGCGTTTTCCTCCTGCATTCAGGTCGAGCAATGCCGTTTCGAGCCCAAACTGTATGGAAGGGAAGCCTGATAAATCCAACAATTGAGAAGATACACCAGCGGAAATCTTTTGACATACTTCTGCAAGCTTACTTTCGTAAGTATCCGGGTCGTCTATACTAAGGCCTGGAATGGTGGAGCATTCGCCGATACCAGTGATTCCGTCGCGTTCAAGCATCAGGAAATAGGTAGGTTTTTCGTTCAGCACACCACGTGAGGTTCCTGCCGGAAACTTAAACTGAAGTGTTATGGATGTATAGAAGGCTTTCATGCGCAAAGATTTGTATAATAAACGCTAAGCCGCCAATTATTCTTACGGCTTATTTTTTATAAAGATAAGCGGATGAATGAAAATATAAAAATGGAAGTGGTGTGAAGCTTGGATGAGGATGAAAAGATGGATGGGATCGTAGTCGGAGACTAAAATCAGCGGGGGATAGGTGACTAAGCAAAAAGTCTACGAAGATGTCATTCCGGCGAAGCCCTCACTGAAAGTAATCCTTATAAGCTTCGTAGTGGCGTAGTCGGAGAATACGCCTATCGTACTGCGTTGATTTATAATAAGAACTGTTGATCGTAGTCTTTCGACTACGATCTTTTTGACTCCTTCCCGATCACTAATGATTTTGTTTATTTCTTATAAACACCTGCCAGGAACGTTTCCAGATCGGTGCATTCCCTGCCTATCAGTTGAGATAAGGTATTGTTGGTCTTTTCAAATTCGCCTTGCTTTATCGCATCAGCGCTTCCTGCTATGAGGTTTACAAATGGCCCGGGAACACCGGCCTCCAATAGCGTTCTCTTATACTCATCCTGGGTTGGGGAAATATATCTGACGGGTTTTCCTGCAACGTGTGACAATACAGCGGCCACTTCTTCGAACGTATATGCTTTGTCGGCGCAGAATTCGTAGGTTTTGTTTTCGTGTCCTTTGCTGGTTAATATGGCTACGGCTCCTGCGGCCAGGTCGGAACGAAGTGTGTAGGCAGCTTTCCCGGTTCCTGCAGGAATGTAAATAGTACCTGTTTCCAGTACTTTTTCGCCGAGCATCATCGGTAAAAAGTCGGTATACAAGCCATTTTTCAGAATGGTATAGGTTACACCCGATGCTGCAAGCATCTTTTCCGAAGCAACATATTCTCCTGTAAGGAAATAAATGGGTGAAGTGCTGGTTTCGTTCTTCCGTTGGAAACTGGTAAATACCATATGCTTAACTTTTGCTTCGGCAGCTGCTTTGATTACATTGGTGTGCTGCGAAAGCCTGTTGGCAAGATCGTTTGATGAGACAAACATCAATTTATCAATGCCGCTGAAAGCTTGTACCAGCGAATTGTAGTTGCTGTAATCGCCCTGAAGTACGCGAACGCCTTTTTTTCTCAGATCTTCTACTTTAGCTGGATCTCTTACGAGCACCGACAGATTTGCGGCAGGCACTATGGCCAGCAATAAGTTTGCAATTTCGTTTCCCAAATGTCCGGAAGCTCCGGTAACAAGAATTTTTTCCATGGTTATCATTTTAAATTAAAAGTTTAATACTTACTTTTGGTAAGTCAAAGGTAAAAAGTAAGTTTTCTTAAAACAAGAACTTACGTGAGAGTTAGGCACTTACCTTTAAGTACCCATTGTTGTATATCAAAGGCATAATCATGGAAAAAGTTTTTAAAAGGAACGAAAATAATTGCGATTGTCCCATACGTGGGATTTTGGACAGGTTTGGCGATAAGTGGTCGATGCTTGTGATTATGACCCTTGGAAAGCAAGGTACCATGCGGTTTAATCAACTAACGCACACCATAGGGGATATTTCGCAGAAGATGCTCGCGGTGACACTTCGCACGCTTGAAGCCGATGGTTTGGTGAGCCGAAAGATCTATCCTGAAATTCCTCCTCGTGTAGAGTACTCGCTTACACCAATGGGTATGGAGCTATTGCCGCATATCGAGAATTTGACGCAATGGGCGTTGAAGCATCAGTCAGAGATAATGAAGACGCGGCTGGCATCTCAAATGGTTCAGAATTGAATTTAGCGATCATAAAATAAGAATGCCCGGAAATAGAAGTTCCGGGCATTCTTATTTTATGTGTCAGTACCTAGTTTTTAACTATTTTCTTGATCATTTTGGTGCCATCATTCAGTTCAATCTTCACGAAGTATACTCCTGCCTTGCGACTGTAGAAGACTACTATGGTTAAAAAAAATTAAGTTTTCAAATAGGCCAAATTTCAGGCTTAAGGCTATTTAGAATTTTAATTGGGTTTATTCATATCTCAAGCAGTTGCGCTTCAGTCTTAGGTATTCCTGATATTTCCTCAATTTCAACCCATCCAAATCCGTTCTTTTTCAATATCCAGCCTTGTGCGTTCTTTACGTACCAGGGCAGTTCTCCTTTGTCGTTCTGTGTTGTGGCTGCATCGCGAAACAGGTTGCGGCCATTTACCCTGATGGTACAAAGCAGGTGGTTGAACTGGTCTTTGGCAGGGTACATGTTTTCGGGCTTTCCGAGGTCACGGGTTCGTATAAGTACCGGGGCAGCGTCGAAGCCGGCACGTTGAAGCAATGCCGTTAGCAGGAGGTTGATTTCGCCACTCGAAGCGTTGCCCTTCTTCAACACATGATCGAGTTTGTGTGGTGAAGATACACTGAAACTGCCATTCCATGCCACATGCTGTTTTACCCAGTTGGTTATACCATTGATGCTGTCGGACGCAGTGGTAGCACCATTCAAGGCCTCACTCAGTATGGGTTGGTAATTGAACTCCTTCACCAGGCGCATCCCCATTTCTTCCTGATCTAACCATGCTTTGTTTGCCTCGTCCCATGTAGGAAGCCAGTAGGCTATATGTCCCAGGAACTGGTTCTGGTACCTTAGCTCGCTCCGGCTGTACGAAGCATAATCCATGCGAGCTGCTATAAGAGCTGGCCGGTAAAAGAAGCGATAGTTATCTGCAACCATGTATAAGTGCACCTTTACCGACGGATAATAATCGGAGAACACCTCCATGCCTTTTTCGGGCTTGAATGCAGGCACATCTTTCATTTTGAAACGTGTGGTTTGTCCCTGGTTAAGATAGACGCGTGTTCTCTGCGATGGCGATTCCCATAGCAGATCCTGCTGTTTATACAGTTCGCGGCGTGCATCCTTTATATCGCGGTCGTATAGCCACTGAATGCGTGCTGCATAATCCTGCTGCGCTGTGTTTGTGAGTTGTTCGCCCTTGGAATATGTGACAAGATAATCGAAATTGCGCGGGATGTTGATCTCGTATTCGGAATATCGCGTAGGAATTACCGATTGAAAGTACCAGTTGCCCGGTTGTACTAAATCCAGGGAGCGTATGGTATAACGGTACTCTATTACTGATCCTGCCTTTACATCGGGTAGCGTAAATACCTTACGGCGGTGCATTTCGTCGGTTTTGAGTTCATCCATATCTGACGTCTTCAGTTTTGTTTTCAGCACCTTACCATCGGCATTTATATTGAAGGTTTGACCCTGCAGTTGGGTTATTTGGTCGTAGCGATCGAACGAACGGTAAGGAATTTCGATGGTTGCAAAATTTTTTCCCTGGTCTTTTAAAATTTTAATACGCACGTGCCTGAAGTATTCTACACGTGGGCCTACGGTTACACGGCCATAATCGGATAGCACAACAGCCGGAGCAGAAGGATCGTTGGCGTAAGTGGTCATTTGCAGGTCGTCGGTGGCTACATCGCCCCATTTTGTTGGGTTTTGTGCCTGAATGTTCGTGCACAACAAACAGATGCCGGAAATATAAAGAAGTAGTGTTTTCATGGTAGCCTTTTTATGATAGTTAATAAGGGAAGTAATGTTTTCGAAGCCGCAAAAAGGATGCCATATCGTTTTGTAATACATGGGGGTTTGTATTAAAAATAGACCTGTTGGAGAGGCCACTTCCCTCAATATTCCTGTGATTGTGTAGTTTAATGCCATCTATTGGTAAAAAGCCTTTACAATTACGATTAATTTATTAATTAATAATGTAATACCCAAACTATTTCCAAACGTTTTTCGTACAAATAGCAAATGATTTGCTACTTTTGAAAAGCTAACTTAAATCAGCTTTATCGTGTAAGACCCAAACGATCTGAGTTGGTGTAAATTATTGTTATGGACCAGTTTAACCGTAGTTATAATACTTTGGAAAAGACTGCTTTTTGGCGGTGTGGAAAAGGTATGCGGTGGGCGTTGGTGGTGGTTTTGATGTTGTGGGTTTGGGGGAATGGGTTTGCAGCTACATATACTTCGGAACAAACGGGGAATTGGAACGATGATGCAACATGGAGCGGAACAGGAATACCAGGAGCTGGGGATAATGTAATTATAATTAGTCCGCATACGATAACAGTTAATATTAACAATGCAACCTGTCGTAACATAACCGTAGATTTTGGAGGAGATTTAATTTTAACAGGAAATTCTACCACAACTAATATAAATATTACTGGGAATCTATTCGTTAATGGGACTTTTAGGGATATAAACCAAGATGGGATAAATATATTTGGAGGTACTATTACCATTGATGCTGCGGCAACATTCGATTTATCTGTGGTTGTAAATTCTTCTCTTAATCAGTTAAATGGCAATATAATAAATAACTGTATTAATGCTAGATTTGGTAGAGCGAGTGCATATGCTGACTTGGAAATGAGTGGATCAGGAATATTAGTGTTTTCTTATTTTGATTATTTTTTGCCTTATACTGTTCGAAATAACACACATGTTAAGATTCTAACCAGATTAAATGCTACAGATACTAATAATGCTGTTTGGCAGAATAATGGATATTTGGAATATAGTGGATCTAATCTTTTAATGAATATAGATGGAATTTTAGAAGCTGATGTAATAAATAATACCATAGAGTATAATCGTCTGGTTCCAGGACCCGCTCAGGGTGATCAGACGATAAAAGATCCAGCAACGAGTTATTATAATCTTGTATTGTCAGGGGACGGAAATAAAGGGAATCTTAATACTTTAGCTATTGACGGGGATCTGGAAATAAACGGATCAGCAGTCTTTGATCCTTTCAAAGTAAATATAAAAGGGAATTGGACAAATAATCATGCAACAGATGGTTTTACAGAGTCTGGCTCAACGGTTACTTTTAATGGAACCAACCAGCAGACAATTACGAGTACTGGTGGTGAGACTTTTGAAACATTGATTATCAATAATTCTGCTGGAATAAATCTTTTAAATAGTGTTTCCAGTAAGTTTTTGGAGATGCAAGATGGAAATATTACAACTAATGCCAATGAGCTTATTGTAACTACAAGTGACCCTGTTGCTTCTTTGAAACGTACCTCGGGCACAGTTGTAGGTAAACTGAAAAGGAGTATGGCTACCTCTGGAACATATTTGTTTCCTGTGGGCACAAGTTCTTATTATAGACCAGCCATATTGGATATAATTTCTGGTACAGCTGGATATCTGACAGGTGAATTTAATATAAATAATCCGGGTTTAATTGGTTATCCATTTACTGATGCTTATGGAACATTTCGTTCCAGCTTTTCAGAAGGTCATTGGCATTTTGAACAAGATAATTCATTTAGTTCGGGCAATTTTAATATTACACTTGATGGCGCAGGATTTTCTAGCTATGCTATAAATGCAAATACCAATATTCATTCACGCATGAATTCGAGTAATTGGTATGGTCATGGAGCACATGGAACAGTTTCAGGTTCAATTATTAGCAGGGTTGGCCCAAATAACTTATCTGTTAATTCGAATACTGATTTTTGTTTTGGGACGCCTTGTGGCGGAGTTGATACTGAGAAGCCAACTATTAGCGGTTGTCCATCTCCGATAACAGTTAATAATACTCCGGGAACTTGTTCTGCTACGGTAACATGGACAGAACCTACGGCTACCGATAATTGTACTCCTGCTGGGTCTTTGGTGTGGACGAAAAGCGATACACCTGGATCAAGCTTTGCAGTTGGAGCCCATACAGTAACATATACTGTTAAAGATGCATCTGGAAATGAGAGTGATGCTTGTAGTTTTACGGTTACGGTGAATGATAATGAAAAGCCAGCCTTAACAGCTATCTCCGACAGAGACGAAAATGTAAATGCGAGCTGCGAGTTCAGCATTCCTGATTATACAGGCTTAACAACCGCAACCGATAACTGTACCGCTGCAGGTTCCATCGTTAAGACACAGGTTCCGGCGATCGGGACTGTACTAAGCGGACATAACACCACACAAGTGATCACAATCACCGCTGATGACGGTCATGGCAATACAGAAAGCACAAGCTTTACGATTACTTTAAAAGACGTAACCAAGCCAGCCTTAACGGCCATCTCCGACAGAGATGAAAACGTAAATGCGAGCTGCGAGTTTACGATCCCAGATTATACAGGCTTAACAACCGCTACGGACAACTGTACCGCTACGGGTTCCATCGTTAAGACCCAAGTTCCAGCGATCGGGACTGTA
>DATALJ010000027.1:0-11337 GCA_036261135.1 Bacteroidales bacterium
TATAATGTTAATCTTATATTGTTCTTTGTTATAAGTCCAGAATGTAGTTGTTGCAGCTGATGTAATTGTGATACCTCTCTCCTGCTCCTGTACCATCCAGTCCATGGTTGCAGTACCTTCATGTACTTCACCAATCTTGTAGTTTACGCCGGTATAAAAAAGGATACGCTCCGATGTGGTAGTTTTACCTGCATCGATGTGCGCCATAATACCTATATTCCTCTGTCTTACTAAATCTTTGCTCATCTTCTTTTACTCTTCTTCTCTTCTGTCAATCATCTACTCTTACTAACTATCCTTCTCCCGAACTTATAATTAGAATCTGAAATGTGCGAAAGCCTTATTAGCTTCGGCCATTTTGTGCATATCTTCTTTACGCTTAAATGCACCACCTTCTTCGTTATATGCAGCAAGAATTTCAGCAGCAAGCTTGTCGCTCATTGATTTGCCACTGCGTTTGCGGGCATATAAAATGAGGTTCTTCATGCTGATAGAAATTTTACGGTCAGGACGAACTTCGATAGGTACCTGGAAGTTAGCACCACCAACACGGCGGCTCTTTACTTCAACAAGTGGGGTAATGTTGTCCAATGCTTTTTTCCAAACTTCGAGTGATGTCTTATCACTATCTTTCATTCTGGTTTGAACAAGCTCCATTGCATCGTAAAATACATTATATGCAGTGCTTTTTTTACCACTCAACATCAGGTTATTCACAAACCTTGAAACCTGTACATCATTAAATTTAGGATCTGGTAAAATGATCCGTTTTTTTGGTTTTGCCTTACGCATGGTTCTTACCCTTTATAATTATTTCTTTTTGGTTGCTGCTGCTGGTGCACCTGGTTTAGGACGTTTTGCACCATATTTTGAACGGCCTTGTTTACGGCCATCAACACCCGAAGCATCTAATGCACCACGGATTAAGTGGTATCTTACACCTGGAAGGTCTTTTACCCTACCACCACGAATTAATACGATGGAGTGTTCCTGTAAATTATGACCTTCACCTGGAATGTATGCATTTACTTCCTTACTATTGGTGAGTCGAACCCTGGCCACCTTACGCATGGCTGAGTTAGGTTTCTTAGGAGTAGTGGTGTATACACGTACACATACCCCGCGTCTCTGTGGACAAGAATCCAATGCCGGAGCTTTACTCTTGTCGATCAGTTTAGCTCTTCCTTTCCTTACTAACTGTTGAATTGTAGGCATAAAGACTATATCTGTTTAATTATAAACTCGTTTAAAAATTGGTTCGCAAAGGTATTCTTTATTTTTTAAAAAACAATACATTCAATCCATAATATTTTGATATTTCAAATTGATTTATTATACCATATATTTATATAGGTAATAATCGTTTTGGAATGTCAGTGAATATCTGATTGTTGATATTGTCCGAGCCTTATATTAGTTTTAAGAGGCTGTCAGATACCTTGTTCTATTTTAAAAAGCGCACAAAGATAATATAATCAGTAAGAAATTGAAAAAATTATTAACCAAAAGCTTTGCAAAAATTGCATCTTATTGTTTTGTAAATATTTAACTACACTATTTAAAATCACTCCAAAGGATTAACATTTTTTAACAATGGTAAAGCTGCCAACAAAATGAATATCATTCTATTTACCAGCTCTTTATTCAACTGAATTGATATAAACCCGAACACGATGATACCATACATAATAATTTGGAAATGAGGAAAAAATTATTACTTTTGGAGACAACGCAATCATCTTCTTTTTTCAAGTACTAACAATTATTAACTTTTACTAATTATCTATCTTATGAAAACGTATAATACGGATCAAATCAAAAATTTTGCTCTGCTGGGGAACTCCGGATCGGGGAAGACCACCCTCGCCGAAGCCATGTTATTTGAAGGTAAAGTTATTGAACGGCGAGGGGAAGTAGAAAACAAAAATACAGTTTCGGATTTTACGGACATTGAGCACGAAAACAAAAGCTCGGTCTTTGCTTCGGTGCTTTATGCCGAATGTAATGATAAAAAATTGAATTTCATTGATTGCCCTGGTGCTGACGATTTCGTTAATGGGGCAATTGCCGCATTAACAGTGGCCGATGCTGCTGTAATTGTTCTTAATGCACAGAACGGTGTGGAAGTAGGAACAGAGATCCACAACCGCCACGCAGAAAACGCTAAAAAAGGAACCATTCTTGTTGTAAACCAACTTGACCACGACAAAGCCAACTTCGACAAAACGATAGACAGCGCTAAAGAACGCATAAACAAGAATATTGTACTTGTACAGTACCCGGTAAATGAAGGTAGTGGCTTTAACACCATTATCGATGTATTATTAATGAAGCAATTCAAATTTTCCGAAGGTGGAAAAGCTGAAATAACCGACATCCCAGCCGATCAGAAAGAAAAAGCAGAAGAACTCCACAACCAATTGGTAGAAAAAGCTGCCGAAAACGACGAATCGCTCATGGAGATCTTTTTTGAGAAAGGAATACTTACCGAAGATGAACTGCGCAAGGGTATTAAGCTTGGTTTGATAAACCAGGGCATTACGCCTGTAATCTGTGTATCTGCAAAAAAGGATTATGGTGTATTACGCCTCTTGGAATTTCTTGGCAACAACCTCCCATCTCCAAATGAAGTTGCTCCTGTTGTTGATGTAAACGGAACCGCTGTAAAATGCGATCCTAAAGGCCCCGCCTCTTTATTCGTATTTAAATCTTCGATGGAACAACATATTGGCGAAGTAAACTACTTCAAAGTGATGTCTGGTGAATTTGCTGAAGGTGCCGACGTGGTAAATGCATCGTCTCAGGCGAAGGAAAGACTCTCCCAGATATTTGCTACTGCAGCCAAGAACCGTGTAAAGGTTCCAAAGATTGTAGCCGGCGATATTGGTGCAACTGTAAAGCTGAAAGGAACAAAAACCAATCATACCTTAACAGCACCTAACGTAAATATCAAATTCCCCAAGATACAGTTCCCTGAACCCAAATTCCGTACAGCCATAAAGGCCGTTAACGAGGCTGATGAAGAAAAACTGGGTGAAGCGCTCAACCGCATGAATATGGAAGACCCTACCATTGTGGTAGAATACTCAAAAGAACTGAAGCAAACCATTCTGCATGGCCAGGGTGAATACCACCTCAATATTCTGAAATGGCACTTAGACAATATATATAAAATACCTACCGAATTCCTGACTCCACGTATTCCATACCGTGAAACCATTACAAAGATTGCACAGGCCGAATACCGTCATAAAAAACAATCGGGTGGTGCTGGACAGTTTGGTGAAGTTCACCTGATTATTGAGCCTTACGTAGAAGGCGCTCCGGATACCAATATGTTCAAGCTTAACGGGAAAGAGTTCAAGCTGAGCTTGCGCGACAAGGAAGAAACATCGTTGCCATGGGGCGGCAAGCTTGTCTATTTCAACTGTATTGTGGGAGGTAGTATAGATGCACGCTTTATGCCAGCTATTCTGAAAGGTTTGATGGAAAAGATGGAGGAAGGCCCGCTTACAGGATCGTATGCACGCGACATCAAGGTGTATGTGTACGACGGAAAGATGCACCCCGTAGATTCCAACGAAATCTCGTTTAAGCTCGCCGGACGTAATGCATTTAAGGAAGCATTTAAGAACGCAGGACCTAAGATTATGGAACCCGTGTACAACGTGGAAGTTTGGGTTCCTGCCGACCGTATGGGTGATGTAATGAGCGACCTGCAAACCCGCCGTGCTATAGTACAGGGCATGAGCAGCGAACATGGATTCGAAAAAATTACGGCCAAAGTACCGCTCGCTGAAATGAATAAATATTCAACCTCATTGAGCTCGCTCACCGGTGGACGGGCGATGTACTCGATGAAATTTTCTGAATACGCCCAGGTTCCTGGCGAAATTCAAGGTGAATTACTTAAAGCTTACGAATCTGAACAAAAAGAAGAATAAAAACGTTTACAAATTAATTAATTCAAGCCGCCAGGAATCTGGCGGCTTTTTTATTCCTTTGTAACAATAACTCAATATTTATTCCTATCTTAAATGTTAATCAGTACTTATCAAAAACAACAATATGTATAAATGGCTGCGGTTTTGCTTTGTTATCGTTCTTCTTGCCTACACCTCATACACAAAGGCGCAAAGCAACCAGGACCAATGTAGCTATATAAATACGGTGCTCGAAAGTATATCCTATCTTCATTATAACCCTAAAGAAACAAACGAAGAATGGTCCAGAGAGCTTTGGAAGTCATTCATTGAAGACATTGATCCACAAGGATTTTACCTGATAAAGTCCAACGAAAATAGGCTAATGAAGGAATCCAATCGCATTGCCTCATTTATTCAAACTGGGAATTGCGATTTCCTAAACGAGGTTCGCGATTTATACAAATATAAACTGCTTCAGACCGACACTTTAATCACCCGCTATTTAAACAGACCATTCACCTTCAGCGCAAACGACTCTCTCACAACCTACAATAATGACAAAATCGTGTATGCAGAAAACAATACTGCCCTGGAATTGCGCTGGGAAAACTGGCTTAAATACCGGGTTTTGATCCAACTATTTACCGCATATCCAAAATTAATTGATAGCCTGGGCATTGAGAAACTGATTCAACTTAAGGAAAAAGAGGCGCGAATTGCAGTCATTAACCGGCATAAACATAAAATAAGCCGCACATTAAACCGGCCCGAAGGATTTGACAAATATTTCCGAAACCGTTTTCTTGCGATAATGGCGAATAGTTTCGACCCACATACCGAATTCTTCTCCGATGCCGAAAAGAAGGACTTTGAATCGGACATTACTACTGAAACCTATACCTTTGGCTTAGAAATTGAAGAAAACCGCAATGGTGAAATAGAGGTGTCAGACCTCATCCCGGGCGGGCCTGCGTGGAAGTCGAACGAAATACACAAAGGAGATATATTGGTTAGACTAAAACTTCCAAATACCAAGGCCGAAGATTTATCATTATCAGACGAAACCGAAATTGAAGAAATCCTTAATTTATCAACTACTAAAAGAATTGATTTAACCATTCGCAAGGTGAATGGCCAGTTAAAAACAGTTACATTACTAAAAGAAAAACTTTCTGCCGAAGATAATTTGATAAAAAGCATCATTTTAAAAGGCGCCCATAAGATTGGATATATCTCACTTCCGGGATTTTATACTGAATGGAATAACCAGAAGAACGGATGCACAAAGGACATGGCCAAGGAAATTCAGAAGCTGAAGCGCGAAAAGATTGAAGGCCTCATTATTGATATTCGTTTTAACGGCGGAGGCTCCATGCAGGAAGCTATATCGCTTGCAGGAATATTCGTAAACGAAGGTCCCATAAGCATTATAGAAGACAGAAACCAAAAGCCTTATGTACTCAAAGATGTAACAAGAGGTACAGTATATGATGGCCCCTTGTTAATACTCGTAAACGGATACAGTGCATCCTCGGCAGAAATACTAGCAGCGGCTTTGCAGGATTATCACCGCGCCATCATTGTGGGCACGCCAACTTACGGAAAATCATCGAGCCAGATTATTTATCCCATCGATACCACTTCGCAAAACAACAATGCAAACAGCGAAAGCGAAGCAAGCGAATATATCAAAGTTACAACCAGTAAAATATATAGGGTAACCGGAGCAACCTTTCAAAAGACGGGTGTTATCCCGGATATCACCTTACCTGGTCATTTGGAATTCGGGTACAGAGAAACGGATTCACCATACGCTTTGCCAAACGATTCTATAGCAATGAAAGTAGTGTATACCCCACTTGTATCTTACCCTATTAAGGAGCTCGCGCAATTAAGCAGTTCTAGAATAGGTAATAATAAGCAATTTCAGCGCCTTGTCGCCTACAACGATTCTCTCAGGTACTTTCTGAAAAACACCTATACGATTGGCCTCAATCCCAAATCGTTTTATAAAAACGAATACCATTTCTATGAGATGTTTCAGCGGCTTGATTCCATCATATATAGCAAAACCAATTTATACGTGACCGACTTCCCCAGCTTGGATAAACAAATGATAGAACTCAACCCTTACAAAAAGGAGATGAACGAGCAAATCCAGAAAAAGGCCCAAAACGATATCTATATTCAGGAGTGTTTTCAGATTTTAACTGATTTCATTAATTTCAAGAAAAAATAAATTGCAATCTCATGAAAGTCTTTGATCATAAAATTCATTAAAGCTTCTTTGGCTGCATATTCACTGTAAATGATTCTTCCTTCATTCCACATTTTGGGGCACTATGATAAAATACATTCTATTTATTCTAAACATCCCTTTCCTTTGGGATGTTATTATTTTGTTTAATTAATTATTCCAAATATGAAAATGAGTAAGTTATTCATCAAACTGGGATTTCTGTTTGTTATCGGATTTACACCTATTTACGCCCAACAAACCTTAAACCCGGATACCATTCAGGCCGGCGCCTTCGATATGGGAAAAATGTGGGCCTTTGACTATCCTCCACTCAATTATTTTGCCAAAACATACAATTTTTCGCCCAATGCCCAATGGTTCGAAAAGGCGCGTTTGTCGGCGTTGCGGTTTGCTAATTATTGCTCGGCGTCGTTCGTTTCCGAAAACGGATTGGTTATGACCAATCACCATTGCGCCAGAGAATCCGGTTTTGAAGCACAAAAACCAGGAGAAAACTTCAATGCCAATGGTTTTTATGCAAAAAAAATAACCGACGAAAGGCGTGTTAATGGCTTATATGTAGAGCAATTGCAAAAGATTGAAGATATTACCGAACGTGTACAAAAAGCCATGTCGCAGACGCAGGACAAATCTGCTCAACTGGCTGCCAGAACTAAAGAATTTGAAGCCATTATAGCCGAATACAAAAACAAAGAGGAATGGAAAGGCCTTATTTTAGAGCCCATGACTTTTTATAGCGGAGGCAAATATGCGCTACATGGGTTCAAGCGCTACAACGATGTGCGTTTGGTATTTATGCCAGAATTGAACCTCGGCTTTTTTGGAGGAGATTATGACAATTTCACGTATCCTAGATATGACTTAGATTGCAGCTTTTTTAGGGTTTACGACGACAATGGTCAGCCACTGAAAACGACGAATTACTTCAAATTCAATAGCAATCCCATTACTGAGAATGAGCCCGTTTTCATTATCGGAAATCCCGGAAGCACAGGAAGACTCTGGACTATATCTGATTTAGAGTACAGAAGAGATATTACGCTTCCTTTCGTTGTGAGTTATCTGAAAAAGCGATCACAAATTCTCCAGGAATACAACAAAAAAGCTAAAAAAGACTCATTAATCAATGAAATATTCTCGTTTGAAAACAGCATTAAAGCATATGGGGGTGAGTTAGATGGCTTGTTAAATCCTTATCTGATGGCCCGCAAAGTGGCATTTGAAAGAAACTTCAAAGCCGACGTACAAAAGAAGACCGACTTAGCTGATAAACTGTCAACCTGGAACGAAATAGATCAGGTAAATACAAATTCACGAAAATTTGCTTACGACAATCTTCTGTTTTCGGGTAATTCAAACCTAACCGGCCAAACCTTTGCATTTGCTCTAAATGTATCGCATTACTTATATGCTTTACAAAATAACAGGGCACGTGCAGTTGAATTTAAAAGAAAAATCGGACGCATTGCTCCCCCAAATACAGATGAACTAGATCAAGCCTATTTAGCAGCCTATTTGAGCGAATTAAAACAAAAGTTAGGAAACGATCCGATTGTTGCAGAAATACTAGGTAACCAAGACCCAACAGAAGTTGCAAAGCGCCTTCTAAATACTACCCAGCTAAAAACAGGCGCCATATGGAATAAACTTGCCTCGGGCGACTCTCTTGCTATAGCTCAACTAAATGATCCGTTGCTAAATATTGCCAAACTTGCGTCGGATCGCTATTTGAAAGCCTCAGCTCAAATGAAAATAAACAACGAAAGACTAAGCATATATTGGAGTGAGCTCGGCCATTTAATTTTTGAACTTTACGGAACAAACTACCCTCCCGATGCAACTTTTAGCCTTAGAATTGCCGATGGTATAGTAAAAGGATATAATTACAATGGGACCAAAGCACCGTATAAAACAACGTTTTATGGCTTATACGATCGCTACTATTCATTCCCACGAGGAGAAGCCTGGGATTTGCCTAAACGCTGGCTTAATCCTGCAAAAGAGTTACTACCCATCACTATGAACTTTGTATCCACAAACGACATCATAGGCGGAAACTCCGGTAGTCCAGTTATTAACAAAAACCTTGAGGTTGTAGGACTTGTATTCGATGGAAATATGGAAAGTTTACCCGGAAGGTTCATTTATATTCCGGATGCAAACCGTTCAGTATCCGTTAGTGCAGAAGGAATGCTGGGTGCATTGAAATATATTTACAAGGCATCCAGGTTACAAAACGAATTGGAAGAAGGAAAATAAAGAGCTCATACCGGTTCTGCAGCCGATTACTCCAGAACCGGTATGTTATAATTTAACAATTCCGTGCTTTATAGCATATAGTACAATTCCCACACGGCTTTTCAAATTGAGTTTTTCGAAAATAGCATCGCGGTAACCATCAATTGTTCGGGCACTGAGGTTCATTTTGTCGGCAATTTCCTTATATGTCATTTCGGTACAAGCTAGCTTTAAAAACTCAAGCTCCTTGTCGCTAAGAACATCCGCCTCCTTCTTAGCATCCATACCGCGAATATTATTAATAAGCGTGCCACTCAGCCATTCGGAATAATAAAAGCCTTTAGCCACTATGTCCCGTAATGCACGTTCAAGATATGCCGGATCCGCGTCTTTCAGAATATAGCCACGGGCTCCAATCTTTATCATACGGATAATTTCGCTCTCGTTGTCGCTCATCGATAATACGATAAACTTTAAGTCGGGGAATTTCTTCTTAATCCATTGTCCAGTTCCAAAACCATCCATTACAGGCATGGCAATATCAAGTAAAACAAGGTCGGGGAAAGTTCTTGTACGTACTTCATTAACAAACTCGCTCCCGTTGCTTACATCCCAAACTACTTCAAAATCAGGGAAATTATTAATTAATTCACACATCCCCTTCCTGAACAGGGTGTGGTCATCTACAAGTACGACTTTTATTTTCTCTTTAAGTTCCACAGCGGTTAATTGATTGGTATATTCAATTTTATTGTTGTTCCTAGGTTGAGCACGCTTTTGATATCAACATTGGCATTCAGAAGTTTAGCGCGGCGGTAAATATTGCCAATACCCGAACCTCTCTCGCCCGATTTAAGGGAATCCAAATAATCCGAATCGAAGCCAATCCCATTATCCCTTATACATATTGATAAATTAGGGGTAAATTCCAGCAGAACTCTAATATTATTGGCTTTGGCGTGCTTAATAATATTATTCAAAATTTCCTGGACCATACGAAAAATAATAAGCTGCTTCTTTGGATCCAGCGTTTGTTCTTCTCCCTGCTCTTCAATATTTGTGGTATAGATACCTGTCTTCCGAATGAGATCCAGCTCTGTTTTAATACAGTCCGAAAGGCTTTGATGACTTAAGTGAGCGGAGTTTAACGATTTGGAAAGTTGCCGTAAATCCTGAATTGCCTTCCCTACCAAATCATTAATGATGACGGTCTTTTTAAACGCAGGATGCTCCTTTTCGAGCTGCAACGTATGAAGGTTTACCTTTGCAAGAGAGAGAATCTGGCCAATGTTGTCGTGAATTTCTTCGGAAATACGTTGAAAGGTTTGCTCCTCAATTTCACTCTGGATTTTAAGTATTTCTTCCTGAAAGGCAATCTTCATATTGCTGATTTCCTGAAGATGCAATCGCATTCTGCCCTGGTAACGAATAATTGCAATTACAATAATTACTATCAAAAACATCATCAACAGAGCGCTGGCAATGACTGTTACGATTATTTCTTCGTCTGATGCGAACATATAAATGCTATTGACCAGCAAATATATAGTATATAGTTTGATATTTGCAGTATATAAATGTTTAACTTTCCACCTAACGCTGTTTTTTGTTCAACAATATAGTTGTAGATACCTGTATAAGTGAATATTCCGCTGTGGTAAATCAGTACTCCAATACATATCCAAAAAATAGGTAAAGCATGAATTTTAGTGCCTTCTCTGGCTTCAATTGAGAATAACGAAAATATTGCCCATACAATTAATAACAACCCTTCCATGTTAATTTGCAGCCCGGGATGTCGCTGGAAAGAGCCGATCATTGAATAAGCCAGGCTTATAACAAAATAAACGGGAATTGAATATTGAATAATTTTCCGAATACGCAAACTCCTTACATTCATATAAAAATAAGCGGCAATAAGGGCGTATTCCACGGGTACATACAGATGGTATATAACGTTAAATTGTATTTTATAAACATGAAGTAAATAAGCAAGCCCTTCCACAACTATTGACAAACCCAATAAAATTGGAAAAATGATCATGCTTTTATCAGCTTTTCTGTTCGGCAAAAAACTGACAACAAAGCATATAAGGAGTAATAAATAGTATAAAAGTTTAAATAAAATCATGGACTTAAAAATAAGAGGATATATTAAAAAAATATACCCTCTATTAACCTAATTGCTTAAACGTTTATTTCAAAATTGCATCTTTTTTCTTAATTGCTAAATAAAATTCGTTGGCTAAGGCCATGGTGGAACAACCTCGTAAATTTTTGTCTCTTGGCTTTGGTCTGAGCCCTTGGCCATAGCTGAGCGACTGGTAATAGAGCCACCCATAGGACCTAAGTCTTCATTATTCGCATCAACACCAACTGCAACCAGTGTTAATCCTTCAAATTTGGAGTATTTGCTTCCCTTTTCCCAAAGGTCTTTATTGCGCTTACCGAAGTAAAACCGAATACCTTCGCAGCCTCTTTGAGAAAGTATATCAAGTAATGCTTCTTTTCCAAAAGTAACGGCCTTATTCTGCGTTTCGCCCTTCATTTTGGAAACATGCTCGTCGTAAGCATTTATAATAATAGCAGCAGCGTCATTGGCTATTAATCGTCCAAAACCGCATACATCATCGTCGGATTGATCATCGAATGTCAATTCGGCTTCATTGAGCTTTTTATTGACATCTATGGCAATTCCTCTTCGTTTTAATTTATTCTTCATAGCAATTTAATTTTGGTTAGAATTAATGAGGATGTTTAAAGTTAACTTAAATAAATTACACACATCATCCTTAGAAACGGAAGTAAATACTTATGGTAATATATTACTGAAAGACAGCGCACTAAGCAATACGAAATGCGAAAAAAGCAGTGATTTTCCTATAAGTTGTACCGTGTTTTAACGGTATGATT
>DATALJ010000293.1:0-1922 GCA_036261135.1 Bacteroidales bacterium
TGCTTTGGCGAATGCATTCCTTTACGCGTTGAAGCCATTCGGAGTATGATATTGCAATCGTTTGATCGTTCATCTAACACTTCCTTTTGCCAGCATACCTATATAATAGGGATTTTTCTGTAATGCCAGAGTGAACTTCGGCTATTTTCAAAAACCTGGTGTTGTCTATCATGTGTGATTTGTTGTAGAACAATATGTTATAACCCCAGGGTATTTGTCCAACAGGCTGTTGGACAATTTCTCCACCGGGTTGGTGGAAAATTGAGTCAACAGGCTGTTGACCAAATTCTTGAAACCTGATTTCTGTAAGCCATTGCTTGTATTCCGGTGTAAGAATTGCTTTTTCGTTCATGCTTTTTTCTTCCCGGCCTTTTTTGCTGGTCGTGATTCTGCTTCGAAAAGAGTACCCCGGTTTTTCTCTTCCTCGATCATTTGTTCGTAAAGTTTGAAAAGGTGCTCCAGCCGTTCTTCGTCGGACGTAAATGGTTTAGAGCGGTAGCAGCGTTCTACAACAAGGTCGTTTTGGTGGTGCGCTTCTCTAAGACCATCCGGCATTTTATCGGGGTCGTAGAGTTCAGCGAGAGTTTTTTCGGGGTGTTTTTCTCGTTCTTCTAAAATTTTGAGTGTGCATTGTGTCAGTTGTTGTTTAAGTGTATCAGAAATTATGGGGAAAGGAAAAGCATTGTAGCATATTGTTGAAGAATAATTAAAACGGGTTTCGAGTCTTCCTGCAACAGCACGAACCCATACCATATGCATAAGAGAGGATATTATGCCAAAGATATATAATTCTGGGTCATAAATAGCAAAATTCCGGTTCGTCACAACTATATTACTATCACAAAATCCCAAAGGAATGTATTCTCTATTCTCAGAAGAAACTGCAGGAATAATTATCTGGTTGTAATTGGCCGTATACATTTCACGAAACTGGTAAGGTTTATTGGCCAATTTATTAGCACCAAGGTCTTTACTCTTTAGTCTCATTTGTTGGACATTCTCGACTCTTTTCTGTATTGCATCGATTTTCTTAGCTGAAGCCCATTGTTCATCGGTTATCCATAGGCACCATCGTTCAATTCCGTTAATTAGTTCATCGGAGCCCATTATTCGCTTTATGTATACCTGTGCTATTGGGTGGCTGGTAACAAGCTCATTCTTTTCGGGTCCACTTAACAATAAATTCCCGTCATCAACCGGTTTATTGCCATAAACCATTTTGGGTAGCAACGGAGCAATTGGAGCTATTCTCTTTTGAATGTAAATATCTTTATTAACACTCAAATACCCGTTTATATGTGAAACAAGTTTTAGATGTAAATCTGTATACAACGTTTTTAATTTAGGAGATATATTTTGAAGTCCAATAATTACACACGTAACTCCAGCCTTGTCCTTAGCGTTATTTACCCATTTAAAAGAATGATACGCAAAACCGATTTCAATTTGTCCCGCTGTTATAAATGGCCACAATATGCTAACTTGTTCACCCTGTGTAATTGAGTTTGTGGAAACAAATGCGGATTTGCTATTGCAATTTTCGATATACCTCGAAGCTAAAACAAACCAACATGAAATATAATCTAATTTTTTAAAATTTTGCATAGCACCTAAAACTTTTTGCATATCATCTTTTTGACTATTGTTTTGCCATGTAGATCCTAAATACGGCGGATTCCCCAAAACATAAATCTCATCCCCCTCTTTTTTCGGGCAAACATCTTCCCAATCAAGCCTGCAAGCATTGCCATGCGCAATATGGCCGCTTTCCTTCAGCGGCAACGTAGGGCTAGTAGTAATCGCTTGAGCAACACACGCATTTAGCGACCCTGCATTATTTATACTTCATGGGTTGTAAATAACCGGGAGCATTTTCGTGTTGTTAGTGAACAGAGGGATAGAGCAATTTCTTTTCAGGGAGT
>DATALJ010000295.1:0-9731 GCA_036261135.1 Bacteroidales bacterium
GTACGATTTAGAGAATTCCTTCTGAACGGTTTCGTAAGCTTCAAGAGCGCTTTATCAAGAACCGAGCAGTATATTGAAGAAAACCAGAAAAGTTTAACCATAATTGTAGGTGCAATTGTTGGGGTTGTTTTGATTTATTTCCTTTTCTTCGAGCAATAAAGCGGCTCTCATGAAATAAACCGGCGAAGTGAAATCGTTTTTAACATTCTTCGCTGCCAATTGGTAGTATTTAATGGCTTTGTCGTTATCCTTGAGTTCTGCATAGCAGTCGGCTATTGAACCTAAAGCTACATTAGCCACAATTTTATCGTCGGAGTCAAATTTTTTCAAATAATCGATGGCTTCCTGGTATTTACCCATGTTTTTGTAGCAGATACCTGCATAATAATGCGCCAGGTTAGCGGCATTGCTTAATCCATATTCATCAATGATATCGAGAAATCCTAAATAGTTGCCATCGCCATTCAATGCCAGCTTAAAAGAGTCTTTTTCGAAATACTTTTCAGCAGTAAACATTTGTGAATGAGCTTCTTTTTCCATTGGCTTCAAATAAAAGCGGTTGAAAAGGAAATAAATCAAAACAACCCCAACAATTGCACCTACAATTATGGTTAAACTTTTCTGGTTTTCTTCAATATACTGCTCGGTTCTTGATAAAGCGCTTTCAATACTTTCAAATTTATCTTCAGTAGTATTTCCGTTATTTGTTTTTGCCATTGGATTAAGAATTATTTTAAAAAATTAATCGCAAATGTAATCGTTTTGAGAAATATCTGAAACAATTGTTGATTTTTTTTGGCCTCGATATCTAAACTCATTTTCTATCTTTGCACAAGAAAAAATAAATATGCATACCAGTCTCAACAAATTAACACTGCTCAATTTCAAGAATTATGCGGATGCAGCGTTAACATTTTGTCCCAAGATCAATTGTTTTACCGGAAATAACGGCACCGGCAAAACCAATATACTGGATGCTATTTACTACCTGAGCCTTTGCAAAAGCTGCTTTACCACTACCGATACGCAAAACATAAAGCATAACGAGGACTTCTTTACTATTCAGGGCGAATATGCCAAGAACGAAAAGACTGAAAACGTCTACTGCGGACTAAAACAAGGATCGAAGAAAATATTCAAGCGCAACGGAAAGGAATACGACCGCCTCTCCGATCATATCGGGTTTCTGCCGTTGGTGATGATTTCGCCTTCGGATAGTTCACTAATACTTGAAGGCAGCGAAGAACGAAGAAAATTTATAGACGCTGTGCTGTCTCAGTTCGATCATCAGTACCTCGACGATATATTACGCTACAACCGCGCATTGCTGCAACGCAACCTGCTGCTGAAAGACTTCGATCAAAAGCGCTGGTTCGATCCCGATATGCTCGAAATGTGGGATGAACAAATGGTGGATACCGGAACCCGCATCTTTGTTAAACGCAAAGAATTCATTGAAGGCATGATCCCTGTTTTCCAGAATTTCTACGAATTCATTACCGAAGGAAAAGAGAAAGTGAATCTTTCGTACGAATCGCAGCTTTTCGATACTGAGCTATCCTCGCTTTTAGCTGTATCGCAGGATAAGGATCGCAGGGTTTTATATACCACATGCGGCATCCATAAGGATGATATAGTCCTGAAGCTGGGTGATTATCCCATAAAGCGCATCGGATCGCAGGGACAGCAAAAAACATTTCTTGTATCGCTGAAATTGGCGCAGTTCGAATACATTCGCAAGCAATCCAAAGAGTTTCCCATATTGCTGCTCGACGATATTTTTGATAAATTCGACGAAAAAAGGGTGAATAAGATTATTGAACTGGTATCGCGCGCCGATTTTGGGCAGATTTTTATTACAGATACCAGCAGCGAACGCATGCACGAAATTTTGCAGCAAATAAATGGCAGCCATTTACTATTTTTGCTCGATGGCGAAGACATAACAGTAACACAAATTAATACCAATTAAGCACTATGCGGCGCAGCAATGTTCAGAATATAGGCGAGGTGGTTAGTCAGTTACTCAAAGAACTCAGGATTGATGAGAAACTGAAGGAAATAGGTATTATTAATGCCTGGAACGACATCATGGGCAAAAAGATACAACGCGAAACCGGTCGTCTGTATGTAAAAAACAGGGTGCTATTTGTGTACCTCAAATCGGCCGTGGTACGGAACGAGCTCATGATGCTCCGGAGCGGAATTGTTAAAGCGCTCAACGAAAAGGCCGGTGGAAACATTATTGACGACATTGTTTTACGATAGGGATGTGTAAAACAGGCATGTCATTCCGGCGCAGGCCGGAACGGCGAAGCCCTCACCGAAGGTAATCCTTATAGGCTTCGTAGTTAGTGGATTCCGGCCTGCGCCGGAATGACAAATGGACTTTTTAACTAAACAGAACTTTAAATTTTTAAAAGTGATTTTTACAAAACCCGAAGAAAAGAAGCTACTTACTGAAGTACTGGCGAGCAAGCCAAAAATATTGATAACAACCCACGCAAACCCCGATGGCGATGCTATTGGCTCAATGCTTGGTTTGTACTTGTCGTTAAAAAAGGAAGGCTACACGGTATCAGCCATATCGCCAAATGAATATCCCGATTTCCTGAGCTGGATGCCAGGAAATGAAGAGGTGAAAGACTTCACGAAGAACAGAAGCCATGCACGCATGCTAATTAGAGAGGCTGACGTTATTTTTCATCTCGATTACAACGAAATAAAGCGTAGTGGCGAAATGGCCGAATCCTTAGCTGCCTCCACTGCTTTTAAGGTGATGATTGACCATCATCCAAACCCGCAACTGGAAACAAATTTAAGCATATCGAAAACGGAATCGAGCAGTACTGCTGAATTAATCTTTGAGTTTCTCTCCGAACTTTTCCCGCAACCCTTTAATAAAGACATCTGCGAATGCATATATACCGGAATAATGACAGATACCGGGTGTTTCAGCTACAGTTCTTCGCGTCCGCGTTTATTCGAGATTGTTTCCAAGCTGCTTGCATTCGGAATTGCAAAAGACGAGATATACCGCAATGTATTCGACAATTACAGCGAAAGCAGGATGCGCCTCCTGGGCTATTGCCTGAACGATAAAATGCAGGTTCTACCCCAGTATAACACCGCATTTATGTCGCTCAGCCTCGAGGAACAACAGCGATTTAATTTTACAACCGGCGATTCCGAAGGGTTTGTCAATTACCCGCTTTCGATAAAAGGCGTCCGGTTTACGGCACTTTTCATTGAGCGAAAAGACAGAGTAAAGATTTCGTTTCGGTCGCGCGGTTCGTTCCCTGCCAATGCCTTCTCAAAAGAGCATTTTGGCGGTGGCGGGCACCTGAATGCAGCCGGGGGAGAGTCTTCCCTTTCGCTCGACGAAACTATCCAAAAATTCTTAGCTTTGTTACCGAACTACAGCGAAATGCTAAATTCATGAGAAACGCTATTCTTACCTTTTCATTTTTGTTGCTGCTTGCCATTTCGTGCGGTAATGAGCCCCGTGAAACGGAAAACAACAAGAGCAAAACCGATCCCAAAGCGGAAAGACTGGTAAATATCAATAGACAGCTGGTGGCTAATGATATCGAAAAAATAAAAGGCTATATAAAGCGCCGCAACTGGAACATGCAGGTGACCCCAACCGGCCTCTGGTACGATATATCAGAAAAAAGTACCGGGCCCAAAGCTACAACCGGCAAAAAAGCTACCATTAAATATACAGTAGAACTCCTAGAAGATGGGACAACCTGCTATTCGTCGGAAAAAACCGGGCCTAAAACCTTCACCATCGGGAAAGGCGGAATAGAAGCAGGCCTGGAAGAAGGTATTCTGCTCCTGAATGAAGGTGGCAAAGCAATATTTATCCTTCCGCCTCATCTTGCCTATGGGTTGCTGGGCGACGAAAAGTGCATACCTGCAAGGTCTATCATCATATACCATGTTGAACTCATCAAACTAACTGACTAAAATGGCTAAACATTACCTACAACTACTAACTTTACTAGCCCTCGTCACTTTTTACTCCTGCTCAAAATCGGAATACCCCGGCTATACAAAGAATGAGAATGGTTTCCATTACAAACTGATTAAAATTGGCGACGACAGCGTAAAATGCCGCTACAACGACTATATTACCGCTGATATCTGTTATCGTACCTTGAATGATTCGCTGTTTTTTAAAGGAAGACGTAAATTCCAGATATCGCAACCTACCTTCCCCGGCTCTATTGATGAGTGTCTTACTTTATTAGGAACCGATGATTCTGCTAGTTTCATTATACCTGCCAAAAATTTCTTTGTAAACACGCTTTCTTCCGAATTGCCAGCCTTTCTTTCCGAGACAGATCAAATGAAAGTGGATGTTAACATCATCGAAATACAAACGCCTATGGCTTTTGCTTACGAGAAACAAGCATTTTTGAAGTGGATAGAAGACTTTGGCGAATACGAAAAAACCATACTACAACAATACCTGGACGAATCGAAGCTTAAAATAAACCCAACCCAATCGGGCATGCGTTATCTTACACTTCGCAAAGGAAACGACCGGGGTGTAAACCTCGGCGACACGGTAGTAGTGCATTACGAAGGAAAATTCCTGAATGGTAAATTTTTCGATTCTACACGCAAGCGGAATGAAGCTTTTCAGTTTGTATATGGTCAGCAATGGCAGGTTATTAAAGGAATTGAGGAAGGAATTGGTTTGATGCACGAAGGCGAAAAGGCGCTTTTCATCCTTCCATCCGAAATGGCTTTTGGCGAATCAGGGTCTTCCACGGGTATTATCCCTCCATTTACCTCATTAATCTTCGAAGTTGAACTTTTATCGGTTAAATAATTGCTAAATTTGCAACCTTTTAGATATATTCGAATCCTTAATTTGTTGACAAGCTTTACATTTTTTATAAATCATAATATTATGAAATTTAAACTGTTATATTTATTTATTCTGCCCGCCCTTTTAATGGTTTCTTGCAAGGAAGATGAAGATGCTGACAATAAACAGCATGAAGACTGGGTTATTGAGGATTTCATACTTACATATTATCCGAATGAAAAACCCACCGAATCTGGCTTATATATCATGAATGATAATGCAGGAACCGGAGCCACTCCCTCTGAAAATGATTATGTTTTGATTAATTACACATCCCGATACGTTGAAACGTTCAAAATATTTGATACCAGTTGGAAATCGGTAGCAAATGCTCAAGGCATTTCTACCCGAACCACCATGAGTTGCGAGGGCCCTTACAAAATTCAGGTTAAGTATATGTTCGAAGGACTTAAGCAAGGTTTATTCTCCATGCAGGAAGGCGATTCTGCGCGTTTAATCATTCCTTCTGCGCTTTATAAAGGCGATTTTACGCCTGTATATACCGATATAAGGCTTTATAAGGTAATTCCAGACATAAAACAGTTTGAAGCTCAGCAATTGGCTCAATATCTGAATACAAACTATCAAAAAACACTGGCAGATTCTACAACAACCGGCGTCACTGGTCTCTATTATTTACCTTCTGTGGAAGGCACAGGTAACTTACCTGTAGCCGAAGACAGTGTAACCGTTAAGTATAATCTCAGTTTTCTGCCCTACTCCGACGGGAAGTATTTGAATGTACCGGCCAGAGCCATTGACAAGAGCGATGCTTTCACTTTTGTAATTGGTAGTGGTAGCGTAATAACCGGATTCGAAGGAGCCATCAAACTAATGAAAAAAGGTGGAAAAGCAACTGTTATCATACCTTACTACAGAGGATACGGAGAAGACCCATATACCGGTGGTGGGCAACAAATAACTGTACCGGGTTACACAACCCTTATTTACGAATTGGAAATTACGGATATAAAATAAGATTAGTATTTTAGATAAATAGAAAGGAGTAAAACTGATGTTTTCCTCCTTTTTTTATTTTCCTATACTAAATATTGCAGGCTTTTTGTGAATATCGGGAACTTGTTCCTTCCACTCTGCAACGGTTTGCGTGCGCAGAATAGCATCAGGCTCAGTTATATTGCAGGCTATACCAAGTAATGTTTCGGGTCTGCAGGTTGAAAGTATATCTTCGAGAAGTTGAAGATTGCGGTATGGTGTTTCGATAAATAGCTGCGTTTGATTATCGCTGTATACTTTCTTCTCCAGAGACTTAATTCTGGCAACACGCTCAGGATGCTTCACCGGCAAGTACCCGTTAAATGCAAAATTCTGACCATTAAGCCCCGAAGCCATTACCGCCATAAGAATTGATGAGGGCCCAACAAGAGGAACAACTTCAATCTTTCGTTGGTGTGCAATGCGCACGATATCTGATCCCGGATCAGCAACACCCGGCACACCAGCCTCAGAGAGAACACCTATATCAAAATTCTCTATCGGATCCAGATATTTCGCTATCTCGGTTAATTGCGTATGCTCGTTGAGCAGGTAAAAAGTTATATCGTCAATTTTATGGTTGGTGTGTATCTTAGATAAGAAGCGCCTTGCTGTGCGTATATCCTCCACAATAAAGTATTGTAGCGTACGAATAAGAATTAACACATTCTGAGGAATAACGTCCTCGGCCGGTCCATCGCCCAAGAGATTGGGCACAAGATAAAGCTTTCCCTTCACAGTTTTTTTGCCAAAAATAACGATAAGCACCCAATTTTTAAGAATATTGATAAACTTTATTGAAGAAGAACTGTCTGCAAATGTTGTAAAAATGGTAATTTTGTAAGTCTTAACCTCGTTCAAATTGAAAATAACTTTTTTAGGTACCGGAACGTCACAGGGTGTGCCAGTGATTGCCTGCCCTTGCGAAGTATGTCATTCTACAAACCCCAAAGATTCAAGACTTCGAACTTCATTGCTGATTGAAATCAATGATATCCATATTGTAATTGATAGCGGACCCGACTTCCGGCAACAGATGCTGAATGCCGATGTAAAAACGCTGGATGCCATTCTTTTTACGCACGAGCACAGGGACCACATTGCAGGCCTTGATGATGTGCGGGCTTACAACTACATACAGCAGCAGCCCATGGATGTGTATGCCGAAGAGCGTGTTCAGAACGCCATTATGAATGAATTTGACTACATTTTTGCTGAACATAAATATCCAGGAATTCCGCAGGTAAACATGCATAAAATCGATAAGCATCCTTTTGAAGTACAGGGAATCGCCGTCGTTCCCATACGGGTGATGCACATGCGGCTTCCTGTGCTTGGATTCCGAATAGGCGACCTGACCTATATTACCGATGCGAACTTCATCTCCGATGAAGAAAAGCATAAAATACGCGGATCAAAAGTCATAATCATTACCGGACTACGCAAACAAAAGCATATATCACATTTTTCGTTAAGCGAAGCGGTTGAACTACTTGAGGAATTTAAACCTGAGAAGGGATATATCACCCATATCAGCCATCAGATGGGTTTCCATAACGAAGTCCAGGCTGAACTCCCACCCAACATTGCTTTGGCGTATGACAACCTGACGTTTGAACTTTGATTAAGTGAAAAAAAATATACCTTAACGGAACAGCTTTCTCAATAAATCCGGCCGGTTAATCTTTAGCAATGCCTGTTTAATTCTTGCTCTATTCTCCGGCTTATAGTATAACAGAAAATTTTGCTGGGTTTTCTTATCCTCCGGTGTACGGGGAACATACACAGCTTTCATTGTATACGGATCGACTCCGGTATAGTACATGGCCGAAGCCAGCGTCATGGGTGTGGGTGTAAAATCCTGCACCTGTTCAGGTCTGTAGCCGATTGCACACAACTCAGAAGCCAGCTCGCCCATATCAGCAACGGTTGAGCCGGGATGACTCGATATGAGATAAGGAATAACCTGCTGTTTCTTATTTGCCTTTTGAGAAATCCGCATAAACTCACTTCGGAACTTAAGGAAAAGCTCGAAAGAAGGTTTACGCATAATCTTCAACACATTGGGCGCGCTATGCTCAGGTGCCACCTTGAGACGGCCCGAAACATGGTTGAGAACCACCTGCTTTATGTATTCCCGGGCTTGTGCCTGGTGCTCCGGCGTATGTAACCCATAGAACAGGTCGTACCGGATTCCGCTACCAATAAATATATGTTTGATGCCCTTTACAGCCTGTGCTTTTTTGTATAAATCGGTAAGCGGCTTATGCGAAGCATTCAGGTTCTTACAAACTGAAGGAAAAATGCAGGATGCACGCTTACACTTGCTACAAATGCTTTGATCGGAGCCCTGCATACGGTACATGTTGGCAGAGGGACCACCCAGGTCGGTTATCGTGCCTTTAAAACCTGGAGTTTCGACAACTTTTTTCAATTCGTTAATCACAGATGCCTCGCTGCGGCTCAGAATAAACTTACCCTGATGTGCCGAAATGGTGCAAAAGCTACACCCTCCGAAACATCCCTTATGTATATTCACCGAGTCGCGGATCATATCGTAAGCCGGAATAGGTTCCTTGCTGTGGTAGCGAGGGTGCGGAATCCGGAAATACGGTAAATTAAACGGAGCGTCAATCTCTTCCTGTGTATATTCTGCGAATGGCGGATTAACAACAACTTTCTCCTTGTCGTATTCCTCAATCAGCCGTGCAGCAATTTTTCTATTCGATTCCTCCTCGAAAACCTTAAAATTACGGGCATAATTTAGTTTGTCTTTGGTACATTGCCTGAAAGGAATGAGATTCAGCGTACGGGAAAATACAAAGTCAGGTAAAACCGCTGTCTTGTTCGTTCGATACGCTGTTTGTGGTATATCCTGTAGGGATTGAATTTTATCGCCTGCCTGTAACCGATCACCAATAGCTTTTAGCGGCTTTTCACCCATGCCATATACCAAAAGGTCGGCGCCACTTTCCAGGAGAACAGAAGGTTTTAGGGTATCGCTCCAATAGTCGTAATGCGCAAGACGCCGCAATGAAGCTTCTATTCCGCCTAATATCAATGGCGTATCCGGATAAAAACGCTTTAATATCTTTGAATACACAGTTACGGCATAGTCGGGCCGAGCTCCTGCCCTGCCCCCTGGTGTAAATGCATCCTCTGAACGCAGGCGCTTATTCGCTGTGTAATGATTTATCATTGAGTCCATATTGCCGGAAGTAACGGCAAAGAACAAGCGAGGAGTCCCAAACTTTTTAAAATCGCGCAGATCGTCTTGCCAATTGGGCTGAGGAACTATGGCAACCTTCAATCCAAGGTATTCCAGCCAGCGCGCAATAACCGCCGCACCGAATGACGGGTGATCGATATACGCATCGCCCGTAAAAAGTACCACATCGGGTTGATCCCAGCCCAGTGCAGCCATTTCTTTAAGCGATGTAGGAAACCAGGTTGCCAAAATCTATGGATTTGAAAATTCGTGACCAGTAGAAAACAAAATAAGAACTCCGTAGTTAAGGGATTCCGGCCTTCGCCGGAATGACAGGCATATTTTACCAGAGCTTACGCTCGTTTGAGAGCAATATCAAAGACACGCATTACAGATGCACGCCAGCTTCTTACTCCTCAACACTATTTATACAAACAAAAATAAGGCACAGCCTCTTCGGCCTTTACTTTAAACTTCGAATCTTTAGGAACAACGAAGGATTCGAACTTCTTATAGGTTTTCCAATCGGTTTCGCCTTGTTGTTTCACTAACAGTTTACCTGAAATAACAGTCATTACTTCAAGCGTAGATGTTCCAAATTCGTATTCGCCAGCAGCAATAACACCCACAGTGGCTTTACCTTCG
>DATALJ010000299.1:0-5570 GCA_036261135.1 Bacteroidales bacterium
TTTCTAAACCAGCCGCAGCAAAAGATGCAGGTAGCTCAAAGTACGCCAAAAACAAATCATCAGGATAAATCCGAAACAGAAAGGCTTACAATAACCGAAAATTCTGCAAAGGAAAAACAAACGATTTCGAAAGCCAAGGCCGCACCTTCAAACACTACCTCTCGCTTTACACCTCCTGAGGTTAGCACCAGCGAAAACGAATCGAGAGCTGACGAATTAGCTGAATTGCCAAAGGCAGCTGCACCAGTAGTGTCCCAGGATACTTATGAGGAAAAGCCGTTAGCATCCGAGATAGTGACAGAGGACAAGAAAAAAGAGGAAACGTATAAAAAGGATGCCAGTGAAAGCCCTGTGGCCGGGATGTCTCGATCCAAAACAGTAGCAGACAGCCCCAGAGTTCGGCAAGTTGCAGCCGATGAAGCTGAAATGGCCGTAACGAATAAAGCTGAAACTCCCATAATGTTTGCGGAACAAATGCCTGAATTCCCGGGAGGAACGGAAGCCATGATGAAGTTCATCTCTAATAATTTAGTTTATCCAAAGACAGCGACTGAGATGGGCTTATCAGGTAAAGTTGTCCTTCATTTTGAAGTAGATAGAAAGGGTAAGATTAAAAACATACAAGTAATACGAGGTATTGGAGGGGGCTGTGATGAAGAAGCCGCACGCGTAGTAAGCATGATGCCTAACTGGATTCCTGGAAAGCAAAACGGTACAGCAGTTTCCGTTTATTATACATTGAACATACAATTTTCGTTGCAGAAGTAAGTAGGGAAATACGCTATAATTCAATCTCTTTTTGTATTTTTAAAGGTGTAGTTTTAACGTTTTATGCATGAAAATTGCTGAAACCCATATTGCTAACCTTGAAAGACGCATTGCTAAGCTGGAGGAAGAGAATGCCAGGCTGCACCGTGTTGCCGAACAATTGCAAAAAGCCAAGAAGGAATCCGAGATAAATGCTAAGAAGCCACGCAGAACATCATCGAAAAAACAAACCACGCTTCAACATGACGATTGTTACCTGCTGTTGCAACATATGCCTTACGGATTTGCTCTCCACGAGATTATCTGCGACTGGAACAATACTCCGGTAAACTATAAATACATAACTGCTAACCAGGCTTTTGAAAAAGTTACTGGACTTAAACTTGACGAGATTGTAGGGAAAACTGCACTTGAAGTAATGCCCGACTTAGAGCCGGAATGGATTGAGATATTTGGGAAGGTAGCACTAACAGGTGAATCTTATCGTTTCGAGAGCTATACCAATTCGTATGGCAAGTATTATGAGGTGTTGGCTTTCTATATATCTTCCAAACACTTTGCTTTGCTGTTTAACGACATTACTGAACGACGTATCCTTGAAAAGAAATTGCTTGATACCATGGTGCAAACCGAGGAAAAAGAGCGCGAAAAGTTTGCTTCCAACCTTCACGATGAGGTAGGTCCTATACTTTCGAGCCTCAATCTCTATATTTCCTCTCTGGCCGACTCAGACGACAAGAACAAGAAGAAGTACATTCTGCCACAAATGAAAAAGCTAATACGTGAAGCTATTTCTTCTGTTCGCGATATTTCCAACGATTTGAGTCCGCATGTGCTGCTCAATAATAACCTTGAAAAGGCTATCAAATCGCATCTGGAGCTGTGCAAAGAGCTTATGCCCGTTATATTCAAGAGCAATGTAAAGGATAGACGCTTCTCGCACAATGTGGAACTCATCTTTTACCGTATTGTAAAGGAATTGCTTAACAATACCATTAAACATGCCAACGCTACAAACGTTTCCATACAACTCGTATTCGACGGACATTTACTGAAGATGAAATACGCGGATAACGGTATCGGATTTACCCCAGAATCCGTATTTTCGAATTCTCAAGGCATGGGAATGGTCAATATATTTAGCCGTGCCAAAACCATTAATGCTCAATACCTGATAAACACCAAACCTGGCGAAGGATTCAATTTTGAACTATGGACCAGGGATTTTGATTTAAAAACCTAAAACCCTTAATCTCACGATGAGAAAATTTAACGTCTTATTGGTTGACGATAATAGACACTTTCTGGAGGCCTTTGAATTTATGCTTTCCGACGTTATAGGCGATAGGATTGTTAATATTAGTAAGGTAACCAACGGACAAGAGTGTCTGGATTTCCTGGAGAACAATTCTGTAGAAATTGTTTTTATGGATCTGGACATGCCAGTGATGAATGGTATACAGACCACCAAAATTATTGTGGATAAATATAGGTTTATCAATATTATAGCAGTTTCCTTTCATAACGAAATGCAGTCGATACGCGATATGATTGAAGCCGGGGCTCGTAATTACCTGATTAAAGAAGATATAAACCGTGAGAGTATTACCCGGATATTCGATTCGATATAGAAATCAGAGGCTTACGTTTATTTCAGTAAAAGCCTAATTAGCTTTGTGTTTATATTTTTTATACCTTTCGAAAAACTAAAGCCATGAACGCCATTGACATTGCCATCATTATTCTCCTGCTATGGGGAGCCATTAACGGATTTATCAAAGGTTTTGTAGTACAAAGTCTCACGCTGGCTGCTTTGGTGCTGGGAGTGTGGGCAGGTGCCATATTTTACGAGGCCATTGGAAAGTATTTAGCTGAGCAATTCTCTGTTTCAGTAAAAATCATGCAGGTAATTGCGTTTACCCTTATATTTATTGCTGTTCTTGTTATCATGCATTTTATCTCGAAGCTGTTAACCAATGTCCTGGGCAAATCGGTGCTTGGAAAGCTCAACCGCATTGGTGGTATCGTTTTTGGAATTGCCAAGATGGCTTTCATTACTAGTGTTTTCATTGTTATCATTCAGAAATTTGATACCAAACATAAGCTCCTGCCTGAAGAAACTACTTGTCAATCGGCGTTGTTCGGCCCTGTGTCGAGGATAGCACCGGCCATATTCCCACATCTTCACCTGGAAGAAATCAAGGATGGCATACTTACTGGCAAATCGCAGCAGAAATAAGCACTCTAGCCAGTGTCTCCATCATATTCATCGCTTTCTGATAAGATTTTATATCTTTGGCAGGAATTTTTAAAATCAACAAGGTAACATGAAATTTTTTGAGGAATTGAAGTGGCGTGGGTTAGTTCACGACATTAAGCCCGGAACCGAAGAACAGTTGGAGAAAGAGATGACATCAGCATACATAGGATTCGATCCTACCTCGGACAGCTTACACATTGGAAGTCTCGTTCCCATTCTATTGCTTGTACATTTGCAACGCGCGGGTCACAAACCCATTGCATTGGTTGGTGGAGCAACAGGTATGGTTGGCGACCCATCAGGTAAAAGCGAGGAACGCAACCTGCTCAGTGAGCAAACACTTCAATTTAACCTGCAAGGCGTGAAAAAGCAGTTGGAAAAATACCTTGATTTCAATCCATCCAGACCTAATGCCGCCGAAATGGTGAATAATTACGACTGGTTTCAAAACATGGGTTTCCTGGCTTTCATTCGCGACGTGGGAAAGCATATCACCGTTAACTACATGATGGCCAAGGATAGCGTAAAAAAACGTATCGAAAGCGAAAACGGCATTAGCTTCACGGAATTCACCTACCAGCTTATACAAGGATACGATTTCTACTGGCTTTACAAGAACAAGAACTGTAAAATCCAGATGGGAGGAAGCGACCAATGGGGTAACATTGTTACAGGTACCGAACTCATTCGTCGTATCGATGGGGGAGAAGCGTATGCCTTTACCTGTCCGCTTATCAAAAAGGCCGATGGTGGGAAATTCGGTAAAACGGAGAAAGGAAATGTATGGCTCGATGCTTCCAAAACATCGCCATATCAGTTCTATCAGTTCTGGCTGAATGCTTCTGACGAAGATGCGATGGGCTGGATAAAGATATTCACCCTAATGCCACCAGCAGAAATTGAGACATTGATAGCTGAGCACACCGCAGCTCCCCACCTGCGTCTGCTTCAGAAGCGCCTGGCTAAGGAGATAACCACCTTTGTACATGGTGAGCAGGAATATGAATTTGCCATAAAAGCCTCCGAGATTCTGTTTGGTAATGCCACTACCGATGTATTGAAAAGTTTAAGCGAAATACAATTACTCCAGGCGCTCGAAGGCGTTCCAACATTCAATTATTCACGTGCTGCCATTACAAATGGAACGGATATCGTGACATTCCTTGCCGATACCACCATCTTCCCCAGCAAAGGCGAGGCTCGCAAAATGGTACAAGGCGGAGGTGTTAGTATTAACAAAGGTAAGGTGGATAACATTGAAACCAAAGTGGACAGCAGTATGTTGTTAAACGATAAATATATTCTGGTTCAGAAAGGGAAGAAGAATTATTTTCTTGTAAAAGTTGAATAATCGCTAAAACTATGGGAAAAAATAAGCATCGGTTCAATTTCGATTCATCCGATTTTATGGCATATATCTGGTCAAAACGAAAAACGTTACTGACCATATCGTTGGTAGCAGCCGTCTTTTCTGCAATTGTATCGTTGCTTATTACGCCCAAGTACCAATCATCGGTTATCTTGTTTCCTGCCTCTTCTGCGTCCCTTTCGCAGTCGCTGCTTTCGGTCAACAGTAATAGCCAAAACGATATCATGAAGTTTGGCACCGAGCAGGAAGGCGAACAATTGATGCAGGTGCTTAACTCTGCCGAAATCAGAGATAGAATCATTCAAAAGTTCAATCTATACAAGCACTATAAGATAGACACCACTGGAAGATACTGGCGTACAAAACTATATAGCGAATTTAAATCGAACATTAAGTTCCACCGTACGGAATACATGTCAGTTGTGATTGACGTGCTTGATACCGACAGGGATACTGCGGCTTACATTGCAAATGAAATCTCAAACCAGGTGGATACGGTGATGACACGTATTCAGCACGAAAGAGCTCAGAAAGCGCTTGCCGTGGTGGAAAAAGAATATGTTGAAATGGAAAACCAGATGAACCTGCTGCAGGATTCGCTGAAACGTATCCGTTTGCTGGGCGTTGTAGACTATGCAACACAAGCAAAAGGTTACAACGAAGCGTATGCCACTGCCCTGGGAACTGGAAAAATTGCTGGTGCCAAGATGATCGAGGATAAAATTAAAATACTTGCCAAATACGGCGGTGCATATGAGGCTTTAAGGGACTTGTTGAGCTATGAGACAGAGCGTCTCAGCATCTTGCGAGGTAAATATATGGCCGCCAAGGTTGATGCTGAGCAGTCAATTCCGCACAAATTTGTTGTGGACAAGGCATATAGGTCCGAGAAGAAGGCGTATCCAAAGCGTTCTCTTATTGTGCTTGTGTCAACCGTTACAGCTTTCATGATGGCGCTTCTTTTCATGATTTTTCAAGATTCTATAGCGCATAGGAAGAAACGATTAGCATAAGCGATGAATTCCATCAAAACATTGGTACAACGGAACCATGTATGGATATTCGCTTTAACCCTTCTATACATCGTAGTGAATGCTATTCTCTTTGCTAATCAATGGTATTTCCTGTCGCTGCTTCCCATTCTGCTCCTTGTAATCTATTTGGCTTTATTTG
>DATALJ010000301.1:0-6934 GCA_036261135.1 Bacteroidales bacterium
CATTCCGGCGAAGGCCGGAATCCATTTACTACGAAGATGTTAAGAATTCCAACATTCCCAAGAATGATATCTTCATAGGCTTTTGTAAAGCCTCATCGGTGAGGCTAAGATTATCAGAGGATTAAACCATAACTGGTAAAATTGAATTGTCGTTTGCAATAAGCACTTAACCTAAATAATTCATAAAATTAGCAAAGACCAGAACTACGAAACCTTATCTAATGTAATCCATTTATACTTCGTAGTTTAGAGATTCCGGCCTTCGCCGGAAAGACAAACAACCTTTAGATTTATTTAATAATTATGAATTTTACTGGCTAAATTTGAATCAACCCGTTTTTAATGGCATACATCACCAAAGCCGCTGTATTGTTACACCCTGTTTTGGAGAGAAGGTTATTCCTGTGCCATTTGATGGTTTCGGGGCTTAAATGGAGTTTCTCGGCAATCTGATCGTTTGTGAGGCCGTCGCATATCAATTTAAGTGTTTCAATCTCCCTATCGGATATTTCCATCTCTTTGGCAGGCAATTTTCCAATATTGACAATTACTTTGCGCAACAGTTCATTCGAGAACCAGCACCCACCTTCGTGAATTTCGGTGATAGCCTGCTCCAGTTCGGAAATACCAGAGCTCTTAATTACAAAACCTTTCACACCGGCTTCTACCATCTTATAATAATACTTCTCATCGCCAAAAGACGAAAGAGTAAGGATTTTCAGGTGAGGATTCTTCTGCAAGGCTTTCTTAGAGGTTTCTACGCCATCCATCACGGGCATCGAAATGTCCATAATAACTACATCGGGTGTGTATTCCTCAAGCAAGTCAAGCAGTTGCTTACCATCGGCTGCTTCGGCTAATACGTCGGCAATTCCTTCGGAAACAAGCATTTTGCGAAGGCTTTCGCGAAAAATCTTATGGTCGTCGGCTAGTAAAACTTTAATCATATTGTTGGGGGTTAAATATTTAGCGTTTATTATAATCTTACAACAATTAAAATTTTTGTTCCTTTACCAACCTGGCTGTTAAATACAATATACCCGTTAATCGATTCTACACGGTTTTGCATGTTATATAAACCATTGCCAGGCTTATTATTGAGCACATCGTCCATATTAAAACCTACACCATTGTCGGCGTATTGTATTTTAAGTTTCTTCTGGTACTTATGAATTTTTATGCGTATAGTTGAGGCTTGTGCATGCTTAATGGTATTGTTGATACATTCGCAAAGTACGCGGTAGATGACCGATTCCGAAGTTTTAGACAGCCTCTTTTTGAAATTGGTTTCCACGTCAATTTTTATATTGCGCGAACGTTCCAGTTTTTCGGCGAAATCTTTTACCGCTTCAATGAAACCAAGATTTTCGAGTATATGCGGACTAAGTTTATACGAAATCTCCTTAATAGCAACGCTGGCTTCGTTCACGAGACTCTCCATATCAGTAAGTATCTCGTGCTGCGAAATTTTAGCATCGGGCCGTGCAAGCCATTGGGTATAAATTTTAATGGCCGAAAGCAAAGGCCCCAAGCCATCGTGAAGTTCCTGTGCAAAATTCATTCGTTCCCGTTCCTCGGTTTCAATAATGGTATTCAGCATTTCGCGCTCATACTCCTTTTTTTCGGTAATGTTTTGCGAAATAAACTGAACCCCAATGTTATCTCCCGAATTATTTTTAATTGCATGCGCCGTAGATTTAAGCCAGAACTTACCGGCAGGCAAATCGATTTCAGCCTCGTTTACCAGTGTTTTGTTATGAATAGTTTCGTTAATGGCCATGCGTATGCCTTTTGCCACATCGGGCCTGGCTATTTCTTCAAGGTTCTTCCCGATAAAATTATGAGGCGTTCCTCCAAGCATGGATGCAGCGAGGGAATTCTGCATAATTAATTTACCTGACAGATCGAACACATTGGTTGCTAACCCGGATTGGTCGAAAACCGCACGATATCTCTTTTCCACCTCGAGTAAGGCAAATTCGGTATGCTTATTCAAGGTAATGTCTTTCAGTACGCAATTGAATTCGAGAACATGATTGGGTTTTTCTTTAAAGAACACAATGGAATTAGACACCCAAACCACCTTGCCATTTTTATGATTCATACGGAATTCAATGGTGCGGGTGGTTTTCTGTTCAATACAACGCTGCAAGAAAGAATTGAACAAGGGTTTATCGTCGTCCGAAATCATACTGACAAAAAGCGCAGGGTTATGCTTGAACTCTTCCTGCGTATAACCTAAAATCCGCTCGCAGCCTTTGTTTAAAAAGATAAACCTGGAACCTGTATAATCAGCAATAATTTTATATACATAATCCGTTATTGATTCGGTAATGGTTCTATACTGTTCTTCACGCTCTTTTAGCGCTAATTCGGCCTTCTTAAGCTGCGTGGTATTGTGGCCATATAGAACAAGGCTCTCAATTGTGCCTTCGCTGTTCTTTACTGGATATATGGTAACGTTATAGAACAAGGCACCATCATTGCTCTGGTACTCAAAATGCTCTGTTTGGCCTGTTTTTAGTACATACATAATCCACGGAATCCAGTACATGTCTGTTTCGTCATTAATCAACAGCATGGCATTGGTTCCTATTAATTCGCTGCGCGGCTTACCAAACTGCCCGGAAAATCCCTGATTACAATCAAGAATTGTATAATCCGATTTCATTAGCACAACTATATCGGTGTTTGTATCGAGCAGTATCCTGGCTTTCTCTTCGCTTTCGCGCAAAGCTTCTTCCTTTTGATTTGCTTCGGTGGTATCGATTAAGAAAATCAGTTTGCCACAAAAATCGCACTCCTTTACCGACGCAAAATAAGCGTGGAGAGGGAATTCCGTGCCATCACTTTTTAAGCCAACACTGGCAAAGCCAGGTTCCGATTGCGTTATGGATTCGTCATCCTTTATCAGAAACCTAAAAATTTCTCTTTTATACGGGGCTATAAGGGTTAAAGGAGACGCACCTAGAATAGCATCGGGTGACGATATCCCGAACATGGCTAAAAAAACGGGGTTCACATACGTTATTATTTCATTATAACACAAACAAACGCCAACAGGAGCATTTTCAATGAATATCTGGAAGCGATGTTCCATATTTTGTGCATTATCCTGGATATAGCGACTATCGGTAATATCGGCGAGTACACCTTCAATCAGCTCAACTTGTCCGTTAACACCATATCGCACCTGGCCTTGTTCCTTCACCCATTTCTCTCCGCCCCATTTTGTATGCAAACGATAATCCACCTGGTACACCCCTTCGCTATTTAAACTCTGCTGAATAGCCTTAAGAACCCTCAACTGATCGTCCAAATGGATAAGCGAATTGAATGAAATTTGCTGATTACCAAGTAAAGCATTTCTCTTATAACCTGTTAGTGCAAATATATTCTCACTAATATAATTTAATGTTCTTTCACCGTCGAACCGGCATTGAAACACAACATACTGCGATTGGAGCCTGGTATCCGAAATAATCCTCTTATAAATTAACAGCTGTTCTAAATCGTTCTTCTTCTGTATTTTATAATATAAATAATACCCTGTTACCAATACCAGCATACATGTAATGAGTAATACGGAGAGGCATTCGGCAGTAAAGCTGTAAAATATGAACAGATAAGGCAACATAGATACAGAAGTAGAAATAGCAATAAATAAGATTTTTAAATATAGTATTTACATAGATGATTTGAAAATAGTTTGTCGAATATTTTAACAAAAAATTTAAAAACTATAAGCAATAACGCTTTAAATTATTAATTTAGAAACAAATAAAGAAATTACACAAACATTCAACAAAACGGGTATAACTTAACGTTTGAATTGTATAGGTAGTTTTATCAAAAAGCAATGCCGAAGCACGATTGAAGACAAATACTGCACAAAGCTCAGGATATGTTAAACAAAATTGAATTCTAAGGTTAAAAACCTTTTCGAATAAGATCCAGCGAATGCCATTCCCAACTCACAGGAGCTTGGGTGGCATTCTCCGCTTCTTACAAATTCTTTATTTCGCTGAGAAGTTTCTGGAGCGAATCTTTCGCATCGCCAAAGAGCATGCGTGTTTTGTCATTAAAGAAAAGCATATTTTCGATAGCCGCGTATCCCTTTCCCATTCCGCGTTTCAGAACAATAATATTGCGCGCCTGATGGGCTTTAATGATAGGCATCCCATAAATCGGGCTTCCGGGATCATTTTCTGCAGCCGGGTTCACTACGTCGTTGGCTCCAATCACCACCACAACATCGGTGTTTGGCATTTGGGGGTTAATATCATCCATTTCAACGAGCTTCTCGTATTGTACATCGGCTTCGGCAAGCAGAACATTCATATGACCAGGCATACGGCCTGCCACGGGATGGATGGCGTACTTAACCTCTACATTCTTCTCGGTAAGCAGCTTCTCAATATCATGACATAGATGCTGCGCTTGCGATACGGCTAGTCCATACCCTGGAACAATCACCACTTTCTGCGAAAAACTCAATAGTATTGCAGCATCGCTCAGTGGAATTTCTTTTATTAAACCGGCTTCCTGGGTTGAAGAAATCCCTCCCCCTCCAAATGCACCCACAATTACATTCAGCAACGACCGGTTCATGGCTTTGCACATTAGTACCGTAAGAATAACGCCCGATGCACCTACCAGTATTCCGCCCAATATCATTGCCTCGTTGTGATAAATAAACCCTGCCATGGTTGCGGCTACCCCCGATAAGGAATTTAAAAGGGAGATAACTACAGGCATGTCGGCACCACCAATAGGCATTACAAAACTGATTCCGTATATAAAGCTTATGGCCAAAAGAATGTAAAAAAGAAGATTTCTTTGCTCCGGTGCCAGGTTTGCCAAAACCAAAATAACTGTAAGCGTTGTTATAATAACCAGCAGAGATATGTTTATATAAGTCATGTAGCGGGCGAAGATATCGCCAACCTTTCCGTCGAGCTTGCCATAGGCAACCATGCTACCGCTAAACGTAACAGTTCCTATTACCAGGCCAAGCAGAGTAACCAATATAGCCTGATTTGCCGGATTCAAAAATTCCATAAAAGCAACCAGTGCTGAAGCCGCACCGCCAGTTGCATTGAAAAAGGATACCATTTGCGGCATGGCTGTCATTTTAACTTTCCGGGCCATAATGGTTCCAACAACTGCGGATAACGAAATCACAATTAATATAACCACCATATTGGCCAGCGGAATGCCATTTCCCTGATCGTTCCTATGAAATATCAGGGTGGTAACTATTGAAAGCACCATGCCTACACCTGCCCAAAAATTACCATTTCTCGCACTTTGGGGATGACTTAATAATTTAAGGCCAATAACAAACATTACAGCCGAAACTAAATAGCTTATTTCTAATATGATATCTCCAATAGAAACATTCATGGTTCTTTTTTTACTTTTTATCCGTTTTCTTTTTTCTAAACATCTCGAGCATACGTCCTGTAACTACAAAACCTCCGGCCACATTGAGCATGCCAAAAAAGACAGCAACAATGCCCAATACCAGGTTTAAGGAAACATCCGATAAATCCGCATGCCCCAGTAAAATAATGCCTCCAATTATGCTAACCCCGCTAATTGCATTGGATCCCGACATAAGCGGTGTGTGCAGAACCGACGGAACATGGGATATAACCTCTATACCGAGCAGTATGGCAAGCACAACAATAAATATCATGTCCTTATTCGCCCAAAAAAAATGTAGCATATCCTGCATAGCTGTTTATTTTAATTTTTCGTTTACAATTTCTCCTTTATGAACAATGCATGCGCCTTTCACGATATCGTCGCTGAAATTCAGCTGCAATTCACCTTCCTTGCCAATGATGAGTTTCAGAAAATTAAAGACATTATTGGCAAACATTTTACTTGCATCGGAACTCATATCCGAAGGATAGTCTGATTTCCCGATAATGGTAACGCCGTTTGACATGATGGTTTCTGCATTCTTCGTTAACTCACAATTGCCACCTGTTGAGGCCGCAAGGTCTATAATCACCGAACCAGGGCTCATCGCCTGCACCGTTTCCTTTGTAAGAAGTACCGGTGCTTTGCGGCCAGGAATCTGAGCGGTTGTGATAACCACATTGGAAGAAACGGCATGTTTATGAATCAACTGCTTCTGTTTTTCCTTGAATTCGTCGGTTTGTTCAACCGCATAACCGCCAGCAGCCTTATCATCCTTTGCGCCTTCCACTTCTATAAATTTACCACCAAGGCTTTGCACTTCCTCCTTTACCGCATTGCGAACATCAAATACCTCCACAATGGCGCCCAGTTTACGTGCAGTAGCAATGGCCTGTAATCCGGCAACCCCGGCGCCCAGTATCAATACCTTCGCAGGCTTAATTGTTCCTGCTGCCGACATAAACATGGGAAAAAAGCGGGGTAAGTGCAGTGCTGCATCCAAAACAGCCCTATAACCAGCTACTGTAGCCATAGACGAAAGAACATCCATTGCCTGGGCGCGGGTTGTACGCGGTACCATCTCAAAACTAAATGCAGTAATACCCGTTGTTGCTAATGTCTTAACCAAATCCTTATTTTGATAAGGATTAAATATAGCCATAACCACCTGATCGGGCTTTAATACGGATAGTTCCCCGGCCTCAAGCCCTTGAATAGTCAAAAGAATATCGCTCTTATCCAATAATTCACTACGTCGGGCAATATTTCCGCCTGCTTCAGTATATGTATGATCCGCAATAAAAGCGGCTTCGCCAGCTCCCTGTTCAATTAAAACCTCAGTTTTAAGCTTTCTGAGCTGAACAACAACCTCAGGCGTTACAACTACTCTTCTTTCAAACGATGGTTCCCGTAATACTCCTATAGTCATATGCTAACATTAAGTGTCGTTTAAACATTTGCTGCCGCTTATTTGTTCATTATCATGAATACTTTACTAAACATC
>DATALJ010000303.1:0-2523 GCA_036261135.1 Bacteroidales bacterium
GATCGGAAGTGGGATCGTCCGAATATCCAATAGAAGAGTTTAACTGGGCTGTAGCAGCTGAACTAGCCGACAGCATTGGCGCGGATATTATCACTTCATCGCTTGGTTATTCCGTGTTTGACGATGCATCCATGGATCATACATACCGGGATATGAATGGACACAGCACCATGGCATCACAAGCAGCGTCAATTGCGGCATCAAAAGGTATCATTGTTCTAGTAAGCGCCGGCAACGAAGGCGAAGACAATTGGAAGTACATCACTGCACCTTCGGATGCCGACAGCATATTAACGGTTGGAGCCATCAATTCACTTGGGGTACGAGCACCGTTTAGTTCCGTTGGGCCTACGTTTGATAGGCGCATCAAACCTGATGTGATGGCGGTTGGCTGGAATACAGTGGTGCAAACGCCAGGTAATACAATAGCTACAGCAAATGGAACTTCGTTCTCAGCGCCCATTATAGCAGGACTCACCGCTTGCCTTTGGCAATCCGCTCCAGGAAAAAAAAATATAGACATCATCAATGCTATAAAGCAAAGCAGCTCTCGCTATCAAACGCCTGATTCTCTCATGGGATATGGCATACCCGACTTTTATAAGGCTTATGCAACACTTCACCCTTTAAGAGACAAGGATATCAATGCATGGCCATCGCCATTTACAAGCGAGTTGAATGTAGCATTTGCCCCAATTGCAGAAAAATCAGCGAGACTGAGCATTTATACAGTATCCGGAAGAAAAGTATTTGAAAAACATATATCAACCATCAGCACCGATACAAACACTGTAGTTATTGATGAACTGGCATATCTTCAAAAGGGATTATATGTCGTTAAGGTGTTTGCCGGATCGCAGGTGTTTGTTTGCAAGGTGGTTAAACTATAATACCGTATTAGAAGAATGAAAACAAGCAACACTCCTGATTCCTTAACATTATTTGAGCTGAACAATCAGGTAAAATCTGGTATTAAAGAAATATTTCCGGGCACTTATTGGATTATAGGCGAAGTGTGTGAGCTAAGCATTAACCAAAGTGGGCACTGTTACCTCGAACTGATAGAAAAAAAAGAAGACTCCGAACAAATCATCGCTCGTGCAAAGGCAACCATATGGGCATTTACCTTCCGCATGCTGCGTCCGTACTTCGAATCGGTAACAGGCCAGCGATTTTCGGCAGGAATAAAAGTTCTGGTTCAGGTAAGTATCGAATTTCACGAGGTTTATGGGTATAGTCTAAACATTAAGGACATTGAACCAAACTTTACAATTGGCGACTTATCTAGAAAACGACAGGAGATTATTCAACGACTTCAGGATGAAGGGGTGTTTCACTTAAATAGAGAGCTGGAATTTTCGACTGTACCGCAGCGCATCGCTGTAATATCGTCAGAAACAGCTGCCGGATATGGCGATTTCATAAATCAATTGGAAGAAAATCCCTATGGCTATAAGTTTGCAATAAAGCTATTTAAGGCTTACATGCAGGGAGAGGAGGCTGAACAATCTATCATCGATGCCCTTGAAAGGATTTTCGATGAAATGGATAAGTTTGATGTGGTGGTTATCATACGCGGCGGGGGATCGCAGGCAGATTTAAATTGCTTTAACTCCTACTGGCTCTGTTACCATATTACACAATTTCCATTGCCCATACTCACCGGCATTGGCCATGAGCGCGATGAATCGATCGCTGACCTTGTGTCGCACAAAAGCTTAAAGACACCTACTGCAGTTGCAGAGTTCATCATTACTACCGTATCAAACTTTGATGCTTATCTGGATGAATTAAATGAAAGAATCGTAGAAATAGTAACCGACCAACTTCAGGCGTGGCAGCAGGAAACTGAACATTTATCCCAGAAACTGGCTTCCGTGGCTAACTTTATCATAACCAAAGAAAGCCAGAACATACAGAATCTTTCAATTCTAAGCGAGAAGCTATTCAAAAACTACCTGCAACGGAGTAATCAGCAATTGATAAACATTCGGGACCGCATCACATATCGGGCGCAGCACATCTTTCAGAAGAATACCGCCGAATTATCAGCCATGCAGAAGAACATATCATCGCTATTAAAGACAAAACTTAGGGAAGAGAAAGTAAGGCTTGAAAGATTGGAAAGCGCCAACCATTTGTTGGACCCGGTTCATGTATTGAAAAGAGGATACACCCTCACCTATGCTGACGGAATGTTAATAAAAAGCCCGTCGCAACTGAAACCTGGAGATACGATTGTAAGTAAATGGTACGACGGAAATGCGGTAAGTTCCGTGGATGAAATACATACATCAAAACCTACAGAATGAGAAAAACACTAATTATTGCCGTAATGCTGCTTGGCTCGCTAATTACAGCATACGGACAAGCCAATTCCAAACTCACCGACAGTCTGCTAAACCGACTAAACAAAGTTAAGCTTGAAGAAAAGGCAGCACTATTAAATCAAGTAGCACAAAGTTATATTCCTGATAATCCCTCGCAATGCTTGCTTTACGCCCAAAAAGCGCTGGATCTGGC
>DATALJ010000322.1:0-3735 GCA_036261135.1 Bacteroidales bacterium
TAACCAAGTAATTAATTTATTACTGTCATTCCGGCGTAGGCCGGAATCCGTATGGGCTCCGTAGTAGAGGGATTCCGGCCTACGCCGGAATGACAGTACTCCAGTAGCGTCACACAAAATATAACCTTTAAACAACATAAAATGTCAGTAAAAAAATTCATTCCAATCCTTCTGTTTTCAATGTCTTGCATTGGTATATACGCCCAACAGGCAGACATGAGCAGACCCTGGAAAAATAAAAAATGCGCCATATCCCTTACTTACGACGACGGATTAAATGTGCACCTCGACAAGGTAATTCCAGTGCTCGATTCATTGAACATCAAAGGAACCTTTTATATCCCCGGAAATTCTACCACCGCTACGAACCGCATAAGCGACTGGCGAAAAGCTGCCAGCAGAGGTCATGAACTCGGCAATCACACACTTTTTCATGCGTGTGTTGGCGGAACTCCAGACAGAAGCTGGGTAAAACCCGATTATGACCTTTCCAAGTATACAGCACAACGCATGATCGATGAAGTATTGATGGCGAATACCTTTCTCTCAGCGATTGATGGCAGAACCAAACGGACGTTCGCTTATACCTGTGGCGATATGGTTGTGGACAATGTGCACTTTATGGATAGTATAAAAAACAACTTTGTTTCGGCCCGCGGCGTGAAGAGCGAAATGCTGCCTCTTGCAAAAATCGACATTTGGAATATAGGAAGCTACATGATGGTTAATGCATCGGCCGACCAAATGATCAATCTGGTAAAAGAAGCCATGAAAACAAACAGTTATCTTGTTTTTCTGTTTCATGGTGTTGGAGGAGAGCACAACCTTAACGTTTCGGCTGACGAACACCGTAAATTGGTTCAGTTTCTTAAACAAAACGAAAAGGATATTTGGATTGCCCCATTTATTGAGGTATCCGAATATATTGTAGATTATAAATCAAGGAATAAGTAAGCTAATTTAAACCAAACCGCATGAGACCATCTTCTTTACAGGAAAAAAGCATACTACATTCGTTGTTTGTATTGTGTTTAGGACTATTCCCTTTGTTAGCCTATGCTCAGAAGAACTCAGATCTGCCTTATCTTAACACCAACCTGAGTTTTGAAGAGCGTGTAAACGATCTGGTGAGCAGACTAACCCTGGAAGAGAAGATTGGTCAAATGATGAATGCAGCACCCGCTATAGAACGTCTGCAAATACCGGAATACAACTGGTGGAACGAATGCTTACATGGTGTTGCGCGGGCAGGAATTGCTACGGTTTACCCCCAGGCAATTGGCTTGGGTGCTACATGGGACGAGGATATGATGTTCCGCGTTGCCACTGCCATTTCCGATGAAGGAAGAGCCAAACATCACGATTTCGCAAGTAAGGGTAAACGCTTTATCTACATGGGCCTCACATTCTGGACTCCCAATGTGAATATATTCCGAGACCCACGTTGGGGCCGCGGACAGGAAACATATGGCGAGGATCCATTCCTTACCGGCAGATTGGGAATCCAATTCGTGAAAGGTCTTCAGGGAGACGACCCCAAATACTACAAAACCATAGCAACGCTCAAACACTACGCGGTACATAGCGGACCAGAACCCGAAAGACATAGGTTTGACGCGGTTACCAACGAACGGGATTTTCGAGAAACCTATCTGCCCCAATTCGAAATGGGAATCAAAGAAGGGAAAGCCTACTCGGTAATGTGCGCTTACAACCGTTACAACGGCGAAGCGTGCTGTGGCAGCGATCGACTGCTGAACCGAATACTCCGGGATGAATGGGGGTTTGACGGCTACATTGTTTCAGACTGCGGAGCGATAGAAGATATTTACCGCGACCACAAAGTAGTTGAAACACCCTACGAAGCCGCTTCGTTGGCTGTAAAATCGGGCTGCGACCTTGAATGCAACTCAGTTTACAAAAGTTTAAAAGAGGCTGTTCTCAAAAATCTTATATCCGAGAAGGACATTGACGTTTCCGTAAAAAGGCTGTTCCTGGCTCGTTTTAAGTTGGGTATGTTCGACCCGCCTTCAATGGTAAAATACACAAAAATCCCTTACTCAGTAGTAGACAGTAAGGCCAATCAAAACCTGGCGCTTGAGGCAGCTCGTAAATCAATGGTCCTGCTTAAGAATGATAAGAATTTGCTACCACTAAGCAAGGATATCAGGACCATTGCGATAATTGGCCCCAACGCCAACGACGAGGCAATGCTTCTGGGAAACTACAATGGCATACCCTCAAATCCGGTAACACCTTTGAAAGGGATTATGTCGAAAGTTACTGCAAAAACAAAGGTTCTGTATGCACAAGGCAGTGAAATAGCGGATGGAATGCCAACTTTCACGCTCATTCCCGGCAAATTCCTTGGAAAATCTAAAAAAACAGGAGGATTAAAAGCAGAATACTACAATAACAACCAATCTAAAGGAGCACCGGTCTTCACATCCTCAGACTCAGTAATTGACAAAACATGGTTCAACGATGCCCCGCGCAAAGACCTGAACGACGATGACTTCGGAGTAAAGTGGACTGGAACTCTCACCCCGGAAGTAACCGGCGAATACCTGCTGGGGCTGAACACCACCTGCAATACATCACTATACGTGAATGACAGCCTTGTTTTAACTACAACATACCATTTCCGCAATGAATTCAACGATCCCAGGCTGAGAAAATCAAAACCTTTACGCCTTGAAGCAGGAAAAACATACAACATACGCGTAGAATCTTCGGAGTCGTATGGCGATGCGCAGGTTCATCTGGTATGGGCAACGCCGCGCGACAATATTAAACAGAAACTCAAACAACAAGCTATAGAAACAGCGAAAAAAGCCGATGTAGTTGTAATGTGCATGGGTATTTCTCCCAGACTTGAAGGAGAAGAGCTTGATTTGGAACTGGAAGGCTTTAAAGGAGGTGACCGTACAAAGCTTGACCTGCCCGATGTACAGCAAGAACTCATCCGAGAAATTCACAAGCTGGGTAAACCAGTTGTTCTTGTGCTTTTAAATGGAAGCGCACTAGCTGTTAACTGGGAGAACGATAATTTACCTGCCATCGTAGAAGCCTGGTATCCGGGACAAGCTGCAGGAACAGCCATTGCCGATGTCATTTTTGGCGATTATAACCCTGGCGGAAGATTACCGGTTACAGTTTACAAATCGGCAAACGATCTGCCCGCTTTCAGGGATTATAACATGGAAGGACGCACCTACCGTTTTTTTAAAGGCGAACCACTCTATCCATTTGGCTATGGACTAAGTTACACAACATTCGAATATTCTAATCTGAAGGTAAATAACCAAAACCATGTTGGCGATTCTGTCATGGTTTCCGTTGATATTAAAAATACAGGTAAACGAAATGGCGATGAAGTAGCACAGCTTTATTTATCAAATCTTTCCGCTAAAGTACCTGTTCCCATCCGCTCGCTTAAAGGATTTAAACGAATAAACCTCAATCCGGGTGAAGTAAAAACAGTATATTTTACCATATCGGCCGATGCCTTTTCTGTGATTGATGATCAGAACAAAAAAGTAATATTACCTGGAAAATACAGTATTAGCGTGGGAGGACAACAACCTGCTGGCGCAAACGATGCACGGATAAAGCAAACCAGCATTAGTTTGCTTTAAAAGAGCGTTGTAATGCACGCTAATTTTTCGAAATGTATAACAATTAGAATTTATATGTCATTCCGGCGAAGGCCGGAATCCCTATCTCATTCGTAGT
>DATALJ010000325.1:0-2063 GCA_036261135.1 Bacteroidales bacterium
AGAAGGCAAAGGAATAAAGCCTGATTCGATGAATACAAAATTAGAAGCAAACATTGCTTTGCTGGAATACAACAATTATCCGTATCGCGACTTATTTATAAATGGTTCGGTGGCAAACAATGTAGTTAATGCCTCGCTACAAACAAATGATCCTATGCTGAAAACTGATATTAAGGTTAACGGAAAGATCGGTCAGGAAACAGATTTAAACCTTTCAGCCAACATACCTTATGTGAATGCCAAAACGCTTGGCCTTACCACCGATACCCTTGGTATCGCCGCCAACATGAAAGCGCACTTTGTAAGTGCAGGGACACGAAACCTTTTAATTTCGTCGGACACATCAACCATTACGTTAGTACTACCCAGTAAAAACATCGCATCAAATAACAAAATACTTTATAAAGTAGCTGGGGATACGGTAAACGCCAATTTTGAAACCGTATTTGCAGACATTTCGTACGCAGGCAATCTGGCATTGCAAGAAATACCACGAGTACTCAAAAATTACTTCAGCAACTATTTTACAGCTACCGATAGCACTTCAAAAGAAAATGGTTATTTCGATGCATCGGTTAAATTTAAAGATATTTCAATGCTTAATGAGCTTACAAAGTCCAAAATTGAAATATCCGAGAATGCCCAAATTAAGGCAGTCTTCCACGACAAACAATTGAGCGCCAACTTCAACATCGAAGAGTTTATATACAACGATATTCAGGCGAATGATATCAATTTCCTTGCTGAAGGAAGGGATTCGAGTTTCCAGGTAAACGTAAATATTGGTAACGTGCAGAATTCGTCCCAGAGCCTAACAGATATTAAGATAGAGAGCAATTTGAATAACGGCTTACTGCTGAGTCGCGTATCTTTTGCAAATGCCGATGGCAATAAGTGGTTTGACTTGGGAGCATCCATGGAACCACAAAACCCCGCAAAAAACATCAAAGTAATTACGCCATTATTCCTGAACTATCAGGAATGGGAAACAAAGCCAGATAACTTGATTACGTTCACACAGAACGGCATAAACCTCAGAAATCTCACTTTTACTAAGGATGATAAAAGTATATCGTTATTCAACGAGCCTGACAATAGGGACGCGCTTTCGTTGGAACTTAAAAACCTGAATTTAAGCTTCCTCTCAGAGATTTTAAGAGGCGATTCCGCCGCTATTAAAGGGAAGATAAACGGGAAAGCCACGGTATTCAACTTATTCAACAAACGTACGCCGCTGTTCAACATTAATCTGGAAGTGAACCACATCGTGTCGGCACAGCAGCAATTCGGAGACATACAGATTAAAGCTTCGAACACCGATAACAGCGACATAGCGAAGGTTGATGTTTCCTTCGGAAGAGAAAAGACATGGTTTAATGTAAAGGGAGTGTACGGTCTTAAAGAAAACATCCCCATGGACCTGCTATTCACAGCAAAGGATTTTGAAATAGCCTCTATGCAGCCTTTTATAAACACGCTTATAAGCAATTCGTCAGGAAATATGAACGCTTCCATCCGGATTACCGGAAGTATAAAAGCACCTAAGCTGAATGGGAACCTGGCATTCGACAAAGCCTCAGTATTTATAGTACCTGCACAAACCTCGTTCAGGCTAAACAACCAGCATATTGCCTTTGAAGGGGATAGAATCCGCTTCCCAAACTTCACCATTGAAGATGCCGATGGAAACCCGCTTGCAATAAATGGCGATATTGCCTTTGCTGATTTTAAAAACATACAGACCCGTTTAAAGCTAACTTCAGAACAGTTTCTCGCCTACCAGGGAAGTCAGAGCAATATTCCCGGCGAAGAAAACAGGCTTATCATTTCCAGCAACATGGATATTTCAGGCGGAATGAACAATCCCCGCGTAAGAGCAAACATTCAGGTGGAGGAAGGCTCTAAATTCTTTTATAAGATCACACGTGGCGCTACCGCCCTTTCGGAAGAAGGCGTAATCGTATTTGTGGGAGCAGAACAGGAAAGCGGAGAACAGGAAACAGAATCTGCCTCAGCAATGGAAAACCTCAACCTTACGGCCAACATCAAAGTGGCAGATAATA
>DATALJ010000326.1:0-43490 GCA_036261135.1 Bacteroidales bacterium
TTCTATTGGACTGACCACTCGATAAACATACCTATTCTGAAAACGCCGGCTGGTCAATTCGTCGACGTCCTGCGAGGCAGCAATGACCAAAGCAATCCTGAATACGACCTTGATAGTGATGGGAAACCTGATGTGTGGCTCGATACCGCTTCCATATTCCCGAAAGGATATACACTAACGGAAGAACAGGTTTACTGGGCTAACCCATGGAACCACCTGCGCACCGGCGATAAGAAAATCGTATTTGAAGATATCGACCACGATGGCGTAACAGCACAGGATACCAATGGCGACGGTATTGTAGATATTGAAGAGCCCGGCGATAAAATCCGTGTATGGAAGGTAACCTGGAACATTGGAACAGTTAAAGGTTACGAATACTATGATCCATATTGCTCCTACGAAGTCTGGGTTGATCCGCCTGACATGGTAAAGATGGCTGCCGGTGTTGGTAAGGTTTACGGAACCCTAACCGAAGACGTTCCGGGAATGTTCTACCCATACACACCCAATATTGCCAGTGCTGACAAGAGCAACAATAGCTGGAAACACTGGATGGATAAAGATGGTAGCGATAATGTGATATGGAAGGAATATATTTTCCAGCACATGCAGAATTATATGGGTTATACATTCATTGATACGGCTGCTACACACTATAAGCTAAAACCTTATGATAAATGTGTAGGCCGAACCCCTCAACCACACGAAGAGTTCATTGCTGTACTTTCGATGGGTGGCGAGGAAATTGATATGTACCACCCTACCCCCTCACAATCGCTTTATTCGAAAATAAACTATAAGACGATATTCAACGAAGACCGCGTAATGCCAATACGTACAACATATAGCTATTACGCACCGCTTCCCAATCCTTTACAATTTGAGTATCTGGCTTCGAACTTCAGTATTGCCGATACATTGGGCAACAAGATCGATTTCCTGCCATCCAAAGGCAAGGCTCGACTCAAATTTGACCTGGATGCTTCCACAGAGTACACCTATTACTGGATTCGTAATTTCGGTACCGATGTAGCTTACAACGACCCTTCGGAAAAAATAGATGGGATCGAACCGCTTGGCGACGGCGTTTTCGGGTACATGATTTACGAAATCCCAAAAGGAATGGGCGGTTACAAAATTACATTGCCTAAAAAAGCAGATGGTTCATACGATACAGATTCCATTGTAAAGGTAGAAGGAAAGCCCTTCTCCAAATGGATTGACAACCCCAATACCGGAAACCAGGTTGAAATCTGGGAAGACCAGTTCACATACCAGGTATATATTCCTCAAGTACTTATTCCACCTGCACTGGACGATGACAACCACGATGGAATTGACGATTGGATCGACGATCGTGGCGACCGCTTTAAGTCAAACACCGGATACCTGCACGATCCTTTTATGAAAGGAAACGGTGAAGAATATGCAAGCAGCCCATCCACACCTTTCGAAGATGTTGGATACGGCACAGTAACCTCAGGATGGAACATTGGTGCAGACAACGCCAATGGCGATGACACTTTTGAAGCATTGGGGAAAACCCATTTTACGATTAATGCCATTTACGAAGGTAAAGGCCGCGAAGGCTCTGTGGATATAAGCAAGGGCGGCACACTGGTAGTGGAAGAAATATTCGGCGGTTCGCCATGGGTTATTTTCTCGCATGTGCTTGCAGGCTATGCCCAGGGCGTCGATTATAAGATTACTTCAGCAGTAAGTCCGTCGACAGTAAAGTATGGAACCGATACGGTTGTTATTAAGCACACCATTGAAGATTTGAACGAACCGCATGAATTCAATGCCAACTTCGATCCGTATCATGTATCGTTTGGACATGGCGAGGCTTCTGCCACATCGCTTGCCGGAGGAAAGGACCCTTGCAGTCTTATTCAACCTGCTATTTCAACATCTACCATAATTGATCCGACAGTTGATCATAAAACCATTACATTAATTCCTTCGGCGCAGGCTGGTAATCCGGATTTAACAGGTTATCCTAAAAATGTAAGTGGCACCTTCCTCGAAGTTAAGGTAGAAGTAATGAACGGCACAAACGACAACTGGCACAACACCGCTGTAACACCTGTTCTCAACGGTTTGGGCAATACAAAGGTAGAGATGGTTTATGTTGCCTATCCAAGGCCACTTGTTCCGGCTCATATTGAAGGAGACAAGATAGTACCTGGCGATCAGCCCGGCACATTTACTACAGGCTGGCGCTTCAATCAACCCGAAGGAGAAGTATTGGTAAAGATGGGTAATAACCTGAACTTTATGCAACCTACCCGTCGCGGATATTACATTTTCCTGTTTAGCATTGACGAGTCATTGAAGAATGGCATCTACACTATCAATTTCACCATCGATGGCAAACGTGTCGATTATAAAGGCACCGAACATGGCCGTGTTAACTTCTCTATCCCTTCTGTACAGTTTAGTATTGTTGACAAAGATGCAAACGGTAAACCCAAAGCATTCGAAAAAATGATGCTCGACAAAGGAGTACTCGACAAGCTTGTGGTTAGAGGAACTGAATACTTCGAAGGGCTGAAAACCGTGAAATGGTCAACCAAAGACGTAAACTTCTCCGATTTTGCCAGCGTAAACAAGACAGTGCCCGCTTCCTTTGATAAAGGTGTAGAAACCATCGATCTTTCAAGCATAAGCCGTTTGCCAAATGCTGATAGCTCTAAGCTTTACCTGCTCGAAAAAGCTGCGGTAAACAGCTATCGTGCTTCAGAGAACATCGATCTGACTAATAGCGAAGCGCTTACCTATACTCACAGTGCAGGTAAAGATTCGGTACAGGGCAACAAAATATCGGTATCGCCATATGGCCCGAAAATACTTATCCGGCAGACATTATATTCTGTCAACGGTTTGAAAGTAGAGAATGGTATCAATCTCACCTCCGATGATGACAAGCTGTATATAGTAACTAAGCTCGAAGCCATTAATGTAGGCTCCGACATTTCAGAAAATACAGTTGTAAGCATTCATCCGGGTTCATTCTACAATGTTCTTACGGATAGTCTGCCTTCGAACGTAACATACAACAATGGTTTGGTTAGTGCATCATTGGGAATGCTTATTCCGGGCGAAACAAAAGCCGCTTTTGTTTACTATAGCTTTAACCAAAGTATTTCTACACAGGATGAGTTCTTAACTGTAATCAAACTCTCGGATATAAAATATGAAGGCACCTCAGTGAATTCAAAATTCAGCTATTCCGATACTTCCAAGGTGATATTCGAAATTTACGACTTCCAACTGGAAAATATCGCTTCGCAAAAGCTCGAAGACAAAGAATACCATGTTGAAGCTACTGCCATAAACAGAGGTGTTCCTGCCAAAGACGTTTGGCTGCGTATATACCCTGTAGTGGGCGAAGGCATTAGCGAATTCCCAATTGCTGAAATGAAAATTGAGGATTTCAAGAGCGGGCAGAAAGTTACATTACCTGTAAACTACGTCACACCTAACAATGAACAGGTTCAAATATATGCTAAAATCGACGACGGCAATAAAATAGCCGAAATCATCGAAAAGAACAACGCAAAGATTGTTCAACTGGCAGCTCCAACTAACATCAATGATGCGAAGAAAGAATTCGAATGGAAAGTCTATCCGAATCCTTTCGACAGTCAGGTAAAATTCGAATATCTGCTGCAATCGAATGCCCAAAAGGTTACCATTAGTATCTTTACGCAGAAGGGATCTGAAGTAATTACCTTCAGAAACTGCCCGACAAACGAAGGCCTGCATTCTATTGACTGGGTTCCAGTGAATATGGCTGATGGTAATTATATTTACCGATTTACTGTCGAAAATACAGATGGTAAAAAGGTTGAAATACCCGGCATACTCATTAAAACGGGTAATTAATTACATTTGCGTGAGATAGCTACCATTTATCAAAGCATGTATTGAGACATTTAATTTACATAGCAATCATCCTGAGCATGGCCGGTACTTTCCCGGCCATTGCTCAAATTGCCTTTACTGTGCCTGATACCATTTGCGCGGAAGAGGAATTTACAGCATTGAATCAATCCAGAACCAATGCCGCATCATATTTCTGGCATTTCTGCTCGGCCAATCTCACCTATACTCCTTCTGTCGCCAACCTGGGCAGCATGGGGCAGCTTATTGACCCTGCTTTTATGGATTTTGCCAAAGAGAATGGTCAGTATTACGGACTTGCAACAAACCATATCAGCGGAAATATAACGCGGTTGCAGTTTGGTAACAGCTTACTAAATACACCATCTGCCGATAACCTTGGAAACTTTGGTGGACTTGTACCATACCGGGTCGAGGGCATTCAAATAGCACAGAACACAACCGGCGATTGGTTTGCCTTTATCATTGGCGGGCTGGGCGATGATGACCGGTTGTTACGTCTGAGCTTTGGTAACTCTCTGGCGAACACGCCAACCATTACCAATTTGGGAAATATCGGAAATCTCGATTTCCCGGTAGATTTATACCTGTTTGATGAAAACGGCACTTGGCTTGGCTTTACGGTTAATTACCTGAGCAATTCCATATCCCGCTTCAACTTTGGAAACGATTTATCCAATCCGCCCCTGGCTGTAAACTTAGGAAATATTGGTAATCTCAACAGGCCATTTGGTATATGCCCGGTAAAAAGTAATGGAGCCTGGCACTTCTTCATAACCAATTCGGGTACCAATAGCCTTACAAGGCTCGACTTTGGCTCATCGCTACTTAGTATCCCCACAGGATCCAACCTTGGAAGCGTTCCTGAGATGAACAATCCTTACGATTTAGCAATCATCAACGATTGCGAACACGCATATGGTTTTGTAGCCAGCACGTTCAATTCATCCATGGTTCAACTCAATTTCCCGGAAGGGATTACAGGAAGAATAGAATATCTGACAGTTAACAATGGCAGTCTATCTCAACCTCATGGAATATCTAAGGTTTACAGGGAGGACAACGAAATTTTTGTGTTTGTAACCGATGTGGCCAATGGTACGCTTAACCGATTATACTACAGTACTTGCACAGAGCCATCTATCCTTACATCAAACGCACAAAGTCCGCCAGCAGTGTTTTATAGAAACCCCGGCAACTATAACATCTCACTTATCCTGGATCAGGGACTTCCAACCGAAGAATTCACCTGCCGGAACATTGTTGTAAAAGAAAAACCGCAGGTTTCGCTGGGAAACGACACTACCATATGCCCAAAAACCAGATTAATCTTGGACCCAAGAGAAGATTACTACACCTATCTTTGGAACAACGGACAAAAGAATAAAACATACGATGTAGATACCGCAGGCACCTATTGGCTGGAAGTTACCAATAACAAAGGATGCAAAGACCGCGATTCAATACAAATTTCGAACTTTCCGGATAATTTATGGCTTGGAAACGACACCACATACGTACTTGGCGAATCCATTACTCTGGATGCCGGAAATTATAACAGTTACGAATGGTCCACGGGTCAAAACACTCGAACCATCAATATTATTAAGCCTGGAGACTATGCTGTTTTGGTTAAAGACCTTGTTTATTCAGGCGGTGGAAATAATTTGTTTTGCATATTCACGGACACTATAAGGGTTGATCTTCAGGTAGATTACCCGAATTTCTTTACCCCCAATAACGACGGCTATAACGATACCTGGCAACCGCGATTATTGTTCCATTACCCCGAAGCTGAGCTTCTTATATATAACAGGCATGGACTCCTTATAGCCTCACTTCGAGGCAGTAATGGCGGCTGGGACGGAACCTCCAATGGCAAACCGGTAACTCCTGATACGTATTGGTTTATCCTCGATTTAAAGGATGGATCAAAGCCTATTCGCGGATCAATAACGATAAAACGATAGCATATGAGGCTATTCTTTATCATTACAGGTTTTCTCATTTGTACATTTTTGCATGCGCAGGAGCTACCTGTTTATAATGAATACCACCTGAATAAAAGCCTTATCAATCCGGCCATTGTAGGTAGCGAGCCTTGTACCTGGTTCAAAGCAACCGATCGGCATCAATGGCTGGGAATAAAGGAAGCGCCGAACATACAAACCCTGTCCTTCGAAACCAGTCTTTATAACAAGAAAGCAACAAGGGAAACCGATAAGAAAATCCACGGAATCGGCGCTTACGTTTATCACGACAAAAACGGGGCCTACAGTACGCTTGGTGCGCAGGTTTCTTATGCCTACCATTTCTACATTAGCAAAGCAAGAAGTATTAAAATGGGTATGGGCACTGCGTTTCGCATATACCAGGCCTCTCTGGATGAATCAGGACTGCATGGCGACTTCGACCCAATTATCACAGGAGGCACGAGCAGTGTTTTCCAGCCCGATGTAAGTGCCGGAGTGTTCATATACAATCAGAAATTCTATACTGGGTTTTCGTTTACCCAGCTCCTCTCTTCGCCTAACACATCGCTGAACAACATGAACCCCACTCAGCATTTCATTTTAATGGGCGGATTTCTTACAGGCACCGAAAAAGATCGTGTGCGGATATTGCCCTCTACTGTAATAAAGATAAATACAAACGCCGAAAAACAATTGGACTTAAATGCCAAGGCACTTGTAGGTGATACCTGGTGGGCTGGTTTATCATTCAGACATAATTTTAACACGTTACCCGGAAAACCAACCGCTATATTGCCAATGATCGGTATTAATATTGGAGAACTAAGTATTGGATATGCTTTGGAGCTTACTCCATCGCGAATGGTGAAGTATAATTACGGTACACATGAGTTTTCTTTATCGTATCGCCTGTGCAAAGATGGATTCCGTTGTCCGGTATATAGGTAAAAAAGAAAAGGGCCATGTCATCACGACGTAACCCTTTCACTAACCAACAAATCCAAACTATCAATGAATCGCTAACGCTAACTTAAAACGTTTTGTAACTTCTTCCCAATTTATCACGTTCCAGAATGCCGATATATAATCGGGGCGTCTGTTCTGATATTTCAGGTAATACGCGTGTTCCCAAACATCGAGGCCGAGAATTGGTAAGCCTTTTACATCTGCAATGTCCATCAGGGGATTATCCTGATTTGCAGTAGAACTTACTACCAGTTCCTTTTTGTCATTTACCAGCAACCAGGCCCAACCTGAACCAAATCGTGTTGCTGCTGCGTTTGAGAAAGTTTCTTTAAACTTATCGAAAGAGCCTAAATACTTTGTAATAGCATCGGACAAGTCACCGGTTGGATTTCCACCACCATTGGGTTTCATCACTTCCCAGAACAGGCTGTGATTGTAGAAACCACCACCATTGTTGCGAACCGCCACTGGCAATTTCGATATGTTTGCTAATATATCTTCAATTTTCTTGTTCTCGTTTTCAGTACCTTGTATTGCCGCATTCAGATTATTTGTATACGCTGCATGATGCTTGGTGTGATGGATTTCCATCGTCTGTGCATCTACGTAAGGCTCTAATGCTTTGTATTCGTACGGTAATTTTGGTAATTCGAAGGCCATGTCTTTAATTTTTTAATTACTTAATCAATTTTGATAGAACAAAGATAAAGTTTATTTAGATTTATTCCAAATAAATTGTAGATTTTTTTATCTTTTTTTATGCAATTTTCTTTTTTCTATTTAAAACCATAAATACTCCATTGATTATCTGATGAATAAATAACGCTTATTTATTTCAAAAATTATTTAAAAATGCTGTTATTTATCTGCACGATTGCGTATTTTCGCTGCGTTTTATTTTAATAATTATAACCCTCTAATTTTTTGATACTGAAATGAGAAAATGGCGCTGTGAAGATTCTGCCGAACTTTACAACATTATTGGTTGGGGCAACGACTATTTTTCTATTAATGAGAATGGTCATGTGGTTGTAACACCGAAAAAGAACGGAGTGCAGGTTGACCTAAAAGATCTGGTTGACGAATTGCAGCTTCGCGACGTTTCTGCTCCCATGCTGATTCGTTTCCCTGATATATTGGACAACAGGATCGAGAAGATGTCGAACTGTTTTAAGATAGCAGCTGATGAGTACGAATACAAAGGGCAGAACTTTATCATATATCCGATAAAGGTAAACCAAATGCGGCCTGTGGTTGAAGAAATTGTAAACCACGGAAAGAAGTTTAACATTGGTCTTGAGGCTGGTTCGAAACCAGAATTACATGCCGTTATTGCTATTAACACCGATAACGATTCGTTAATTATTTGTAATGGATACAAAGACGAAGATTATATTGAACTTGCCCTTCTTGCCCAGAAAATGGGAAAGCGCATATATCTTGTGGTTGAGAAATTGAATGAACTCAAGCTTATCGCCAACATAGCACGACGCTTAAAAATTAAACCAAACATTGGAGTAAGGGTTAAGCTCGCCAGCACGGGAAGTGGAAAGTGGGAAGAATCGGGCGGAGACGTAAGCAAATTCGGTCTTACATCCAGCGAGTTGCTTGAAGCACTCGACTTTCTGGAAAAAAATAAAATGAAAGATTGCCTGAAGCTGGTACATTTTCATATTGGCAGCCAGGTAACCAAGATACGACGCATTAAAACGGCGCTTCGTGAAGCGGCACAATTCTTTGTAGAATTGCATAACCTGGGATTCAATGTGGAATTCGTTGATATCGGCGGTGGCTTGGGCGTTGATTACGACGGTACACGCTCGTCGAACAGCGAAAGCAGCATTAACTATAGTATTCAGGAGTATGTAAACGACTCCATTTCTACTCTTGTTGATGTGAGCGACAAGAATAATATTCCGCACCCCAATATTATTACAGAATCGGGGCGGTCGCTAACTGCGCACCACTCTGTACTTGTATTTGAAGTATTGGAAACCACTACTCAGCCCTCTTTTGGAGAGGATGAAGAACCCTGCGAAAGCGATCACGAGCTGGTACATGAGCTTTACTCATTATGGGACACGCTTAATCAGCCTCGAATGATTGAAACGTGGCACGACGCACAACAGATCAGAGAAGAAGCGCTGGACCGTTTCAGTCTGGGTATGCTTGACCTAAGAACCCGTGCGCAAGTTGAACGTTTGTTCTGGTCTATTGCCATTGAAATAAACCAGATGACCTCTGAGTTGAAGCATATACCCGATGAATTCAGGCATATGCCGAAGCTGCTTTCGGACAAATATTTCTGTAACTTCTCATTGTTTCAGTCGCTGCCAGACTCGTGGGCTATCGACCAGATATTCCCTATCATGCCTATTCAGCGGCTTGATGAAAAGCCAACGCGCTCGGCGACCTTACAGGATATAACCTGCGATTCGGATGGAAAGATCGATAACTTTATTTCAACCCGCAATTTATCGTATAACTTACCGGTACATCCGCTCAAATCGAAGGAATCGTACTATATTGGTGTATTCCTTGTTGGTGCTTACCAGGAGATTCTTGGGGATTTGCACAACCTGTTTGGCGACACCAATGCTGTACACGTTTCTGTATCGGACGATGGCTATTCGATTGATCAAATCATCGATGGAGAAACAGTAGCGGAAGTGTTGGATTATGTTCAGTACAACTCGAAAAAAATGGTTCGTACCGTTGAAACCTGGGCAACAACAGCAGTTAAAAACGGCATCATTACTGCGGAAGAAGGAAAGGAATTCCTATCGAACTACCGCTCGGGGTTGTATGGATACACGTACCTTGAATAAAAGATGAACGCAAAGGCGCGAAGACGCCAAGAAATATAATGAAAAAGCCTTTCAGGAATTGACATCTGAAAGGTTTTTTCATTTGCTCACTTTGAACGCCAAGTATATTAATGACTAACAATATTTCATCCTTTGCGTCATTGCGCCTTTGCGTTTATTTCTTCTTCTCATCAATCTCCGCCAGTGTTTCTCTGAGGAAAGCTTCGAATGGCGCAGCAAATTCCTTGCGCCGCAAGGCAAATTCAACGGTAGTTTTAAGGAAGTCTAGCTTGTTGCCGATATCGTAGCGTTTTCCTTCGAGCGTGGTAGAAACAATGCCTTCCTGCTTTAAAACAAGCTTTAATGCATCGGTAAGTTGAATTTCATTGCCTTTGCCACGACCAGTTTTCTCAATAGCCGGAAAAATCTCAGGTGTTAAAATATATCGTCCGGCGATAGCCAGATTAGAAGGAGCCTGACTACGTTCAGGTTTCTCAATCAACTCTGTAAGTTGAAGGATACGGTCGCCAAGAGATTTACCGCCAACAATACCATAGCGTGAAACCTTCTCCCATGGTACAGTTTCAACGGCAATCACGGTTTGGTGATATTGCTCGTACGAATCGATCAATTGCTGGGTTACAGGAATTACCGAGTTAATAATGGTATCGCCCAGCAACACGGCAAATGGTTCGTTACCACAATGGAAGCGGGCATGATAGATGGCATCGCCCAATCCATTCAATTCCTTCTGACGGATAAAATGGATGTTGGCCATGTTCTCAATATGACGTAGCTGGGTGTACAATGCTTCGTCTTCTTTCTCATGAATACGGGATTCCAGCTCGAAGTTCCTGTCGAAATGATCTTCGATAGAGCGTTTGCCCTTACCTGAGATGATAAGAATATCCTCAATGCCTGAATCTACGCATTCCTGAACAACATATTGAATGGTTGGGGTATCGATAATAGGAAGCATTTCCTTGGGTTGAGCCTTTGTAGCAGGCAAAAAGCGCGTACCTAAGCCGGCTGCGGGTATTACTGCTTTCTTAATCATAATATATTAGATAGTTATAGGTTTAATTACACGTGCATTAATTTTCCTGAGATTGACAATCAGGCGCTGAAGCATTTCATCATCTTCGTACATACCAATAATTGCTCCCCCCGAACCTGAAAACTTTGCTGAGGCACCACAATCGCGGGCGGTTTGTACCAGTTCCATATTGCTTTGCGAAATGTTCATAATCTTGCAGCGCAAATCGAAATTATGGTTTATGATTTTATTCAATGTACCGAAATCGCCCGAAAGTATGGCCTCTCTTCCTTGTTCGGCAACAGAAGCAAGCTCCGCAAGGGTATCATGAACCAGAGGATCGCCTTTCTCATACTTTTCCCTGATATTGTTAAGCACCGCACCCGACACTTTGCTCAATTCAACCTTATAAGCCAGATAAAGCTTAGGCAGCAACTTGGGTTCGATAGACTCATACTTTCCAAAGCCATGGGTCATGAGGTGTTCCTTATCGAAATCCATAAACACACAACCTTCGTACACCTGAATAACACGGTCCTGAAGCCCGGCATTGATACCCAATTCTTCGGTTTCAGCTTTAAGGATCAGTGTAGGTAATATCTGTTGCGGGATTTCTACCTCGTAAAACTGCATTAAGGCTTTAACAGTAGCTGTAACAATGGCACTTGAACCAGCAAGACCCACCTGGCGTGGAATCGACGAGTTATACCTAATCGTAAAATTTTTATTGGGTAAACGAATGCCGATCGTTTCGCAATACTCCCAGAACTTCTTAATAGCAGCCTTAACAAGGCGTGTTCCACCGTAGTAACCGGTAAGTTTAACCGAATCGACAAGATGATACATGTTGCGGAAGCTATTCAGGTCGACCTCACATTCCTCTATGCGCAGTTCTGGCGTTTCGTATAACATAACCGACGCACTGAAGTTCCGGACGATAATAGAGATGGTTTTCCCGAAATAGCCATCGGACGGATTTCCGAGTAAACCGGCGCGAGCATAGGCTCTTGACTCAATAATCATTGTTGCTTAATTTTGGGGTAATAAAAGTACCTGAAAAAATTTATATCGTCTGCATTTTTTGACACGCAATTAATTTTTAACAATGTTTACACAAAATTGAAGGATCAATCGCATGTTTGACGCAAATACCACCTGGCATATACAATACAACCCGTGGAAACACCATATGAATTGGTTAACATGGCAAATAAGGCGTGCCAGAGAAGATACCTTTCTCAGAGATGCAGCCATATCAATTATTTCCGGCTTTAACAACAACTACATCGATATATATACAGGCATTTACAGCCCTGAACAAATTATCCTGAGAATTGAAAACCTGATTAAACAAGAGATTCAACAAACAGCCTTTGTAAAGCCCCTTTTCGATACTACACCTTATAAACTGATAACATTAGAAGACGAGTCGGTTTGGGTGTTGCAACAAGGAAACCACGAAGAGCCTTGGATCCATATACATCCCGCTAAGTTCACCCCGCATTCGGTAAGAATTTATGGAACGTTGCTAAAAACCGCCATTCTACTGATGCTACTGGATCATAACAAACAGCCTGAACTTGCAGAGATTAACCGGGTGCGAACAACCTACTTGCGTCTTTCACCGCTGAAAAACAGTTATTCAATAGAACGAATTAAAGAAACCGTTACCTTACTTGAAATGAATATGCCTTGTGACAATGAAAACGCTATAAATTCTTGACAAAAAAGTCTGTTACCTTCCTATATAGCTGCAAGCGCGTATATCCACCATATATACTATGGTTTTTATCGGTATATATCGCCATTTCAAAATCTTTATTGGCCTGAACCAGCTTAGCCGTGAACATCATGGTATTTTGAACATGGACATTATCATCGGCTGATCCATGAATGATAAGCAGTTTACCTTTGAGATCGTTTGCGAAATTAAGCGGAGAGTTATCGTCGTACCCATGAGGGTTCTCCTGCGGCGCACGCATGAAGCGTTCGGTATAAACGGTATCGTAAAAACGCCAGTTGGTAACAGGAGCAACTGCTACACCAACCTTAAGCAAGCCATTTCCCTTAGTCAAGCAGAGCGTGGTCATATATCCACCATAGCTCCAGCCAAACATACCGATGCGCAGCCCATCAATATAAGAAAGACCAGACATATAACGGGCTACATTCAACTGATCCTCGGCTTCGTATTTGCCCAGTTGCATATAAGTGGCTTTGCGGAACGCTTCTCCCCCGCCATCGCTACCCCGATTGTCGGCACAAACTACAATATAACCCATCTGCGCCAGCATGTGCTGCCATCCGGCACCATTATCCCAGCCGTTGGTTACTTCCTGTACTTCCGGACCACCATACACGTAGTTAATCAAGGGATATTTGCGTGTAGAGTCGAAATCGTGAGGCTTTATGATATAGGCATTCAGCAGAATACCGTTGGCAGTTGGAATAGAAATAAATTCCTTTTTTGTTTTGAAGAAATTGCCTAAGTTTCCCTCCAGCCTGCTGTTGTCTTCCAGCGTTCTTATGGCTTTCCCTGAGATGTCGTGCAGAGTTACCTTAAATGGTGTATTGGCGTCGGACCAAGTAAGGATGTAGTATTTAAAATTACGGCTGAACTCAATCTCATTGGTTCCTTTACGCACTGAAATCTTCTGCTTTTTAGCACCGTCTATGCTTACAGCATATACATCCCGTTCCATTGGAGACACTTCGGTACTTGTATAGTAGATTAAACCTTTGGTTGCGTCAATTCCATTCAGATCTTTAACATCAAAGTTCCCTTTTGTAAGCTGTCGGATCAGTTTCCCGGACATATCGTAAAGGTAAAGATGAGCATATCCGTCGCGTTCGCTAAATACAACAAATCCCTTTTCTTGCGGAAGAAAAGATATAAAATGGTCGCTTACCTCGGAAATAAAGTATTTATTGGTTTCGTCGAATATAACTTTCGTCTGACCACTTGCAGCATTGGCATTTAATACCTCCACATGATTCTGTAGCCGGTTCAAACGGACAATTCCAAGCTGATTCGGATTGGAAGTCCATTTAATACGGGGAATGTACTGATCGGTTTCTTTCCCGGTATCCATTTGCTTATTCTGACGGGAATCGAGATTGTACACCCAAACGGTAACCTTCGAGTTCTTCTCTCCTGCTTTGGGATACTTGTATGTATAAGGGGTTGGGTATAAACTATCGTACATAGGTATCGTGTATTCCTTTACTTCACTTTCATCGAAACGTAGATAGCCAATGGACTTCCCGTTGGGTGACCACTCATATCCTTTGGTAAGTGCAAACTCCTCTTCGTAAACCCAATCGGGCATGCCATTAATAATCTCGTTTCGCTTGCCATCCGTTGTAACTTGGTATTCAACATTCTTTTCCATATCAGAAATAAAAATGTTGTTGTTACGGACAAATGCAACCTTATTTCCCACTGGAGAGAAAGATGCCATCTGCTGCTTCCCGTTCGAAGACACGGGAGTTAGCTTCCCTGTTGCTAATTCATAAACATAATAGTTTGCCACAAAGGAATGACGGTATATAGGCTCCTTATCGGCTAAAAAGAGAATCCTGGATTCGTCGGAATTAAAAGCATACGACTCAATGGATTCAATATAATACTTTTGCAAAGAGGCTTTGGAAAGCAGCGTGTCCACAGGAAGCCCGGTTTTATAGCTGTACTTAATGATATTGTTGGCAACAATTGAGGTATAGTGTTCTCCATCGTTCATGGATTCCAATCCGCTGATGGTACGGGCATAATAAGTACCAGAGGCAATTGCATCATTGAGTGTAAGCGCACGGACAGCCTTTTGCGCAGACGAAACACTTACACAACCAAGAAAAGCCAGAATTAAAATGATGTGTTTAAACATAGGACAGCTATTTAAATAGACTGCTAAATAAAGGTTTTTTTGGAGATTTTGTGCGAGGAAGAAACATTTTAATAAGAATGCAGGCCGGAGCCTGCAAGGATAAGTTCGGCTAAGGTTGAAACCTCAGCCGAACTTAGGTTTATTGTCATTATCAATTATTAATTGTTAATTATATTCTATTCGTACCTCAACGCCTCTATAGGGTTGGAGCGTGCAGCTTTAATTGTTTTGTAAAATGAAATTGCAAACGTTACAAGTACAACCAAGCCAACAGCAATGAGCATCATCCAAAATTCGAATGGCCGTTTGTAGCTGCCGGGGAAGTTACCAAGCGCAAGAACTGCGAAACCCCAAGCTAAAACAGATGCCACAAGAATCAGAGCAACCAACTCCTTGTTTAAAAGCAGGAATATTTCCATGGTACTGCTTCCGCTAATTTTGCGAATACCTATCTCCTTGGTTTTTCTCTGGGTTATGAACGATACAAGACCTAAAAGCCCGATTAATGCAAGTAATACGGTTAGAATCGTAAAGAAAATGATGGTTCTGTTAATCGACTGGTATATTTCGAATGTCTTTTCATTCCTGAACCCGTCAGCCAGCAACGCAAATTCGAAAGGATCGTTGGGAAAGTAGCTCTCGAACTCAGCATTCAGGATTTTCATGGATTGCACGTAATTGTTCGGATTAATCCGTAATGCAAACGACCATTGACCCTCTATTTTACCGTCTGCAAGACGGATAATTGCCGGTTCAATATGGTTGTGCATATCCTTGTAATGGAAATCCTTTGCAACGCCTATCACTTCCAGCTTATTGTCATTGAGACGCTTGCCAATAGGGTTCTTCCACCCGAAAAGCTTACAGGCGGTTTCGTTTATAATACATTTATCGGTAACATCGGCAGGGAATTCCCTTGAAAACCCACGCCCCTGCACGATAGGAATGCCCATTGTCTTGAAAAAGTCGTAGCTCACATAATTATCGCGGATATTAATTACCTCGTCGGGGGCGCTTCCCTCCCAATTCATTGTTCCACCGCCAAAACTGATAAAGGGAATGTGGCGGGCCATTGTGGCATCAATTATTTCAGGATGACGAAGTAGTCGGTTCCGCAGATCCTCGAAGTTTCCGTCTTTGTTGGTCGATTGAAATTTCGTATACACTATATTTTCCTTGTCAAACCCAAGGTTCTTGTTCAGCATATACTTTATCTGTAGCGTTATGTAAATAGCCGTTGTAACCAGGAATATGGAAACCAGGAACTGAAAGCCAACCAGAAGCTTTCGGAAACTAATAATCTCACTTTTCTTTCGAAACACATTTCCTTTGAGCAAATTAAGTACATTGTTCCGCACCATGAAGAATGCCGGATAAATACCAGATACAAACCCAATTGCCACTGTTATTACTACTATTTTCAGGATAAAGGGAATACATCCCGGAGTGAACAATACCAGATCCTTATGCACAATGTGATTGAACGGAATGAGCAGATAATTGGCCAGAAGAAGCGCAGCAACAACCGCTATTACTGAAAGAACTGTCGATTCCAACATAAACTGAATCGATATGAGCAGTTTCTTGCCGCCATGTATCTTTTTAATCACTGTTTCTTTGGCTCTCATTGCGGCATTGGCTGTAGTCAGGTTGATGTAATTGATAGCAGACAACAACAGTATGAGCACGCCAATTAAGTTGTACAAGAAAATGATCACCTGGTAGTCCTTGTTTCCGTTGAAACTAAGGTGAATCCTCAAAAGCGGACACAATTGTACTTTCTGATCTTCTATATCCTTGCGGTAGCCATTGTACAGGTTAAATATTTTAGTATCTACCAGTTTGCTGTCGGTGCCGGGTTTTAACAAAACATAAGTCATGTAAGCACCGCGCATACTATTGTGCACATCGTCCTGCTTTTCCTTGGTCGACATCGAGATCAGGTAATTCGGCCGGAAATGTGAATTCAATGGCAAATCGGCGTACACACCGGTTACTTTCAGGTTGTATTTCTTTTCTGCTATAAGGGTTTTCCCTATGGCGCTTCCGTTGTTAAAAAGCTTTTGGGCCAGCGACTGCGACAGAACTATGGAATATGGCTCTGTGAGTGCCGTACGCATGTTTCCTTCAACAAAATGATAGGTAAATACATCGAAAACACTGGGGTCGATAAAACCGCCCGTATCATCAAAAAAGAGCCTTGTGTTGTTAGTGGAGAGGTACATACTCCGAATTTCCTCCAAAACAACCGTATTCTCCACCTCAGGACAACGGTCGGTAATGAGTTTGGCCGTTATCCCCATCGAGTGTGGCGAAATATTGTTACCATCAACAGCATGAATGTCCTTTATATAATGCCGCTGTGCACGATAAATCCGCTCATAATTCACATTGTGCTTATCCCAGCTCTTTTCGTACCTCACAAACAGCGATACGATGATGAAAGCTGTAAAGCCAATAGTAAGCCCGGCAATGTTAGTTACCGACAACCCCTTATGCTTGCGCAAATTGCGAACTGATAGTGTGAAAATGTTGAGTGCCATGAGCAATTATATAAAATTATTTTATTCGTATCGCAATGCCTGGAGAGGATTAATGGTTGCCGCTCTCCAGCTCTGCCAAACTACCGTGATTACAGCAATGGTAATGGCTACAAAACCTGAAAATATAAAAATCCAAATACTTAAGTCGATGCGATACGCATAATTCTGTAACCAACGATCCAAAGCCAGCCATGTTAAAGGCATGGCAATAAGCGAAGCCAATACACCCAATATAACGAAAGGTTTAACGAACCTTGCGCAAATAGAAAAGACACTTTCGCCAAGGCATTTGCGTATGCCAATTTCTTTCACCTTTTGTTCGATAAGGAAAAGAACTACGCCCAGCAACCCAAGACATAATACAATTACCATAAATACTGAAAATACACCCACCAGCTTACCCAAATTCTTTTCTGATGCAAGCAATTTATTATAATCGTCGTTCAAAAAAGCATATTCCGTTGGATAATCGGGCTCAATCGTTTTACAAACATTGCGAATTGAAGCAAGCGTAGATGCAACCGTTTTCATATTAACTTTTACCACCAGATAATTGAGATAATCCTTTCCGATATAATGAATTACCATGGGCATGGTCGACTTGGATAATTCATTGAAATGAATATTGTTAACAACACCCAAAATTCTGTAATGACCGCCATAAGCGTCGATGGTCTTATCTGTAAAGCTTTTCCATCCAATTAAATCAGCAAATGCTTTATTGATAACGATTCCATCCTCTTGTTTATTGAAAAACCGCCCTTCGACCAATTTAGCGCCCAATGTTTTCAGTAAATCTTCATCTGTTCCCCAATCGGTAACTAATGGTTTGAAGTTGGGATCCTTTCCCTGCCAGCTCCATCCTTCTCCATTATTTCCAATCATGATAGGCAAATACGACATCACGGTTGAAGAAACTGCGCCGGGTGTACGCCCGATCTCTTCTTTCAAACTATTAACCTGATCCTTGAGTTTGCCATTTAGTTTGACATACATAAGCTGATCCTTCTCAAAACCAAGATCCATGCGCTGGAGGTAACGCGTTTGTTGCGAAATTATAAGCGTTGACGATAACAGCACAACAGATATTGCAAACATCACTACTACCATGGCATTTCGGAACATTCCACGGCTCTTAACAGTTTTAAAACCCGCGCTTAGTGTCTGTTTGGGCGAAAACGACGAAAGAAAAAATGCGGGATAGCTACCAGCCAACAGTACGGTAACCAAATAAACACCCAATAAAGCAAGAAGCGGTATCCACGAAAACAATATAGTAAAGTCGATTTCCTTTCCAATAAGGTTATTGAAGAATGGCAAGCCGGCCAATGTAAGCACGATGGCCGCGATAAATGAAAGCAAACAAATAACAGCAGTATCCATGTAGCCTAGTAATACAAGATGTATTTTGGAAGCGCCGAATGTTTTCCGTAAACCGGTTTCCCTGGCCTGTTTGGAGGACCTGGCAGTACTCAGGTTTATAAAGTTCAACGTGGATGCAATCAGCACCAGTAAAGCGATAAGCCCAAAAATACGCACATTGCGAATATTCTTCTGTTCATAAAGATAGGTATCCTCAAACTTATAAGCACGCAAGTAATTGGTAGATTCAGGAATTTCCTTCTGAATTCTTCGTGTAATGGTAGAGGCAATCTTATTAAAGCCTTCAGGCGTTTTCAATAGCCCGAATGTTGTAAAGGCGTTATTATACCAGGTTGAAAGAAAATCTTCCCGACCTACGTAAACTTTAAAATTATCGAGAGGAATTAATACGTCGAATGATATAGATGAATTGTGCGGTATATCGCGGATTACACCTACAACCTGCATATCGGTTTTATTGTCCAAACGCACTGTTTTGCCCACAGGATTACCATTGCCAAAGAAGCGCCGGGCCGAAGTTTCAGTCAAAACAATGCGATTGGGTGTATTCTCTTCACCCTTGTCGCCATAAACAAATGGAAACGAAAAAATATCGAAAAGCGAGAAATCAGCCATTGCAGTTTTCTCAATATTCTTCTTATCCCCAAAAGCAATAAGATACTGAAAATAAGGAGGAATATACCTGCAGGTTGCCTCAACCTCCGGATATTCGCTCTTTAACGCAGGTGCAACTGCTGGCGGGCATCCCCCAAAAGTGTGTTCGGACTTCCCTTCGGCAAGGTAAGCATGAACAACAAAAATGCGGTCGAGTCTGGAATGAAAGCGGTCAAAGCTTACTTCGTCGGTAATCCAGAAGAATATGTACACTACGCATACTAAACCAACTACCAACCCTGCAATTCCCAAGGAGTTTACGGTTTTATTCTTCATTAATTTCCGGTAAATCAGCAACAAATTTCTCATGATAAAAATATTTTTTCAGTAATTACAGAGCCTCTAATTGTGCGCTTTTCATTGTTTCTTCTTTAAGCAAACCATCTTCGATACGGATAATGCGGCTGGCATATTTAGCGAATTCCTCGTTGTGAGTAACCTGTATAATGGTCATCCCTTCGCCATTGAGTTGCTTCAATAGTTCCATAATCATCTTTCCCTGATCGGAATGAAGGTTTCCTGTAGGTTCGTCGGCAAGCAATATTTGTGGTTTGCTGGCAATGGCGCGGGCTATACCAACCAATTGCTGCTGTCCGCCCGATAGTTGCTGGGGAAACAAATCCTTCTTGGCAACCATATTAAAACGATCGAGCAGGTCGGCAACAACAGCCTGACGTTCCTTCGCTTTTAATCCTTTGTAAACAAGGGGTGTTTCGATGTTTTCGTACACCGTGAGTTCTTCAATAAGATGATACGCCTGAAATATAAACCCAATGTGGTTGCGGTGGTATTCGGTTTTCACCTTTTCCTTGAGGTTATGCACGGGTTTGTCGAAAAGAAAGTATTCGCCTTCGGAAGGTTCATCGAGTAGACCAATAATGTTGAGCAGCGTGGACTTTCCGGCACCGCTGGGTCCCATAATCGAGATGAATTCTCCGCTTTGGATTTCGAGGTTTACGTCTTTAAGGATAAATGAACGATTGAACTTGTTATCGTAATACTTGTAGATTTTTTTCAGTGTTATCATAAGTGCGTTTTTGGGGATTGTTTAACAATTACGATGCCTATCTTTATAAAAGATTAATGTACAAATTCTTGCAATAAAACCCTAACAGAAAATTGTAAATTAATTTGACAGGATGTGTTCGTTTTGATGCAATTTTGCCAAATAAAATATTACAATGGTATAATTGAATACAAATACCATTGTTGTCGGCAACAACGACGGTATTCGTAGAGACGCGATTAATCGCGTCTCTACGTGCGCACATACCACCAACAACTGGCAATACCCCCCTAATTAAAATTATCTATTTACAAACATTCCTAACAATTCTATTGTCTTCTTTAGATAAAAGAAATAAAAATGCCCGACGATCATACGTACATTTTGTTATTCGATGGCGTTTGTAACCTGTGTAATGGTATTGTGAAATTCATCATAAAACGCGATCCCGCAAAAAAATTCAGGTTTGCTGCACTCCAATCGGATGTGGGTAAAGCATTACTGGAAAAATCAGGACTGGGCGATATGCAAACCGTTGTGCTCATACATGGCGACAAATACTACATAAAATCGTCAGCCGCGCTCCACGTTTTAAAGGAATTGGGCGGTATATGGAAAATCTGTTATGCACTTATAATTATTCCCAGGCCCATTAGGGATTTGATATATGACGTTGTTTCAAAAACAAGGTACCGTGTATTTGGCAGGCGGAATACATGCATGGTACCTGCGCCAGGGGTAAGGGATCGGTTTATTGTTGATTGAAAACAAAGCGTATTCCCAGGGTTGAAACCCTGGGCTATTCAATTCCTAATAGGGTTTGCGATTCTAAAACAACTCGTCCGCAACCCCTTCATCTTAAATGAAAGAATTGCGGACGAAAATTAAAAACCATTCTCTATAAGTTTATTTTAAAAAACGATACCGTATCTTTCAACTGAACAGATTGGGTGGCCAGTTCTTCAGCATTCGATGCCAGCTCTTCGGAAGATGTGGCGTTTTGCTGGGTGATATCGTTTAATTGCTGAATGGCCATGTTTACAAGGTCGGCGCCCGTATTCTGTTCAATAGCAGCTGAAGATATTTCCTGGATGAGTTTAGTTGACTGTTCTATTTCAGGGATTATTTTGCGCATGATAAGGTCCGCTTCTTCGGTTGTTTTTAAACTGGCATGAACCAGGTCGACGATTTCGTTGGCTGCAAACTTGCTTTTTTCGGCGAGTTTACGAACTTCGGCGGCAACAACGGCAAAACCACGGCCGTATTCGCCCGAACGGGCTGCTTCAACCGCTGCATTTAACGCCAGTAAATTGGTCTGAAATGCAATATCGTTTATCACATCAATTTTAGCAGTAATGGCACGTACGGACTGTATGCTCTTGTCCGAGGCTTCAGCCAGATACCGCATATCTTTTGATGTATTACTGGCAAACTGCTCCGATTGTTTTGCATTTACAGAGCTTTGCTGTATACTGGTAGCCATCTCTTCCATCGACGACGATATCTCTTCAATAGCTGCTGCTTGCGAATTCGCGCCCTCGGATATATGCTGTGTTGCCGAATTGATATAACTTCCAGCTTCGGCTACGCTATTAGCTCCATTATATATGTCCATAATAACATTTTTGAGTTTACTTTCCATCCGGTTGAGGGCACGCAGCAAACTTCCCATTTCATCATTCAGGCTTAGTTCGTCTTCTGAAATTTCCTGCTCAATTTGTCCGTTGGCAAAGTTTTCGGCAATGGCTACCGAACGTTTTACCATATGGTTTATATAATTGGTGACAGCGATGATTATAAGCAGCGAAATACTTAAAACAACCAAAACCATGATTAACATAAAAACAACTTCGTTTTTAAGCACATTGGCCGTATATGTTTCAATGTTCATTGTCATCTGCTGGGCCAGTTCCGTTAATTTATTCCCTGTTGTGGTTTGTTGCATACTCAGCTCTATCAACTTTCTATTAATCTGCATGTATCCGTCAACAGAATTCTTGTAATCTTCTATTGCTTTTACCAGATTATCGTTCTTTGCTTTGCGTGCTGCCTCCATAGAGCTATTAAATGCTTTTATTGCATCATTATAATAACTCTCTTTGTTGCTCGAAAGTAGCATGGCGGTATATAGTTTTCCCTGGTCAAAATAATAATTGATATCGTGCGTCTTCGACAAACGGGCGGCATCGTATTCTTTGGTATAAACATCCCGCGTGGCCATTCTTTTTCTAGCCAGATCGCTAATTAAAGCCATTTCGCTATTACCCGCAGTTACCAGCGAATCAAACGATTCGAGCTGAGTGACAAATTCCTTTTCGAGTTCATTGTTTGCTTCTAAACTGAATGTACCCCGCAATTCTTCAACAACATTTTTACATTGCGTTAGCAGCGAAGCCGCCTTGTTGTAATAACTCGTATCTTTCTTTTCGAGAAAAAACTGGCTGTTTAATTGAGCTAATATGACTTGTTCCGATACTTTATTGAGCAAAACATAATTTTCGTGTTTTTCATAAATATTCCTGGTATTGAAAAAGCCCACCAGTGCAATGATTAAAGTAAAAACCAATACGATTCCAAAGCCAACAAATAGCTTTTTTCTTGTTGTCCAATCCTTCCAACTCATAAAAATTCTCTCTCCTTAGAAATGCTGATTTATATAATTTCGTTATATACGGAAAGAATATCGGATTGTGACATTTTATAGCGTTATTGTATAAACAATTTTTTAATAGTTATATATACATGTAAGTAAAACGATTAACCAATTTCTCTGGCAAGTTTAAGCAGTTCGTTGGTTGTTTGCCAGTTTCTTGTTGTTGCTACAACGTTAAGCTTACTTTCCAGGAAGTTGTTGTTTAGCTTTGTTTTCCCGTAACCAGTAGGGCAATAAAGATAAATGGCATGGTGGAAAAAATGAATTTCCTCGTCGCTCTGTTTTTTATTTTCGATTATAGACTTAACGGAATAATCGGGTGCGGAGGACAAAAATGTAACATACAAGTGAGATGATAGTTTATCCGTATTATTTGCAAACGGGTTATCATTTATTATTTGCTCAAGCTGATCAATGGTAAGAACGAGCAGTGGGACATCAAAACTGAAGACCAATTGTATCTGGTCGGAAATCGTTTTCGCCAGAATATTCGGTTCCTCCTCGTTCGCACTAAAGATGATGTTTCCACTTTGCACATACGTTATTACATTCTGGAAACCCATATTTTCGTACATTTTACGCAGTGCTTCCATTTTAATGAGTTTCTGTCCGCTCACATTAATTCCCCGGAGTATGGATATGTATGTTTTCATTTGAAGTTTATTTCAGTAACAACAACAATCGATAGACAAAAGTTGACAATGAGATGGAAGCAGCCACATTCAAGAGGCCATTTCTATCCTGTATTTGCAGGTTTTATCGCCCTTTCTTACCGATGATATTACCCTGGCCTTAACCGGAAAGCCAGCAACAGTCAAAAACATTTTTTCCGCGAATCCTTCGGAACAAAAGCAAATGGCCGAGGTATTCATTCCCATTTTGTGTTCTATAACCGGACATACACAATGCTCCTTATTTTCGTCGGCAATCAGCACCTTTGTTGTTGGGTCATAATCGATTTTCCAGCCCCAGGATTTTTCGAGAAACTGAATGAATTTTCCCAGGTCGCCAACGTATTGGGCGAGCATAGCGTCCATGTTCAGATTGTTATAATGAACTACCGCCGATTTCTTAAGTACTTCGCGTAATACTTCCTCATCCACCTGTCCGTTTAAATTGGAAAGAAGAGTGGATAACCAATCCTGGGTGAGTGGTTTGGAATTATCCTGCACAGCGGAAGGTGAGTTATTTGCCATAGCTGGCAAAGTGCCAAACCCGCAAAAACAGGCACCGGTTAAACATGCGCCTGATAAGAATTTTTTTCTGTTCATGGTCTGTTTTTTCTATTTTAATATGTTGCACCATAACCCTAAACCTTCCATGATTTAGGATTATGAATACTGCATAAGCTTTTTAAGTTATTATATTTCTTTCAGCAGCATTTCGAGAACCAGTTTTTCTTCTTCATTTGTGTAATCGTAAAAACCGACAGAATGATACCGCACTTTTCTGTTTTTATCGATGATATAGGTTTGCGGAATGGCACTGATTTTATAAAGCGCTTTGTTTACCTTTTCATTGTTTTGGTAAATGCTCCAGCCTATAAATTTTTCGGGTAAATCATCATTATATTTCCCAAAGTCTGCCGCCAACCAGGCTATATTTTCTTTGGAAAACTCGCTTCTTAACTTATTCAAAGCAGGAATTTCCCTTACGCAAGGAATACAACCCGGCGACCACAAATTGATAAACAATATCTTATTATCGGAGGTCGATACCGTTGTAGATGCATTGATAACAAATTTTAAATCCGGCACGGAATCGCAAAAAGCGGCTATACTTTTATATAATGCCGATAGTTTCTCCGTATTATTTGAGTTGGGATATATTTCATTCAGAGCTTCTTGTGCAACGAGCAGTTTCCCTAGTTTGCAAATCTGTTTCAAATGGAATTCCATTTTTGTCTTATCTTTTAATTTGAAAGCACATTGGGCTGCTTTACTATGTAGTGGAGCCAGATTCTCGCCGTCTCTATTATATTCTATCGCTTTCAGGATATAATCGTACGATTCCTTGTTGCTGGCAGCAATTTCGGAAAGTAAGCTGAATATTTTGGGCATTCTTATAATATACTTTACCTCGGAGGACATTTCTGATTTAGGGAAATATGCCTTCTTGTTGAAATCGATATAATTTATAGCAGCATTCCTGGCTCTGGCCGGGTCCTTAAGTACATGTAATGCATATAATGCCTGAAAATATAAAGCTTCTTTTGAATCGTTCAGCTTTTTGGTAATCACACTTTCGGCCAGCGGATCCTTTATGCCATTTGCTATTATTTCTTCGAGGTACAAATCGGCTGATTTCGATAACGGGCATTTTTGCGCGATTAACTGGTTCAACCGGTCGTAATTTTTAAACTCTTTGTTATTGCTGAAATATAAATAGTACAAATTATGTTTCAGATCCGAAGCAAACACTGGATGATCAGAACTGGCAATATATTTTTCGAGATAAGTTTCCATAGAGTCTATCTGGCCTATCCAATTATATCCCTCGCAAAGAATTGCATACTTTTGGTCGGCTTCCTTTGTTCGCATCTGTTTAATCCTGTCAATTTCCAGTTGAAGCTGAGCGTATCTTTCATTGCTTTCCAGCCAATACCAATATTCCCGCAATACCATAAGATTACCGGGGTTCTTTAATAGCGATTCCTTCATTAAAGAATCTGCTTTGAGGGTATCGCCGTTCTCGTAATAGCTTTTTAACAATAATCCGGTAGCCTTTTCCGGCAGTTCTCCATTTTTGGTATAGGTGAGAAAATCTGTACGGGCATATCCCTCTATCCTGCAATTGTAATTGCTTACTACCAAAGCATAAACATTAATACAATTTCCGGGAACAAAGAGCTTCAGGCTTACTACACTATCGCCCGATTGGATTACCGGGTAAAATTGATCGTCATTATTTTGCGAGCTGTCGGTAAAAGTTATGTAAAAACACTCTACTTGTTCCCCCTCGCGAATGTGATAGTATAGAGTTATTTCCTCTCCTGCAACGGCTTTGTTTGCCAGCGAAGATTTAACAAAGAATTCTCCCTGTTTAATATCCGGCAAACCCGAATTACATCCTTGAAAAAAGATTACAGCAATACCCAGGATAGTTAGCGTTAGAAATGTTAGTTTTTTCATGATTATGTTTCGTATAGTTTTATTCTATAGTAAAAAGTAATAATCCAAAAATATCCGAACTCCTTCTCTTTCTTCAACATCTCCAATCCTGCCGGATAATTTTTGTACCCACAAAATAGAAAACATTTAAACAAAGCGCAATAGCTGGGCGGTTAATTTCCTATACTTTATGCGTTTTGTGGTCCACCAGTTGGATGTCGCCATCAAACAAAGGGTGATCGTAGTTATCGGTAAAGAAATTCTTTACCTGGTGCGACTTTTCGAATCCAGAACTTTCGTAAAACGACAGGATCCAAAGCGTCTCGCCTGTACCGACCAACATGTTACATCAATTAAAATCTTACCGGGGATTACAAAAAATGAACGAACAATTTCTGTCAATTATCTCAGCTATTGAATCCGATTCCTGAGAATAAGTTGTTTATCTTACCAATTCGTTTAAAGTTCTTTTCTTCTGCTCAAGCTGGTATTCAATAACTAAATCATAATCGCTTCTCTGGTCGCCTAATTTACTAACAACAACAAATAACTCAAGCGACATGAGGAATGCAAAAAGTACAATATAGAAAATCAAGGCAACTGGCCTTTCCATTAATATTTCGATCATGGCGTTTAATTCTTCCAGGAAACCTTGTTTCGATTTTAATTCATCACGAAGTGAAGCCTCTGCATCTATTTTATTGTGTGTATAATCCTCCTGCTGTTTACGCAGTATTTCCAAATGTTGATTATTTATTTCTGCTTCCTTCATTTTAGGATTAGAAATGGGATTTTTTGAAATTGTAGTCTTAAACACAATAGAATCAGCTCCATTTGATTTTCGTACCGACATAGGACTTCTGACAGTGGAAACTGTTTCGATAGTTGGGCGTGATGATATTTCTGCATATAATTCGAGATTTTTCCTATCCAACGAATCAATTTCACTCTGAAGTTCCTGAAGTTTGGTATTAATTATTGTTAAGCGATTAGGAAGTTGTTCATTTACCTGCCTGTCCACTATTTCGATCATTTTTTTTTCAATGTCTTCTTTGAATATGATCTGGTCCAGTATTGCAGATCCGATTATAGCCATAATAAAGGCTATTATAAGCCGGAATGATGCCAGCCAATTATTTTTACCTACCGTTAAAATAATCTGTCGTTCAATTTGTATAACAATAACTACAAAAATTAGGGTTGTAAGTAAACATCCCCACCAGGGAGCATGCACATATCGCTCGGCGAAAGAATATCCTATAAATGACCAAAGAATGATCAGAATTAAAATGGCAGAAGTATATTTTTTCAGTTGTTTTCTGCTTGATTCTGTGCAGGATTCTAAAATTTTCGAATTCCATCCTGTTAAAAAACAGCCTATCTTAAACCACCAGTTTTTCATATGCCTTTATCTATACGTAAGTTGTGTAATGAAAGAGAAGCGAGTCCACGTGTAAATCCCGCTTCGTACGATTTAAAGATACCTGTCATATAAAGTTCATCTTTATCAAGATCTTGCTTCATCTTTTTTAATTCTTCAACATGTTTTTCGTACGTATCTTTCTTCGATTCTAATAACCCTACAATGTCTGTTAATCCGGCTTGTTCCCGTGATTGAATGTGGAAGTCTATTTCCCGCAACATATCTTCATATTTCAACATAACCTGCTTAAATTTCACTTCCAGGTTACTTCGAATTATAGCAATATTGGTTTCTTTATAGGATTTATCGGGGTTTGTAAGCGCATCGTTGTATGCTTTGGTTTCGAAATTCTCCGTTAAGAATCCGTAAATAATATCTATTGGCAGCTTAGCTCCAAATTCGGCGGCGTAATTTGTATTATCGCTAACGGGTTCTGAATGGTCAAAATCGCTTTTTGATACAAGATTGTTTTCCTGAATCACTTCCTTCTTCCTGAATAAATCGAATAGTCCCATTTCAATTGATTTTATATTTTTTTATGTTCATACGTATTTCCGAATCTCATATAGCTACGTATATTTTCGTCTCATGTTGCCTGGTTTTGGATTTATTCCAAAAATCATCCAAACTTCATGAATAACTATTTGTACTTCAAAGTAGAAAATATTCCAACGAGCAATGAAACTTTGTAAACCATGTCAGAACAGGCAAATACCTCCCGAACAAAATCATTTCCTGTTGGTTATATGGAACACTCAACCAAACCTTTATCGATGAGTTACCGTAGTTTTTTGTTCCTGTTTTTTCTTAATTATGTTGTTGTTTCTTCCATAGCAGCACAATCAAGTAGCACTTTTCAATCATTCTCCGTTGGCTTTAAACCAGCAGGAATGAAAGTTGTGGATCTTAACCAGGATGAAATTCCGGATGTAGCTGTTATTTCACCAGCCAGTGACACGCTTTTTGCTTTACTCTATGGTGTGGGAGATGGTTCTTTTCAAACTCCCATAGTATTGCGAAAGGAGTACAACTATGGGCTATTCGATATGGCCGACATCAATAACGATTCGTACCCCGATCTGCTTATTAGCGGATATTGGCACAATGGATTTCGCCTGTTAAAAGGAAGTACCGGCAATAATTTCACTTTTGTGGCCGACTACAATATGGGAGGCCATGCAACTACTGTTATGTACAACGACATTAATAACGATGGCATACAGGATGTAATTGGCATCACCTCCGGCTCGGCTAATCCAGTTACTTTACATATTTATAATGGGGATAATACAGGCAACCTGAGAAAGACCGACACCTTCCCTACGCTATTATCCGGAAACAACGGCATGTTTGTAACCGATAAAAACGGCGATCACTTAAAGGACATTGTTGTGTCTACCCGCTCCTGGCTTGCCATTTTCTATCAACAGGCCGACAGCTCTTTTAAATTAAAATACTGGCCGGTTTATGGAGCCACTTCTGTTGTTGCCGATATCAACAAGGACAACTCTCCCGACCTGATTTTGGGCTTTTCGGATTTTGAATCGACGGATCCCCAGGATTCCATTCTGGTACATTTGGGTGAAGCGGACACCATGTTCAATCTAAAACCATTGAAGATTACCTTTCCCGGGTTACGTCCCGGTGCCATGACCATTGCTGATATCGACAACGATTCGTATCCCGATCTGATTGTTTCGCATTACAATATGTCCGGCGAAACCACAGATAGTCTGTTTCTGTTTAAAGGCTTGGGTAATGAGGGTTTTCGTTATGTAAAAATAATTCGGCTGCCTGGTGCTGTTCATCACATCTTGGTTTCCGATTTGAATAAGGATGTATTCCCCGAGATTGTAGCAACAACAGCAAACGATGTGGTGGTGGTTTATAACAATGGAGGTTTACTTACAGGTATTAAGCCCATGTATGAAAACTACAATGTAAATATCTATCTCAACCCGGCTTCCGGAACCATTTATATAGATCCACCTGAAGCATGCAGCGAGGTCAGGATAACGGATATTTACGGAAATACGAAGTTGGTGAAACCTGGTTTTGACCATTCTCCAATGAATATTGAATCGCTTCCGGCCGGGGTATATTTCTTACAGGGCTATACGAATAAAAAGCGCATTTTTTCGAAGAAGGTAATTAAACTATAAGTGTCTGTTTATAAATTTCAACATAGAGAAACATATTCGTATTCATTATACCTCTGTTAATTTTAAAAGTTTAAGAATAACCAAATTCATGCGACTCCATGTGCTTTATTGATTTCTGGAAACAGATTACCGCTACACGTCTTTATATTGTAGCGCGTAATTCAGCTCTTGAACTCGTTTAAAAAGAGAACCTGCACGACACAGGTTCTCTCTGTTTGTCTTTACAAGGGTTTTACAGGTACACAGATATCAACAGTGAATTTTCCGTCTTTAGGTTCTTCCGGGTACATTTCAAAACAAGGTTTATCATCGGGTTGGTAGCCGCTTGTTGGAAACCACTGACCGTATACCCAACCCCATGCTTGCTGAAAATCCTGGGCGGTAAGCTCAAAACGTGCAATTACATACTTAGCAGGCTCAATTTCCATTTTCCCCACTTCTCCTTCAACTTTAGTTTCGGCAGGTACTGTAATACAAACGCTCATTCTCAGCTTGTCTTCAATTGTAACATTGGGATCGTCATGATAAACAACCAACGATTTGAAGTCCTTACCTCCTATTAAACCTCTGGGTCCGGCCCACGTAAACAATTTATTCCAAATATTTTCGAATAGTTTATCGTTCCCTTTATAGGGGCCAATGTGCCTGATGTAGGCTACTGTCATTTTAGGAAGTTCTTTTACTTCCACACTTTTGTTTAATTTCATATTTGTCCTCCATTTAATGGTTTGTAATTCGGGACAAAAATATTGGGTTGGCCGCTCATCACTTTGATGGCAATTGCTATCCTGTTGACTTAAATTGCTATTGTCCGATTTATTAACCCTGTATTGGGAGGCAGAAATTTGGAAATAGCTCTTAAAATTCCGCGAAAAAATGGAGATATCGGAAAATCCGCATTTGAACGCTATTTCGGAGATGCTCTCTTTTTTATGGGTCACTATTAATGTTGCTGCTTTTTCAAGTCGAACGCGTAAAATAAACTGAAAGGGTGTTTCTCCCACAATGGACTGGAAAATCCGATTAAAATGGAATTTAGAAAAATTAGCAACCGCTGCCAATTCTTCAAGCGTCATTGGTTTCTCTATATTTGATTCAATATAATCAAATGTGCGGTTGATTCGGGATATGTATTCGGTATTCAGGTCTTTTTTCTCAATCATTTTATGTTTGAATGGTTGTTTGGCTATATCAAAGCACATTTTCGCACCTCCAAAGTAGAGAACATTCAAACAAAGCACAATATTTTGGGAAGTTATTTTTAAGTGTTTTGCAATTTGTGGCGCTGCGGTATATTAGTTTCCTTGCTGGAGAGCGTTCAATGCTATTAAGTTAAGAACATCGAGATTCATGTGACTCTATCCGGAGTTAGGAGTTATGATTCGTTATCGATTCTATAGACGGTGATCAGAGCCATTTGAGATAACTGTAATAAGCTTTAAATAAAGAAATACCTCACTTTGGCTATTCTTCGATAGCACAAAAGTGAGGTATTCCATATTTGGGTTTGCAGAAACGCGGTTTTATTTACTAGACATAATGAAATTCATTAATTCCCGGTCATGGTTATTTACAATTCTGCAATTATTATCAAAATACATCGTTTCGCCATTTTCGGCAGTATATGGTTTCCATGCAGGCAACTTACCTTCTACATTGGGATTACCTGTTTTAGCGAAGTTTAACCACGCAGCGCTCATTTTGTCAGCTAATTCCCATGCTTCTTTTGTGTTGCCGGTCCAATCTGCTCTCAGATCGACATTATTGAATGCCAAAGGAATGTCTAAGCCATGAAATGAACCTTTCGATGCACTATCCACCTGGCTTTTCCATGCCAGGAAATAAACGTAAAATGGCGTATTTACCAGTTTACCCCTTGCATCAGCAGTTCGTATGGTATTCGGCCTGAAATTAACATCGATGGAAAGTAGATCCTGGGGAGTATAATCAGGGTATGCCTTTGCGAATAGTTCAACATACTGATTGGTTTTGTTACCATATTGTTTGGATAACCGCTCTTTCGCCTGTTCCAATGTCAGGTTTTTTTCACCATAAGCTACAGGCATGAGTTCGTTTAATGTGGTACCCATCATCAATGGTATATCGTTTGAAATATCGGCAAATGCGGGGCTGAAAGGTTGCTGAAGCAACACTTCACCATCTACCGATGGAGTGAAACCAAACATGCTTGGCGCTCCGGGTTTTCTTGGGCCAGAAATTTTTAATACGGCGTCGTTTCCGGCTTTTACCAGAGCAGCGTAGGATATGGTATCCAGCTTTTTCACGTCGTTTGGCGTAAGTCCTAAATTTTTGAGCACTTCCAAAGCCAGAGCCTGCGATTTTTCCTGGGTCATTACATTAATCAGCGTTCCACTTTGAATGATTGCCTTATGGAACAAGCCTTTTGCAGCAGGCATGCACATGAGTGTGCCTACTTTGCCACCACCTCCCGATTCACCAACAATGGTTACATTGGAAGGATCGCCTCCAAAGCTTTCAATGTTCTTTTTAACCCACTCGAGGGCTTTTACAATATCGAGCATACCCGCATTGGCTGACTGGGCATATTCCGGACCGCATGCCGACAAATCCATATAACCAAGTATATTCAAGCGGTGGTTTACGGATACCATAACCACATCGCCTTTTTTAGCCAGAGCTTTTCCATAAGTCATAGGGTCGTTGCTGCTTCCAACAAAGAAACCGCCACCATGCAACCATACCATTACCGGACGCTTTTTACCATCCGAAATGCTCTGTGTCCATACATTGAGATTAAACAGTTTTTTCTCGTCCATAGTAGAATCGGTGATCCAGGCAACTACCTGTTTAGCTACAGGCCCAAAGTTCTTACACTCGAGCACTCCGTCCCACGCATCAGGATCCTGTGGAGCCATAAACCGTTCGGCCTTAGCATAGGGAATCCCTTTGAAGCTATATATGCTATCTTCAATACTGCCGGATATTTCGCCATAAGTGGTTTTAACAACTGGTTCCTGGTTTTGATTAGTTTTGGGACTACACCCGGTAAAAGCTAACCCTACTGCAATTAAACAGAGGAATGTAAAGTGCATTAATTGTCTCATCGTTTTAATTTAGGTTATTAGTAATGTTCAAAAATAGTAAATAAACCACTAATTACCCTAAAGAGGGGAAAGTTTGGAGTACTTGGAGTGCTTAGAGTACTTAGAGTACTTAGAGTAGTTTACGGGGACTGGTAATAAACAAAATTTTCCCGGGCGTGTTAGTACTTCATATTTCGCTTTGCTTTCCTCCAATTTCTTATTAATCTTTGAATTGTTTTCTTAATTGTTTCTTATGAATAATTGTTGGCTCATGCACCGCATTGCTTTACTTTGTTTAATTTCCATAACGGTGGATATTTGCTATGTTTGCGCACAGCCCGTTTCGTCACCCCAAAAATTATACTTTATTAGCGATTGCCAGCTGCCAATGAAAATAGAAACCATGCGCCTTTCACCTTATCGCAACGAAGAGGCCCGCGACAGTCTTTTTTCTGATATCATCCGTCAGCACCCTTCGTATTTGTTTTTTCTGGGCGATATTACTTCGGCGGGTTCCAATAAACATTCATGGACTCCGATTGATACATTTCTGAACCGGCTTTCAAAAGTGCAGACGCAGGTACATGCTATTCCCGGAAATCACGAATATTACAGATCCCCTAAGGAAGGAATTATGAATTACAGCAAACGGTTCCACGGGAATTCATTGGTGGGCTATTGCATTACTTCCGATTCAATGGCCGTGGTTATGCTCAATTCCAATTATAAAAGGCTTACGCGTGAGCAAATTTTTCAACAACAGCAATGGTATGGGTCGAAAATGGATTCGCTCGATGCCGATCCGGGTGTGAAAGTAATCATCGTTTGTCTGCATCATCCTCCTTTCACCAACAGCACAATTGTGAGTCCTTCAAAAGCTGTACACAAATTGGTGCTGCCTCGTTTTAACAGTTCTCCCAAAGCAAGATTGCTGTTGAGTGGTCATTCGCACAACCTCGAATATTTCAAAAACAATCCCAACAAGTATTTTCTGGTACTTGGCGGTGGTGGCGGATTGACGCAACCGCTCCGTTTGCCAGGTAAGCGTTTTTATACCGACCTGATTCAACAAAACAACAAACCCTTATACTTTTATGTAACCATTTCGCGTACCGGAAACATCCTTAACCTAAAGGCACGGGGTTTAAAAAAGGATTTCAACAGCTACTATACGCTGGATATCGACAAAATTGAGATGCAGTAAAGGGTAAATGGTATTGCTTATTACAGTGTTTCAAGCGAAATTACAAATCATAGTCGTCAGGATATGCGTTGTTTAGATAATCCCCAGCGATGTAATAAAAGTCGTAAACCCATTCGTCCATTTCGAGATATGCGGCGTAGTCGACATTGAGAATCGAATTACCCGAGAAGTTAACAAATTCGGGGAAAAACTTCACAATTAATTCTTTTGCCTTATCGTAACAAAGAAAAACAAATTCACGCTCCTGAGCTTCCATCGCAACACAGCCCGTGCCTAATGCCACGTGTGAGTCCCTGTGCTTTATTGAATTGAATATAAATAATTGCCACTTGTAAAATAAATAATCCCATCATTTACTAATGGAGTATTTACAGGACTATCCGATTTGAATTTCCAAAACTCTTTGCCTGTTTTTAGATTAAAAGCATATAAATAATTATCAGCGCAACCAACATATACCATGTCGTGGGCTATTATGGTATTGGTGTAGCCAAGCCCTTCTTTATAAGAAGACCACAGAACCTTACCATTATTAGTATCCAAGCCATAAATATGTCCGTGAGTTGTTATTACTGTTGCTACGTCCTTTGAAACAGCAGGACATCGAAACATGGTATCGTCTGTCTTAAAACTCCACAATAGTTCTTTTGATTTTATGTTTATAGCTGCTATTTCGCCATTTTTATTAACTATGTATGCAATATCACCAACGATGATGTAGCCCTAAGAGAATTTCTTGATGTTAATTGGCCAAAAAACAATTGGATAAACTGATTCCAACAATTTAGTTCTCTGGCTCTGAAATCGCCATTATATGCAGATACATATTTTTCAAATTCATACCGTGGAAAAAACTGTAACAGTTGAGAAAAAACATATTTACCAGAGTTCATAGCTTCACAATTAAGCTTGTAAAGCTACTTTTCAAATCAAATCAAAAAATCAAAGAACGTCTATAAATTATTAATTTATAATTAATTATAAATTGTTTTAAAAAGTTAACGCATCACTAGTAATCTCCAACAACAATATTGGGTTTTGTAATTACCGGTTTTAAATAAACGGTTTCCTTATCTCCGGTTCTTGGATAAATAATTTTACTATTCATTTTTCTTACTCTTAAAATCAGACTTCCACGTCAACATTAGCGGATTGCGGACTATCAATGCCCTTTCTCTCATCCGCCAGATAATTTTTTGTGCTACCAAAATAGAAAACATTCAAACAAAGCACAACAGTTGGGCGGTTTATTTTTACAATTTGCTGTGCAAATGTCGTTATAAACGACTTAAAAAAAACACGTGTTGCAAACGCGCGCTAGCTGGAGTCCCATCTATTGCATCAAGATTCCTAACAATCAATTTTCGATTGTCTCGACGAATCAAGTTTACAATAGTTGCTCCAATATGATTCGGTCTATCTATCTTTCTTTCTTTGAGCAAAGATTCCGACTTTGGGATAATCCTTGTTTTCTCTGGCTGGCACGGACTAGTTGTCTGCACCCAAACCACCATCAAAGCCTCACGGTCAGAATATCCGAGATAGCAAGTAACTTATTTTTTTATTATTCGTAATAATTTGACGAACGATGTTACTTCGAATGTTAATGTATAAAAATATTAAATGTTCGAAAACATCTTGTCTGTTCGAATTTTAATATTTACATTGTCATGCAAGGTTTTAATTAATTAGGATTAACGTGAAAAGACAGATCATACTCATTATAAATCTGATAATTATTTCTCAGTTTGCAGTAGCGCAGGTTAGTCATAAAAAGACTCCGGTAAAACATACTTATACCAAAAAATATACTCATACCAAACATAGGGTTCGAAGAATTGATACCCGACCGGAAGTTACTCTTGATTCTATTAAAAATATAGGGTGCTTGTGGGGTATTGATATTTCGCACCATCAACCTTTTATTGATTGGGACCTAATGAGTAATGATAAACCTGATTTTATGTTTATTAAAGCCACAGAAGGTACTACAATACAAGATGATAAGTACAATACGTATTATTCTGAAGCCCGGAAATTGGGTATTCCCGTAGGTTCTTATCATTTTTTCTCTTATCAATGCACAGGAAAGGAACAAGCCGACAAATTTCTTTCAACTTTACAATATCAGTCGGGAGATATGTTGCCGGTTTTGGATGCCGAATACACGCGCAGTATCCCTAAAAATAAAGCCAAGGTAATGAAGGAACTTACGTCCTTTATAAACACTGTATACGAAAGCCTTGGTATCTATCCTATTGTGTATTGCAATTATGGATTTAGCCAGCTATATTTCGATAAAGATATCCTTAAAAAATGCAAACTCTGGATAGCAAACTATAAAGCCAAACCAACCTGCGAACATCACTTGTGGCAGGCAACCAATAAAGGTAAATTAGATTTTGTTAAAGGGCTTGTAGATCTTAATTTCCTCAATGGCGACCAGGATAAGCTTAAAGAACTTTCGTATCCGGTAATTCCACCCCTGAATGAGTTTTAATTTAAGTTGACTTAATAAACAAAACGGTAACCATTTTATAAACTAATAAAAAGAGGTAACCTCAAATTGAATAAATTACGGCCGCTTACAAACTATAAAAATGAAAGCTAGCCTAACAGTCAAAACCATCATTAAATGCTTAAAAAAAGCACGCGTTGCAAACGCGCGGCAGCTGGTCCCCGTTGGTTGCAAAATATTTACCATTTTAAGGCCTGACGATCATGAAAACATCCAATCATCGTGATATGAGAAAATATTGCGTCATTCCTGCAACGTCTTCTTTTTTCGCAATTTCAAATATTTTTTTACCAGATTTTCAAATTCATGAATGGGCATATCAAACTGGTCAGGTCTTCCTAAATATGCTTCAATAAGTTTGGTTACTTCAAAAACCGGACTTTCGAAGTTGGGAATATCTAAAACGAATTTTCCATTGGGTTGTATGATGCGATGTGCTTCAACGATTGCTTCGTAAACGAAATCTTTTTCAAAGTATTCAAGAATACCAATACATGTGGCTATTTGAAAATAATTATCGTCAAACGGGGTTTTATGTATGCTGCAACAATGCAAACCTCCTACCAATATGTTTTTCTTCCGGACGAACTCATGCAACAATTGAATGGTCTTCGGACTTATATCAACGCCATAATAGGTAGATGGCCACAAATCATACTGATTAAACATAAGATTTAAGCAGCATCCTAAATCAGTACATTTCATTGCTTGCTTGGGGGCCAAAAATTCTTTGATTTCCTTCCGTCCACTGTCGGAAAGTGAGCCACTTTCTCTATATAGCTTAAACTGTTATGACGACTCCGGAGGAGTCATATGTCTATAGAATTGACCGCGATTGATGTTTACCCTATACCCGACTCTGGATGGAGTCGCATGAATCTTGTTATTCTGAACTTAATAACATTGAACGCACGCTAGCTGAGGGATAATAAAAAAATACCCATGGATAGGTCTCAGGCACCGGTTCGAAGATATTTTGGCATGGACTATCGGTCTTTAAATAAAGTTTAAAATATCCCCCAAAAGGAGGATTTTTAATAATATTCACTCAGCTATTTTTGGGTTTGTTTAACATTTCCTCTTTTTAAATAAATTTAATTATGAAGACTATTTACACTTTTTTTCTAATGTTTGTTTGTTCCGCTATTTTAGTTTCCTGCAGTAAGGATGATAATACCGACGATTCAAACAATCCATCTTCAGTATTCCCTTTTGTAAAAGAAAATAATACCTGGACTTACGATGTAATGATGGAAGGAGCAACCGCTTCAACTACTGTTATCTATAAAATTAAGACGATTGATAGTGAAAATTTCTGTCACATTGATTTTGTGAATCCGTTGGGAGTACTGAGTAACGACTTTCAATGGTATGCAGGCGACGATTTTTTTGCTGAAGAAAGCGGTACTTTTGCCGATAACTGGTTTCCTCTTATCTATAAAAACAATACGGTTGGGAAAAAGTGGACAGCTCCATGGACAGACGAGGTTTTAGGAGACATATCACGCGAAATAGTTTCAACTACCGAGAGTGTCACTGTCCCCGCTGGTACATTCGCAGGATGTATTAAAATAAAACAAACCTATTCAGCCGATGCTAAAATAATCGATTACTATTGGGTGTCACTTCAGTCTGGTATTGTTAAAAGATTTGCTACCGGTTGGGGCGATACTGACGAGCAACCACGATTCTATTTCGACATTAACTATCAGTTAAAATCCAAGTCGTTCTAAGTATGAAAGTATTTTTCTTTTTTATAGTACTGTTTTTTCAGTTGAATGCTTTCTCGCAAAATCTTGCGCAAAAACATCTGTCTCAGCTTCCTCCTTTGCCTTCCCGATATTGCTCTTTTTCGGATGCCGAGGATAACACTTACAATAACCAGGTTACAAAGGTTATTTCAAATATAGAAAGAGATGTGGAGTTACTGGAAAAGCAACTTCCAACTGAAAATCAGATGACAAAGAATGTGGTATAGAAAATACGGAATTCCTGAAAGTAAGTTAAATTCCATGAAAAATTCCGACGACGAAAGTGATGGAGAAGAGATTGCCAACCAAAAGATGATGTCCGATTATGGCATTTCTATGGAGGAGGCCAAGAAACTTGAGAATATGAGTGATAAGGAAATTGAGCAGTGGGCCAGCTCCTATTCTCAACGAAGCACAGGAGCTGCCAAAAATAAATCATTACAGAGCCGTAATGCTGAGACGTACGCCAGTAACGCGAAAATTAATGAATTGGAAAATCAATTTTCGACCTATGTTGACAAATGGAGCAGAATGGGACTAGAACTTGAGCGACAGGAGAAGCTGGCCGATGCCGATTTGAAAGTTGCACTGGAAAAGGTTAAAAAAGGTGCTCCCGAGCCCAAATATGTTGGCGAGGCATGTGTAAATCAAAAAGCAATTGACGAATATTTTGCCAAAAACGAACCTCCTTGTTATGATGCCTACTGTAACCGTGTAAATCCGCTATGGATACAACATTTGAACCAGAAAAAAGCCGATATGCCCAAAATGTTTGACCTTCTTGACCAAATTCTTACACTTAAAAATAATCTTTTGAAAGAAGAGAGTGGGATCAAAATTCAGAATTCTATACTTACTGAAACGGCAAAGTTAGCTTTGGTTAAAGAATATGCCAACGAAATGCGTTCAGGTGGACCAGCTACAAGAGCCACTAAAGAATAAGACGCATTTTTTGATACCTTTTTTGTTGCATAACGAAAATACAAATAAACAGAAACACAGAGGAGTTCAGAAGTTTTTTAACTTTTGCACTTCTCTGTGATTGCTTCCCGGAATTTTATTTGCAGAACAGGCAAATTACAAGACTGAACTAAGCAACTTATGGGGCTAACTGCTAATTTTGCGATGCCTTATATTCGAGGTAAATAATAGTTAAGGTATTTACCCTCGCGAATGGTTTTCCCGATAAGTAGGGTTATTTTTTGGTTAGCCATGGTGTGGCGATAGGTACATACTATAAATCAGTGACAATATAGAAAATATACGGTACAATTTACTACACAAATGTCGTTATAAACGACGATTAAGAAAAGCATGCGTTACAAACGCGCGCTTGCCAAGGGCGGATGTTATTGAGAAATTAAAGCAGATAAGTTCGAATTACATGGCTATATAAGGAATAACCCGCATCTCAATTTGATTATTTCTCTATATGGAAGTATTGACATAATTTATCATAGCTCATTTTTTCAAAATCAGGAAAGAGTTCTGAATTCGAAATAAATGAAGCGCTTCCTTTCGATTCATGTACACCCCCGGGAATAATTACATATCTAAAGCTGTGCGTTTTAGAGATGTCGTTGTAAAAGTTGGTGCTGTTCGTAAAGTTTATACTCAATTTACCTTCATATATATGAGAGGACCATGTATCAACCTGTGTATTTCCTGTTACATAAGTTACAATTATTGGGAGGGCTGATATTTGATTAGCGGGCCAAACGGAGACATTATATCCGGAAAGTTTTCCATATGTTATAACTAATCCGCTGTCTATTATCGCTTTTGTTATCGCAGGAACGCTTTTACTAAACGAAAAATTCTTTATGCCAAAAATTGTTGTCTGGCTAAAACTATCAGCGGTAAACCAATCGGAATAGATAACATTTGCAGAACCTGTTTCACCTTTAGGTCCTTCTGCTCCATCTTTCGAACAGGAAATTAGCAAAATGGTACCTGCTATTAGAAAAGTCGGGATTAACAATAGGTGTCTTTTCATGGGGAGGAGGTTATTAATGTAAAATATGATTTAAAGGAACACCCCCGATTCATAAATGTTCAATACAAATAAAAATCCTTTTGTATTGATAACTGAAACTTCCCGGTGAAAATATTATCAGGATGGACGGACGCGACAGCGGATGTTATTGATCCCTGCATTTTTTGTAAATGGAAGGGATTACAACTTTAGTCTGCTTTATTGAATCGAAAATATCTTTACCGGCCAAGTAATCCCGATGGTTGCACCTGCCAGTTTTTTGCTGTAAAAGTTCCATCTTCTCCCCCTATTAGTCATGGCGTGGCGATAGGTTCATACTATAATTCAGTGACAATACAAGAAATAAATGGTCAACTTGCTGCGCAAATGTCGTTATAAGCGACTTCAAAAAGAGCACGCGTTGCAAACGCGCGCTATATTTGGGATACAAACTAATCAGTTCCTCACGCACCGAACAGAATACGCCTGCTCTTTATCATTATAGATTCTGCTAACATTTTCCTGATTGTAGAACATTTTTCGGAACCACGCTTTGGATAATTGGTTATAGATCTCAGTTGCACTCCACCAATTACCAAAACGTCCCGCATTGCTGAAAAGACCGTATTGGTTATGGTCCCCACCTGGAAGTGCAGAAAAGTTGGTTGCGTTCGATGCGTTGGTATTGGGTGAAAGCCAATGCGTTGTTCCACTTTCTTTTAATTTGCTACCAGCAACTGATTCTCCGAGAGAAGCTGTAAGTTCAGACCATTCCGCATCACTGGGTAAATGCCAACCAGCTGGGCAAACTCCCTGAACTCCGCTTGGGGTTGTTGAACTGCTGGCGCTGCCTGCCATTGCAGCAGGCCAGTTATATAATACACCATAAGTATTATAATAGGATATTGCCTTGGCTTCAGTTATGTTATTGCCATTGTAATCATAAACGTAATATAAAGGTAAGCTAAATGAACCTTCACTATTTTTAGCTACAGTCGGTAAATACTTCAGATTTTCAGCCATCCATATTTGATTGCCAATTTTAACAGCATTATAATGATTACCGTCTCTGTAGTCCGTAAAACCATTATTTAGAACTTCTGATTCTGCTGCATCTTCTAAAGCTTTTACTCTTATTAATAAAGCATCTACATATGCTTTTGTTGCGGCATCCTGGTCATTTACAGGGTTAGCAAGGTTGATAATGCTTTTATTATTAGCAGAATTACTTTGCGTGAGGACATCGTTGAGCGTTTGGGTTTCGGTATCCAATTTATTATTCCATTTCGTAGTATCGGTTGCAGTTATATTACTGGCTATTGAAGAACTGTAAACAGGATCGGTTTCGGTAATAGTACCTGTAACACTTTCGGCAGTTTTTGCATGTAAAGCATAAGGAACGCTCAATAACTGGCTTGTTCCTGTTATAGTATAATTTGTACCTCCTGCCGGGTCCGTTTCTGTTTTGAGGAAATAAGGTCCTTTTGTCCAGTCTATGGTGGTAAAATTTCCACTTACAACTGTTCCGTTTCCTATTTCAATGCTTACCAAACCATTTGCATTGGTGGTTGGGGTTTGTGTTTCGGCATAAACAATTGTACCATCGGCTAAGCCTTGAAGTATGCTGATTTTCATTCCAACAGTTTTGCTTGAAATCAAATTATTACTTGCATTGCGTATTACTGCCTGATAGCTCATTTTTTCGGGTGATTGCGAAAACAAACTTGCCGTTAAAAACACGGCTACTAAAAGCGTAAATATTTTCATATTGGTTAGTTTTTAATGATTTTAAAGGTCTTTATTTCTTTGTTTGCCTGTATTACTTTTATAAAATATGCGGAGGGTAACAGTTTGGTCATAACAATGCTTGTTTTATTCCCCGTAATCTTTTCGCTTCGTATAAGTTTTCCGTTCATGTCAAATAACTGGTAACTCAGATCTTTTAACTTTTCACTTTCAACTTTTAGCTCTATGAAATCGGTAGCAGGATTTGGATAAGCAGAAAGCGTAAGGTTTATGACCTTGGCTTCATCAAGTTCTGTTACTACCAAAATTTCAAACGGTTGCTGTACACCTTTCGTCACCGAACCGCTTGTGCCGGTGTTGGCTTGGTACGCAACCTGTCCAACGGAATAGCTTGCCGAGCCTCCGCTGCCCGAAGCATTACCGCCTGTGGCGTTAACACTTGTTTGTGCGTGTAATCCTGTTAACCCAAATCCTACCAGGAATATGGCACATAATTTTAATCGCTTGTGTTTCATATTGGTCATTTCTTTCATTGAGTAATTTCCTTTTATAACTATTTTTCCCCCAAAGTAGAAAACATTCAAACAAAGCACAATATTTGAGTGATTTATTTTACAACTTGCTGCGCAAATACCTTTATAAATGACTGTTAAACATAGCACGTGTTGCAAACGCTTGCTAGCCGATGCCATTTATATTAACAATCACCATGTATTAATCTTTAACACAACGAACAGAAAAACCAACCCCTTCAGTTGCGTTATCTTCGGTAATTACACCATTGCTTTCCGAATACATATTTTGATATATTGCTTTATTCGTATTTGTATAGGTCCACCAAAGACCTTCATCCCCAATACTTATATAATCACCGTAATGATCGGATAAATCCGAACCAATAAAATAAACCGAACGACCTCCACCAGGAAGTGCAGTGAAACCGCTCTCGTTGGTTGCATTTGTATTTGGAGCATCCCAGTGACTTGTACCGGCTTCCTTTAATTTACCTCCTGCAACAGTACTGCCACCTAAATAGGTTATTAATGTTGCCCATTCGGTGTTGGTTGATACATGCCAACCAGCAGGACATAACTTACCTGTATTAACGGCATACCAATTATACAAAGCACCAAACATTTTTTTGTATACTTGTTCATTGTTATCGTACCAACTATAGGCCGGTGTGGATAAACCTGCCCATGTTTTACCATCGGTTACCGAAGAGATAGGTGTTCCATCGTTAAACTTGGTGGTTTGTAAATTTTCTGCCATCCATGTTTGTGTGCCTATGGTGATGACTTTATAGGTATTTCCATCAATGTCTGCTAATGAGCCATACGAAAGAGCAGGATTAAATATTATTTTGGAACCAAGTTGTGTTTTAAACGAAACAGAATTTCCGTATCCTGTGCCTTCAGAATTTATGGCATAAGCTCTTACATAATAAGTGGTGTTTGCCTGCAGGCCTGTTAAGTTACTTATAAAGCTCCCAGCGCCATTATCAATGGTTTTATTATCAGCTGTTGTAGGATTTTGCGATGTGCTCCAACATACACCTTTTTCGGTTACGGGTGCTCCATTATCAGCGGTAACAGATCCTCCGGCAACAGCAGTTGTTTCTGTAACAGAAGTAATTTCAGCACTTGTTACTTCAGGTTTAAAAGGCGGGTAAGTAGTAAAAGAAATCTCGTTGTCATAACTTGTACCATCACCATTGGTGGC
>DATALJ010000329.1:0-4697 GCA_036261135.1 Bacteroidales bacterium
AAACATCATTGGGTAAGGTCCGGTATATAAAGTTTAAGATGGAATGTACTAAAACCCTTCCTTTGTGGCAAACTACCGATCGCCAGCCCTCGTGGACTTTCCTGGATGAAATAATTGTTCGGCCTTAAAACGCCTGATTTCATTTTTTCTTGGGATTTGGATCAATCCTTTTTTTTCATTTATTTGCATTCTCAAAAAATGTTTTTTAACACATTTTATGCCTACACCCAACCAATGCCAATCGATAAACGAGATTCGAACTGAGATTGACCGGATAGACCAGCAAATTATCCAGGCGTTTTAAGGCCGAACAATTATTTCATCCAGGAAAGTCCACGAGGGCTGGCGATCGGTAGTTTGCCACAAAGGAAGGGTTTTAGTACATTCCATCTTAAACTTTATATACCGGACCTTACCCAATGATGTTTTAAAGCAAAAATTGCGTGTAATTTCGTCGATCTTTTCGTTATTATTCACTTCAGAAACGCCTACAGCACGGTATTCATCGCCACTTTCGGATACATAACACGTTATTTTGTTTGGATAAAAAGCCCAGTTCATCGGATTGTTGAGTGAGCTGAGGCATATTTCTGAGGGAGTCTCAATCTTTTCTAAATCCAATATTAACTCAAAGTCCGTTCCTTCCCAACCAATCCATTGGAATGTAAAATCGTTGGTCCCTACGAAACCATTGGTTAGCATCATCAAATCACCTGCCGAGTACATGGTATTTGGGTTCGGATGAGCCGTAATTTTTTTGTTAAACGCCAGGTTATTCGATATCTGTGGTATTAAGAAACGAATGGTGGATAAATAGTATTCTTTGGGCGTTAGTCCGGCTTCATTTAGTGTTTTAACCTTGTATTTCCTGCAGTTGTAATAGAACTGATCCAGCTCTTTCTTAATTTCAGGTCGAAGGCGAATCATGTCTCCATTCTGAATAAACCATCCCCGAGGGCCCATCATATCCTTTTTACCAATCTCAAGAATGGCATAGCGTAAGGGCAAATAGGCAACTTCTACATGCGCTGTAAGTGTCGAATCCTCTTTAACAGCCATTAAAGCACTATCGAAACAGGCTTTATAGAATTTAATGTTTTCTTCGGAAAGAAATGTGGAAGAATGCCATATGGGAGAGCCATAAATGTTCAGGTTTTCACGGGAACGTGCAGTTTCTCTTTCCAAATGGTAGGCATACTGCTTAATCCATGTAGCACCTTGTCCGTAATAACCCTTGAAAAAGTCCACTAAGATAGAATCCGCTTTCTGGAAAGGATTCCATAATAATCGTGCCAACAAATAACTTTTTAATTCGGCAAAATCGTATCCAAATTCGGTGTTGGCTTGTTGAAACTGGTCCTTAATGCCACTCCTTGAGAAAAACTGTAAATTCGATTGTAATACATGCAAATTGGGGAAAGGCGAAACATTATGAGAGAAGTTTACGGTGTAATCCCACAAGTAGAGGTTTTTTGTTATACGCTGCCAGTCCTGCATATCTTTCATAAATGAGGTATTGGCTGTATCTACTTCAATAGGTACATTTCGGTTTAATTCGATGGTACTCAGCATAATTTGCACATTACTCGCTGGTCTTGTTTTTTTTGGCGCTTTCCTGGAGTAAGTATACGCTAAGGTTGAAATGATTTTATCAGGGAAATGCTCTGCAATTTTATTTACAAACCGGATAATCGGACCCGATGGCGATCCTTCTTCCTCCATTATTTTCATGCATTCGGGGCAATGACAATAATACTTGTTGTCGTTCTGGCTCACTGACCATATAGTACGTGTAGGTTGCTTAGGTATTTCCTTTTCGAGATGAGCGATTGCAATCTTCAATACTTCAGGATTCGACAGACAAGGCTGTTTTGCTGATCGTTCTCCATTGATGAGTGCGAAATATTCTGGATGTTCATCAAAATATATTCCTGGGCGTATGATTTTCCAAAAGGTATGGACATAGTAGCCTTCGCCGAATACGTCATCTATTTCGTTTAACTTATTCCAATCCTTATATTCCTTGTCGGCAGTGAAGTTTCCGTAAATAACCCGGTAATTGTTTAATGGTTTATCGCGGAAATTAATGTTATCAGGCAATACAAGCGTGCTTTCTTTAGGTATATATTCAAAAGTCGGACTGTATTTCCGGCATCCCAGGAATTTCTCAAGGAATGTAATAACGCCATAAAAGAGTCCCTTCTTAGCACCACCAAGGATAAATAACTTCTTGTTTTGTGTTTTAATCAGAAACTCGTCGTTTTCGAGAGCATTGGGCAAATTTTCGAGCCCGTATTGAAGCCGGTTGCTTGTACCAATACAGATTTCCTTTTCTAAGGGGTCTGTTCTGTCCGATACAATAGGTAGTGTGGCGCCTGTAATTCTAAATAAATATCGCTGAAGATAGTCTGCTGCTTTAAATTCTTCCTGGGTGGGAGTAGCCGAAATTACAATGGAATAAAGCGCCTTCCCATTCCTGACAGGATATATGCTCCCAAATAGTAAGGATGTGCATATAATATTTCCCAATAGGAGGAGGACTAATTTTCTCATAGTAATTGGGTCGGTTGATTTTTTCGAAAATAAAACAATTTTACTGTATTAAAAAGTTTTCAACAGGTTTTCAACCATATTTTTGCTTGTTTATTTTTTAATCATTTATGAATAAACAAGTTATAATAAAATGGCCGGCCGTAAAAATACCATTATTTTCAATTAACTTTGTATCATTTTAAAAAACAATCATGCGCGATAACAAAACCATTCACTTCATTACATTAGGCTGTAGTAAAAATCTTGTAGACTCGGAGCATCTTTTAAAGCAGGTAGAATATGCAGGCTATAAGGTATCTCATAATTCGGAACATATTAAGTCAGGATCCGTTATTATCAATACGTGTGGGTTTATTCGCGACGCAAAACAGGAATCCATCGATACTATACTTGAATTTGCCAATGCAAAGCTTGAAGGAAAGATTCAAAATTTATTCGTAATTGGTTGTCTTTCTGAATTATATAAAGATGAACTAAAAAAAGAAATTCCGGAAGTAGATCAGTTTTTTGGCGTAAACAATTTTAAAGAAATTCTGGATAAGATAGGAGTGGGCTACAACAAAGATTTACTGAGCGAAAGGGTGCAGACTACACCCCAACACTTTGCTTATCTTAAGGTTTCGGAAGGATGCGACCGCTCATGCGCATTTTGCTCTATCCCTACAATACGGGGACGCCATATCTCATTAACAATAGAAGAATTAGCTAAAGAAGCTTCTAAACTAGCCGCCCAGGGCGTAAAAGAACTGATACTTATTGCCCAGGATCTAACGTATTACGGGCTTGATATTTATAAGGAACAGAAGCTGGCAGCCTTGCTCGAAACGCTGGTCCAGATTAAAGGTATTGAATGGATAAGGCTTCACTATGCTTATCCTCACAAGTTTCCGGAAAACGTGCTGGATGTGATGAAGAACAATCCGAAAATATGCCGCTATCTCGATATTCCTTTTCAACATATTAGTGATAATGTGCTGAAAAGGATGAAGCGAGGAAATTCAAAGCAACAAACGCTTGATCTCATTCATAAGTTTCGTAAGGAAATTCCGGGAATTGCATTACGTACAACACTGTTGGTTGGTCACCCGGGCGAAACTGAGGACGACTTTAACGAACTGGTTGATTTTGTGAAACAAGCGCGGTTCGATCGTTTGGGTGTCTTTCCCTATTCGCACGAAGAAAATGCATATGCCTACAAGCATTACACCGACGAAATTTCCGAAGAAGTTAAACAGGAGCGTGTTGATGTAATTATGCAAATACAACAACAAATATCATTGGAAATAAATGAATTAAAAGTTGGAAAAACATTCAAAGTAATCATCGATCGAAAAGAAGGCGATTACTGGATAGGCCGTACGGAGTTCGATTCGCCGGAAGTAGATGGGGAAGTACTTATTCCGGCTACGGAAAAGGTCAAACCTGGTCACTTCTATAATGTCCAAATTGACAGTGCTACAGAATTCGATTTGTTTGGCCGGGTGATTATTTAGCTAGTCAAAGTATTTTTACTCAAATACCAATCAATTATATAGTGTATTACATACAGCAATGGGGTGAGCACCGTGGCTAATATAACTTTATAGATGTACTGCACAATACCCACAGTGAGTACCTGCTCAACACTCCAGTTGCCCCAGAAATAGAAAGCAATGAAGAGGATTACGAAACTGTCAAAGAACTGCGATATAACCGTTGATCCTGTGGCGCGCAGCCAAAGCTTTTTATGTCCTGTAATCTTTTTGATGTATTGAAACGCATAGGCATCGATCATTTGCGATACCAAAAATGCAGTAATAGAGCCAATAATAATCCCCATTCCCTGTCTGAATATAGCGGAATAGGCATAGTTTATATTAAATGCATTTCCAGAAGGATCTGTATTATTGATTTCGAGCCAGAATGGAGCAGGAGGGACTTTAGTTCCAGCATAAATTACAAAAAATGAATATCCAATCAGAATGGCAGTAAGAAAGCTCATCTTTCTTACACCTTCTTTTCCAAAATATTCGTTCACAATATCAGAGAAAATAAAGACAAGTGGCCAGATAATAACCCCTACACTGAGGTTCATATCCAATGTTCCGGTGGGAAGTTTAAGATGAAGCGGAGGAATACCCAGTAGTGCTTCCAGTGAGAAGATT
>DATALJ010000330.1:0-11808 GCA_036261135.1 Bacteroidales bacterium
GAACAAACAACGATTATTATTCAAAAGACTTCTGTAAATTTCAACTTTAATGTTTTAAATGAGACATTTAATGTTCAAAACATTCAGCATATCGGCTCGATTAATAATTTGTTGGAATTGCCCGAAAATAAAGATATTCAAGATGCGGAAGAAGTAGATTTGGATGAAGAAAAAAACAACTAAACCCAACATGCGGTCATAAAACATGCCGGTTTCAGTGGTTATTTAAGCGTTCCGTCCCGCTGCAAAGTTTGTCTCGGTTGATAGGAATGCAGCTCCGAACTTCGCTACGTTTCATACCGCTGACCGTTGTGCGCAAGTAGTTGACTGCCAAACAAAATACAACTTTGCCTAAATGAAAGGATCTAAAACGTGGAAATTGAGGAAAAAATTGAAGCTATGTATAATGGGAGTCATTCTACTAAGCATTTGTATTCTCATTACACCTCAAATATTTCATAAAAACAAAGGAAAAAGCGAATCGATTGGTGATTATAATAAAGGATCATTGAAAAACGGATATTTGTTGCCACGCAGCAGCAAAAATTTCATATGTTATAGTTGGTTTAGCTATTATTTACTTGGTCGAGAATATATCAATTCAAAAGTGTATAATACGGTTCTGGCATCATACGCTGATTTAGAGAAAAGCTATCCAGATAGGAAATTTGTATATATGGAGGCTGCAAAGAGAATAGGTGGAAGAATGTATCCACATCGCACACATCAAAGTGGCCTAAGTATAGACTTTATGAGTCCATTGATAAAAAATGGGAACCCTAAATACTTTAATTTCTTAGGAATTTTTAGATATGCATTAGATTTTGATAAAAACGGAAAATCAAAGTTAAATTCAGAAGTAAGTATCGATTTCAATTTAATTGCAGAGCACATATTGATTTTAAACAAGAATGCAACTAAACAGGGATTAAAGATTAAGAAAGTAATATTTAATATAGATTTAAAAGACAATCTCTACAAAACGGAATATGGTAATAAGCTTAAGAAGTCTGGGATATATTTAGCTCAGAACTTGACACCATTATTGAATAAATTACATGATGATCATTATCATATAGATTTTGAATTGATTGAAAAGAAGAATTAACCGGCCATCGCACAATGCATTATACATTAGATAAAATTGTAAGTATTTGGTTCGGAGTCATGGTAGTAATAACAACAGCTCTCATATTATAATGATTGATTAATGAGAAAATACCTTTCAATAATACTGATTCTTTGTCTTGTAATGGATTTGTCTGTTCTATCGCAGGACATAGAACCCCTAAAGATTACTCCCAACGTGGATTTTGAATATAACAGCCTGATTAAATATTCCAATGATACTTTAGAGATAGTGTCGTGCGCTAAATATATAATATTCCCATTTGGTGAGTTTGATAATGTTTCCCAACTAAAATCAAGCCTTCTGAAAGGATTTAAAATCTTGTCACAAAAGACAGATGATTCTATTTATTATTACTACGATTTAAAACTAAATAACAATCATTTATTGTTATGCGTGGATAAGGATAATGAAGCATCAGCTCATTCCAATATAGTTAAAGGATTGATTAACGATAACAGTGTAAAAACGATTAATAATCTTCTAATTGGAATGTCCGCCGATTTATTTTTTAAATCCCATTTTAAGTCTTATCCTTTGGATTTAGCGAATAGATTTAAGATCGTTATTTTTGATTATTGTGTATCAGGAATAAGGCATATTTATTCGTTCAAGAATAAGAAATTGATTAGTATAGAATATGAGTAAATACGCGGCCAAACACTGGCGCTCGTTTGCAGCAAAAACCCATTCCTGTGCTGCCAGGAATACCATTCCAAGGAAAAAGATGCGGTACGGCGCTGCCTAAAGTATGTTACCTGCAATGAAAAATTATGCCTGCGCTGCCAGCAATACATTACCGATACCCAACATGCATTCCTGCGCTGCCTGAAGTATATTTCGGATGATGAGCATATATGCCTGCGCTGCCAGGCATGCGTTTTGGTTGGCAGCAACATACCCCTGCGTTGCCAAAAGTGCATTGCGGGTGTGGGAAATATACTTCAGGCAGCGCAGCAATATATTATTTCAAAGAGGAATGCCTAAATGCTGGTGCACGGAAGTATGTATGGATTGGTTTTTCAATTAAGTCCCGGAGGGACAACATTATGGTAGAAAATGAAAGAATACAAAACTCAAAAGTCCTATAGGGACTACATGTCATGCCGTTCCTACGGAACTCAATCAAAGGTTCTATCTTAAGTTCTACCATAATTCCATCCCTCCGGGACTAATTCAGAGCTTAACAGATCTGCTTCCCTTGAAGGTTTGAGGTAGATTAATTGTTTCATAATAAAATCAACACACCCCTACCCCTCTCAAGAGGGGATTTAGGACAATTCCTTATATTTAGTCAGCCTCTTATGCACCAATACCGGTTTACTTATTGTAATTAAATATTACAACTAGCTTACCGCTTTCTTTACCGGGAATGATCTTCATTTCGATCTGGCCGGTTACGGTTGTGCCTACGCCCAGCTTACCTACGGTTTCAGTTATGGTGGGTTTATCGCCGGTGCCAATCAGTTCGGCGTTGGTTAATTTACCTCTCCATAATACAGGGCCAAAGGTGTGTTTGAGCACATAGTCGCCGGGCACCAAATTATCGAATACATATTCGCTCACGCCTTCTTTCACCATTTTGCGATCGAGAACGGCACCGCCCCACAGCGTTGTCATTTGCGCACCGCCATCTTTCGAAAGTTCGATTTCGGCGCCTACGCCATATACTTGGTGCGTTTTTTCCCTGTAATAATCGGTTCCGTTATCGAAAGCCTCTACTTCGAAATAGTAATCGGGGTTTTTGTTCAAACTGTGGATAGAAACCATGTTGTCATCGTAAACCATATAGCTGTTGTAAAGCTTATTGGGTTCGATGCCATAACGAACAATGTAGCCATCGGCGCCTTTCACCGGTTCCCACAAAAGGGTGGCATCGCGGCGGTCGTTGGGGTTACGAACAACCTTTACATCGGTTACCTTAGTGAACTTGGTAACTTCCGGATTACCGAACACGCGCAGGTCTTTTACGGCAAACTTTCCGCTATCCGGGGTAAACACATTGGTAAGTTTTACATACCGCACGTTCATGGGCTCAACCAGCTCGGCATAATCGTGGTGGATTTCCTCGATGTTATTGCTCTTGTCGACAAGCGTCTTCCAGTTTTTGTTATCACATGATACCTGGAGCGTATAGCGCTGACGCGGTTTGCCATCGTTGGCAGGTGCCGCAAAGCCACGAGTTCTGGGAGGTATTTTTGCATCTTTCTGGTCGAGATTGATTTGCACGGCATACACCTTACATTCCTTGCCAAGGTCTACGGTCATGTATTCACCGGGATTGCCCGTTTCGGCGCTCCAGAAAGTCCGGAAATTCTCATCAACCGCATTCTTTGCTTCAAATCCCTTCAGAGTGGAAGAGGTTTCAACGTATTTCTTGTTCGAAAGCAGCATCCATCCGGTAAAATTATCTTTGATTGTATTTTCCTTAATTCCGGGATAATACTGAGGATAATCGCCAAACTCCGTTTTGGAGTGCATTACACCCTGTGCATCCACTTCGGTTGGGAACATGGCCAGTTCGCTGCTACCGCGTCCGCTGCCAAAGCTGGAAGGGATCATACAAATGGTCCATAGTTTCCCGTTTTTATCGTGGAAAGTACAGCCATGACCACCACCTACAGCGAATCCGGTAGTTTTAAATGTGAGTGGGTTGTGCTCGGAGTATTTGAATGGACCCAGCGGATTGTCCGATACATACACCCCGTGCGAATAGGACAAAAATTCGAGCCCAATAGAAGCATACTGCAAATAGTACTTGCCATTGTGCTTAACCATCCAGGGGCCTTCTGTCCAGGGGATTTCTTCGGGGTAGTATGGTCTGTAATCCATAATTGGCCAAATTACGTCTTCGGGCCTTCTTCTTTCGAAACCATGGTTTTCGGGATCGGCAAAGAAACAAACCACAGGCTTGCCCTTTTCTTTAAACCCGTTTTTGGGATCGAGCTCTACCACCTGAATAGGTAAAAGCTGCGACCACCCGAAATACATGAATACACGGCCATCGTCGTCGATAAATATATCGGCATCGCCATACCGGTCGCTGTCCATGGTAGCAACTTTTGTCCATACGCCTTTCTTGGGGTCGGTGCAGGAATACAAGTCCTTCGAATTCATGGCGCAGGCATAGAGTATCTTTCCATCGGTAACTACGCCAGGCACTCCAGCGGGGAAGGTAGGGGAATCAACATACGTCCAGTCCCGCATATTGGGCGAAAACCAGTATCCCTTTCTTCCGGTGATGAAGAGGTAGTAATCGTTGTTAAAAATAAGCATAATGGGCTCGCCGGCACGTCCTGCGCCGGTAAAAGTGAGCGGATTACAAAAAGTCATGGGCTTATCTTTTATCTGAACCGTAAATGTTTGAGGAGAACTTTTATCCCCTGCCTTTTGTGCATAACAGGCAGCATCAGCAAACAACGCGACGCATACCAGCAGAATGAGCGTTTTAAATGTCATATTTGTTGTAATTAGTTAGATGTAATTGTTTGAAAGAGCCAACCCGAATCTCATCCGCGTTGACTCATACCTAGAGGTACTCAAATTTATTAAAATTGGGGTAATAAAGGAAGAGGATGTATTGAAATATAAGTAATGATTACGTTCTACTTTTGAATGAATTTATTCGGTAGCTAAGGTTTTTTCAGATCATTTGCCAGTAAATAACGTCGATTGATCATGTGTACAAAGCTGATCTGTATTGATTTTCAAGGCTTCCGACAAAATATTTGAGAATAAAATAGTTATATCCAATAAATAGGTCTATCTTCACCAAATAATTTTTAATTACATTTTATGAATAATGGTACAGTAAAGTTCTTTAATGATTCCAAAGGATTTGGATTTATTAAAGACACAGAATCGGGAAATGAATATTTCGTTCATGTTTCAGGTTTAATTGATGAAATCAGAGAAAACGATGAAGTTTCTTTTGATCTTCAGGATGGAAGAAAAGGATTAAATGCATGTAATGTTAGACTTTCGTAGTCTATTTATCATATAACATTTATATTTCGGTCCCGCCAAAAGCGGGACTTTTTTTTTGCCCCAATATGGTGGCTTATGCCGCCTTTTGAATTTGGGTTGTGAATTCTCCTCTCCCCTTGTTTTATATAGTTTATAGAAGGAAGCTCTTCTATATTATTTGATATGAAAAAAGCCTGCAAATCATTCAATTTGCAGGCTTTTGGTCGGGATAGGGCGACTCGAACGCCCGGCCTCTACGTCCCGAACGTAGCGCGCTACCAACTGCGCTATATCCCGGGTTGAAGTGTGATGTATGTTGAGGGCGCAAGTTATAAAAAAAATTATGGTTTGGGTTTTTAAACTAAGTCAATTTTTATCGTTTGCGCCGGTATTTTATAGTTTAAGCTTTTGCACTTCTTCTTTGAGGAGCGATTTTTCGATAGGTACTACGCCTACCTTCTCGCAAACCAAGCCACCCGCCATATTGGCAACTGCCGAGGTGGCAAAAGGATTGAGCCCTGCTGCCAAACACAATGCTGCCACACTGATAACGGTATCTCCCGCACCCGACACATCGGTAATGCTCCGGAAATGCGCAGGAATTATTTTGTATTCACTTCCGTTGCTAATAAATACACCAGCTTCGGAAAGGGTAATCATTACCAGTTCGATATTCTTTTCCTTATGCAACACCTGAGCTGCTTTAAACAAGCTGTCGGGATTGGTTTTGCTCGCTTCGGTTTTAAGCCCCTCATTCAATTCCTTGAAATTAGGCTTAAACAATGTTACATTATCATAGGCAAGGAAATTACGCTTTTTGGGGTCCACCAATACAGGAATGCTTAATTCCTTTGCTTTGGCTACCACCGAAGCGATGATATTGGGTGTAATGGAGCCTTTGTCGTAATCTTCGAAAATAATGGCCGATATATTGTTTTCGCACAGTATTTTATTGATGTGCATTGAGAATTGCTTTTCCACCAACGACGAAATGGGCTTGTCAATCTCACGATCCACGCGGAGCATTTGCTGATCGCTGCTAATGATGCGTGTTTTCATAGTGGTCATGCGCTCGTTGTCCTCAATAATGCCCATGGAAGTCATGCCCTGCTTGCCAAGCAATTCGTATAAGATCTTAGAACGATCGTCGGAGCCAATCACAGCACAAAGAATGGGTGTAGCGCCGAGGGATTGAACGTTCAGTGCAACATTGGCAGCACCACCAAGCCGGTTCTCCTGGCTCGTCCAGGTAATAATGGGAACCGGCGCTTCTGGCGAAATGCGTTCTACCTTACCCCATAAGTAAGAGTCTATCATTACGTCGCCAATGATCAACACCTTGTGAGAGGCGAATGTATCTATTACGGATGGTAAATCTATTTTCAAAACTTCAAATTTTAGATGCGCAAATATAATGAATTCTCAACTTTTACATCGGATCAACATCGGGTTGAACAAAAACAGTGCGAAAATCGGGATGTGCGGCCAGATCGTCGATCCAATGCCACAATTGCTCTTTGGTTTTTATCATCGAAGCCTGGCGCTCCACTTTTACCCAAATGGTTTTCTGGTACCAGTTGTTTATACGACCGATGAGCGGGTATTCGGGTCCAATAACCCTTTCTCCCAATTCATTTTTAAGGTTTTTAGCCAGGTAATCAGCCCCTTTATCAAGAATGGTCTTGTCTTTATGCTTAAGTGTTAGCTGAATAATTCGTGTATAGGGCGGATAGCCATAATGGTACCGTTCCTGCATCTGAGTGCGATACAGATGCATAAAGTCGTTCTTTATCACATCCTGAATTACATAATGATTTGGCTCAATAGTTTGTATAAGTACCTTACCCTGCTTGTTTTTACGTCCTGCCCTGCCGCTGACCTGCGACATGAGTTGAAAACTGCGCTCAAATGCCCGGAAATCAGGAAAATTGATGAGATGATCGGCATCCAGTATGCACACAAGGCTTACATTATCGAAGTCGAGGCCTTTCGATACCATTTGCGTTCCCACGAGAATGTCCACTTCGTGATTTTCGAAATCGTAAATAATCTTCTCGTACGACTTGCGCGAGCGGGTTGTATCCACATCCATGCGGGCAACACGCCGGCCGGGAAAGAATAGCGCCAGCTCATCCTCAATTTTTTCGGTGCCAAAGCCATGCATGGTCATGGTATCTGCCCCACATGACGGGCAGGTATTTATTTTTGACGTTGAAAACCCACAATAATGACATACCAGCAAGTTTACATGCTTATGATAGGTAAGACTAACATCGCAATACTTGCATTTAGGAATGGCATGGCACGAAGTGCATTGAAAATAGGGAGAATAGCCGCGTCTGTTCTGGAAAAGAATCACCTGCTCGCCATTATCTAACGCCTGTTTTACCGAGGCAATCAAATCCGGGTGAAAGTGCGACTGCATCTTCTTCCGGTCGCGGGCATCGGATGTATCCACTGTGATAACCTCTGGAAGCGAAACATTGGAATACCTCGAATACAACTTAACCAGTCCGTACTTGCCCTGCTCGGCGTTGAAATAAGATTCGAGCGACGGAGTAGCCGTGCCAAGTAGTACTTTAGCATTATGCTTTTGTGCCAGCACCATGGCAGCGTCCCGTGCATGATAGCGCGGAGCCGGATCGTATTGCTTATAACTGTTTTCGTGCTCTTCGTCTACAATAATAAGGCCCAGGTTCGAAAAAGGAAGAAAAACAGAAGACCGGGCACCAAGGATAACTTGGTACTGGCGCATTTCAGCTTCATTAATCAATCCATTCCAAACCCTTACACGCTCGCCATCGGAAAATTTAGAATGATAAATTCCAACCTTCTCGCCAAAAGCAACTTTCAGCCGATTGATAATTTGTGCCGTAAGTGCAATCTCGGGTAGCAGATAGAGTACCTGCTTACCAGCCTTTATCTGCTCGTCGATCAGACGGATATACACCTCTGTTTTACCGCTGGCGGTATATCCGTGTAGCAAGATAACCGATTTGTCGATGAATGTTTGCTTTATCTGGTCAAAAACGCGTTGTTGAAGGTCGGATAATAGTTTGAGCTTCCCATCGGTTTCAGGAGTAATCTCAAGGCCTTTTTGCTTCTCGTAGGTTCGTAAAACGCCTTTCTTTATAAGGTTATTGAGGGCCTCGGGTGCAGCTCCGGTTGCTTCGAGCAGTACTTTCTTCGATACCTCTTCATAATGCGGCGTAAGCACTCCTGAAAGTTGAATATACTTCATTAAAACCTGCAATTGCTTGGGTGCACGTTTCAATTCATCGAAAAAAACCTTTAAATCGTTGTCATTGCGGATTGCCTCAGGAATTTCAATATAAGTCTCCGTTTTGGGTTTATAGGATTCCCGGATGGTTTCTTCGATGGATACTGCACCAATTTCGACCAGGCGCTTTACAACGCGCAAGAGGTCAGTCTTCTTATACACCTTGCCAATATCGCTCACCGAAAGCGTTTTCTTATGGGCTATAATGTCGAGAATGTGATTTTCAGAAGCTGTTAAGGGTTCGGAAGCAACAAATTCCGTATTGATATGTATCTGCGTTTCGCTCTCAAGCTTTAAGCCTGATGGCAGAGCCGCTTTCATTACATCACCTTTGCTACACATGTAATAGGAAGCAATCCATTCCCAGAATTCAAGCTGATAGTCGTTTACAATGGGCTTATCGTCGAGTACGGAAATAATCTCCTTCACCTCATACCCTTCCGGAGCCTCATTGTGTAAGCTTTCTACAATAGCAGAATAAAACCGCCGTGCACCAAACTGAACAATAACACGCTTTCCACGAGTTACTTCGTGCGCAAACTCTTCCGGTATCCGGTATGTAAACAGCTTACGCAACGGAATGGGGAGAATGACATTGGCGAATAAAGGACTGTGGGATTGATGCTCCATAGTGTAAAATAGAAAACCCGGTTAAAATTATATCATTTAACCGGGTTAGCCAATTTTATATACTAAATATTATTAGAATCGCTTATATCGACAGCACATGTGCCACATCAAGCAGCACCTTAGGCACGCCCTTATGTGTTTTCACTGTTTTGTTAAGCGGAACATGTACAATTTGTCCGTGGTTTAAGCCTACCATAATGCTCTTCTGGTCATCCAAAAGGGCTTCAACAGCAGCAACACCCATGCGGCTTGCCGATACACGGTCGAAGCATGTTGGAGAGCCACCACGCTGGATGTGACCGAGAATGGTAACACGAATATCGAACTGTGGGAATTCAGCTTCTACTTTCTTGGCTACATCAAAGGCACTTCCTTCATCATCGCCTTCAGCAACCATGATAATGCTTGATTTATTGGTTTTAGCACGCTGGCTCAGAAATTCGCGAACTTCTTCCATCTGATTCTTCACTTCAGGAATCATGGTAACCTCAGCACCTGTAGCAATACCACTTTCAAGCGCCACAAAGCCTGCTTCACGCCCCATTACTTCAATAAAGAAAATACGGTTGTGCGAACTGGCAGTATCACGGATTTTGTCAACAGCATCAATTACTGTGTTCAGGCAGGTATCGTATCCAATGGTATAGTCTGTTCCAAACAAGTCATTATCAATCGTTCCGGGAATTCCTATTACGGGGATATCATATTCCTGCGAAAGGATGCTGGCTCCGGTAAACGAACCATCGCCACCGATAACAACAATGCCATCGATTCCGTTCTTTTGCAGGTTTTCGAATGCTTGCTTGCGTCCTTCAGGCGTGCGGAAACGTTGAGAACGTGCAGTTTTTAAAATAGTACCTCCTTTTTGAATAATACCACTTACATCCTGCGATACCATTTGAAACATATCCCCATCAATCATCCCTTCGTACCCCCTGCGAATACCAAAAACTTCAAGGCCATGAAATATCGCAGCTCTAGTCACTGCGCGAATAGCAGCGTTCATTCCGGGAGCATCGCCGCCCGAAGTCAATACACCAATACGTTTGATCTTTACCATACAAAAATTATTAAAGCTTACGCTAAATTTACTACTAAACTCTGTTTAAAATATCATTTGCCGGTTAATTTTTTAATTTGATCTGCAACCTCCTGCATGAGCCATGGAGGCGTTGAAGTTGCACCACAAATACCCACACTCTTCGAATCGGTAAACCACTCCTTTTCCAAAGACTGAACATCGGGAACCCAATGGGTATTGGAATTAGCCTGCCTGCAAACCTCATACAGCACCTTACCATTGGAGCTGTTTAAACCAGCCACAAATATAATTGTATCGTGCTTATACACAAAACTTTTTAGCTTTTCGCCACGGTTGGATACATGGCCGCAGATACTGTTGTGAATCGTAAGAGGAATCGCTTCTGTGGAAAAGAATGCAGCCATTCGGCTACGTATCTCGTTAGCTATTTCCTTATATCGATCAACGCCCATAGTAGTTTGTGCAAATAAAACGATGGGGTTCGAAAAATCTATGTTATCAAGATCAGAAATGGAAGCAACTACTGCCGCTTCGCCATTCGTTTGTCCAGCCAGGCCAATCACTTCGGCATGTCCCTTTTTCCCAAAAATGACAACAGTGCCGCCGCTTTTCTTGGTTTCCTCCCAAGCAGCTTTTACTTTTTTTTGAATTCCAGCCACAATGGGGCATGTCCCATTATCCAATGCATTATTTCCAAGGCTGTTGAATGTGGATGGAGGTTCGCCGTGCGCGCGGATGAGGACTTTAGAACCGGTGATACGAGGAAGGTCTTCATGCGTAATGGTTTTCAATCCTTTCGCTTCCAAACGCTTTACTTCCTCGTGGTTATGAACAATTTCGCCCAGACAATATACCGGTTTGCCTTCGGCCAGCGATTTTTCAGCCATATCAACGGCACGCTGCACCCCAAAGCAAAACCCGGAATTACTGTCGATTTCGATTTCCATGGCGCAAAATTATAAAATTATATGCTTTACAACATAATTATAAAAACTTTTCCTTGAGCAGCTTTTCGAACCAAACCAATTGCTCGTCAGGAGTCATGTCGCTGTTATCGAGTATAATTGCATCGTCCGCCTTTTTCAAAGGGCTTTCCTTCCGGTTCTGGTCCATTTCATCGCGTTGCGAGAGGTTTTCTTTTACCTCATCCAGATTACCTGCAATTCCTTTTTGCTGAAGCTCCAGAAACCTTCGGCTGGCGCGCACTTCAATGCTGGCTGTCATAAAAAGTTTGATGTCGGCATGGGGATAAACCACTGTACCTATATCTCTCCCATCCATAACAATGCCTTTATTGATTCCGAAACGCTGCTGTAAATCAACTAAACGCGCCCTCACCAGTTTTATTTTACTTACAGCGCTCACATTTTCGGAAACAGCCATAGTGCGAATGTCCTCCTCAACATTTTTGCCATTCAGAAAGGTCTCGTATTTTGCCAGTAAAGTATTGAAGCGGAAATCAACTTCTATCTGATCCAGAGTTTGCTCGAGCCGGGAAGTATCTACTTGTCCGTTCTGAATCAATCCATTTTGCATGGCATATAGCGTTACTGCGCGATACATGGCACCGCTATCCACATACAGATAATTCAATTCTTTGGCAATAGCTTTTGCAAAGCTGCTTTTCCCGCACGACGAATGCCCGTCGATAGCAATTACTATGGGTTTGTTAGGTTTGAACATGATAAATTTGTAAAGAAAGCAAAGATAAAAAGTTTGGAGTACTTCGAGTGCCTAGAGTGCCTAAAGTTTTAAGGGTAC
>DATALJ010000010.1:0-3952 GCA_036261135.1 Bacteroidales bacterium
GATTACAATAACACCGTTGTACCATGGAATAACTGCCTTAAAGATATCCTTGCGGATAATACTGCTAACGACTAGTAACAAAAAAGGAATAAGCATCAGGTAAGCCGAAGCTGAAAGGTCGAGTCTTAACCCATGATAAAATATTTTCAACGCACCCGGAAAGCCGGCTTCCCTGGTTAAGCCAATGTGATAAACCAAAAAAAGAATTTTGGAAAACAGGAAGAATGCAAGAAAAAGAAAGTATAACCTTATTATATAAAAAATCCGTTGTTTCATAATCATAAATAAAAAGCAAGCAAATTTAGAATTAAGTACCAATATCAAGTAGTATGTACCGACATTTTTAATTTCATCATAACTACATATGACAGGGCGGTGTTGAAAATAAATAGAAATAAACATCCAACCTATTACTCCTTCCGCTCTTCATTATATACGTTACTTCATATACTTTTTATTTCAATTACATTCTCTTACAAAAGTGAAACGGGGCCTTCTTTCGAAGAACCCCGTTTCGGTTTACAAATAGCTAGAGTTAATTTATATATAGTTAGAATTAATCCACAGTTGTATAGGCTACTTCTTTATGCTGTGTTAGGTCGAGACCTACTCCTTCTTCTTTAGGAGTAACTTTGATGCCAATTATCATATCAGTAATTTTAAAAAGAATAAATGTGCCAAGCGCCGAGTACGCCATTGTTGCACCTGTAGCTATCAACTGAGTTCCTAATTGCGTTGGATTTCCATAGAATAAGCCTGAATAATTCTGAACCGCAGTGGTTGCAAAAAGTCCGGTTGCTATGGCTCCCCATATTCCACCTATACCATGCACCCCAAAAGCATCGAGAGAATCGTCGTACCCCAGCTTGGGTTTAACAAAACCAACCATGATGAAACAGAACACCGAAACACCAAGGCCTATTAATAAAGCACCTGTGATATCGACAAACCCTGCTGCGGGTGTGATTGCTACCAATCCGCCAACTGCCGCAGTTGCAATACCTACAACGGTAGGTTTCTTGTTAAAGATCCAGTCGAGTATTACCCAGGTAACAGCAGCAGCCGCGGTGGCGACATGAGTCACAAGAAAAGCGCTGCCTGCAAGTCCATCAGCAGCTAATCCGCTTCCGGCATTGAATCCGAACCATCCAACCCAAAGAAGTGCTGCTCCTAATACTACGAAAGGAATGTTGTGGGGAGGCATTGCGTGACCTTTGTAGCTGCGGCGTTTGCCAATCATAATTGCAGTTACAAGTGCTGCAATACCTGCATTGATGTGAACAACGGTACCTCCTGCAAAGTCTAATGCGCCCATCTTAAACAACCATCCATCGCCCGACCATACCCAGTGAGCAACCGGTGCATATACAAAAGTCGACCAAAGAACAGTAAATACAAGAAAACCTGAGAACTTAATACGTTCGGCAAAGGCTCCAATGATAAGGGCCGGCGTAATAACGGCAAACATACATTGGAAAAGTATAAAGATAATATGGGGGATGGTACCTATCATTTCAGGGTTACCATCGGGAAGAATATTACCTGTTGGCTGCGAATGAGAGATAAAGTAAGGACTCAAGTCAGTTATATTGATCCCTTTCAGAAATGCCCAGTCAAAACTTCCGATAAAAGGGGCCAGAGCTCCTTTAGATGAACTAAAGGCAAGACTATAACCGAACATTACCCACTGAATCGTGACTACAGCTGTAATAATCAAACACTGCATCATGATGTTCAGTACGTTTTTCTGTCTCACTAACCCTCCGTAGAAGAAGGCCAGTCCGGGAATTGTCATCAAAAGAACGAGTGCAGTGGCGACAATCATCCATGCTGTATCGCCCGAATCGATTGTTGGCGTTACAGCAGAGGAAGCACTCTGTGCCAACAGGCTGGAGCCAATGGTCGTCATAATCATAAGTATCAAGATCGCTGAGAAGTATTTATAGAACTTTTTCATAATTTCTTTATTGGATGGTTATAATTAATCTTTAATGAATAAGGACTCCGGTCCACGCTCACCTGTACGGATGCGGATAGATTCTTCGATTTCTGAAATAAATATCTTCCCATCTCCCATCTCCCCGGTGCGTCCTGCCTTAACAATAGCATCGACAGCCTTATCAACCAGGTGATCGCGACAAACAAAAGAAATCATGCGACGCTGAATAAAGCGGGTTTCGTAAACCCGGGCTCTATAAATAGCTCCGGCCATTTCATTACCAATTCCGGTGACATCCCAGTAAGTGAAGAAATCTATCTCCGCTAAATGAAGGGCATCCTTTACCTCTTCAAACTGGGACTTACGGATAATTGCTTCAATCTTTTTCATAATTATAGATTTAAAAAGATGATTTTATAAATGTTTTGATTTTAATTTCTTTCGATTATAAAGAGAACCCTACCACGATGAATAATTGCTCTCTTTCGGGATTTACAATTATCTGCCCGGTAACCGGCACGGAAAAGCTTTCGGATAACTTAATTTCTTTGGAGGTACTTAACCCTATATGACACACATTGAAATTGTGATCGGAAGTATGCCATCCATCTCCGGCACCAACCGATAAACTGAATTTACTAAAAGCATAACCAACCTGAAAGTAGGTATCGGAACCAGACGATGCAGGTAATGGAGATTTATTTAAGATGTAGTTTGCGCTTAAGCTGAATGCTCCTTTTGTAAACCCTGCATTTATTTCATAAGCATTAGACGAATCGGCGAAAAAAGAGCCTTCTAAAAAAGGGTAGTAATAATCGGTTAACCCTAAACTAAGTCCAAAAGGAAAACTGTAAGATACATATGGATCTGCCTCCGAATAGCCACTTGCATCGAACGATCCCCAAACGCCTGCAGTAAATCCTCCGGTAGTGAATTTTACGGACGGCTGGAAAGCCGGACCCGTTCCGAATTTTGATCCACGCCATATATAATTACTGTAAAAATCCGCTCCGGCAGTAAAATTAGATGCCGATTTGGTTTCCTGCCCAGAAAGTTCGCTAGGAAATGATATACTCATTACAGCTACCAGGACGACGAGTGCTTTTAGAAGTTTTTCCATGTTTACTTTTTTATGGTTGTTATTAATTCATGTTGTCGAGACAAAAATATATATTTTTTCATTTCACAACAATTTTTTTCAGGGGTATTTTTAAATATTTTTATGTTTTATGAACTAATACCCCCTATATTTTAAGTACACATTTTAAAATCTTAGATAATTTACAATAAAATTCCCAGCAGTTAAAAGAATATTATTCTAAATATGAAATATTTAACATATACACGCATGTTTAATTACAATATGAAACATATATTGGTATTTGTATTTACAATTTAAAATATTACCTAATCAAAACAGACGAATTGAAAACAAACAGCAGATAATTTTATATGATATGGTTCTTGTTCCTGGGAGGTATCCGTCACTTATGAAGAAAATATCCACAATGAAGAAATTCATCAGGAAATTTCTAACTTTGCAGCGCACTTCAAAACAATAAAAGAACAATGATCACCTTTTTCGAAGGACACGACAAACAAATTTTTGCAGTACAGTCAAACTCCCCCCTTTCTGAAACCACTTCTTCCAAGTTAACTTGGCTTTTTAGCGAAGCTACCCTGGTAAATAAAGATGTTCTCACAGGATATTTTGTGGGCCCCCGCAAGGAGATGATTACTCCATGGAGTACCAATGCCGTTGAGATAACTCAGAACATGGGTATTGCGGGAATCATCCGCATCGAAGAGTTCTTTCCCGTGGCTTCTAAAACAGCCAGGTTCGACCCGATGCTCCAGCGGTTTTACGAAAACCTCGATCAGGATACTTTTACAATCAACCGGAAACCCGAACCTATATTATATATAGAAGATATCGCTGCTTACAACGCCAAAGAAGGTTTGGCACTTAGCTCCGAAGAAATAGATTATCTGAACAGTCTCACCAAAAAGATC
>DATALJ010000016.1:0-57546 GCA_036261135.1 Bacteroidales bacterium
AATTAATTTATGAATTTTGATTTACCATACCTGCCAAAACGTGAGGGAAAGCCACGTTCAACAGGGCTTACCATGATGATGGACAAAGGACTGAGTGTTAGAGAAGCTGAGAACTTTTGCGAATCGTCTGGCGAATTTACCGATGTTGTTAAATTCGGCTTCGGTACTGCACTGATTGCTAAAAATTTAAAAGAAAAAATTAAGATTTACAAGCAAGCCAATATTCGTCCTTATTTTGGAGGAACACTTTTCGAAATCTTTGTTATTCGTGGCATGTTTGATGAATTTCGTAAGTTCATCGATGCTTATGGTCTCGATTTAGCTGAAATTTCAGATGGTTCGATGAATATTCCGCACGAAAAGAAGCTGGAATATATCCAAATACTCTCAAAGCAAGTTACAGTATTGTCTGAAGTAGGATATAAAGTGTCGGGCATAGTAATTCCCGATGAAGTGTGGGTAGACATGATGAAAACCGAACTCGCCGAAGGTGCCTGGAAGGTTATTGCCGAAGCCCGCGAGAGTGGGAACATTGGTATTTACAATCCGGATGGCTCAGCCAACATGACTTTGATTTGCGACATTATCGATTCCGTAAATAAGGATAACGTTTTGTGGGAAGCACCTAATAAAAGCCAGCAGGCTTACTTTATTAAGCTACTAGGTGCCAATGTAAACCTTGGAAATATTGCAACCAACGAAGTAGTTGCACTCGAAACCTTACGCTTGGGCTTAAGAGGAGATACATTTTTCGATTTTCTTCCTGAAACCATGAGTAGTCAAAAGCTGAAATAAGTAGTTGTATGCGTACATTTGGCTTAATTGGCTATCCACTTTCTCATTCTTTTTCACAAGGCTATTTTACTAAGAAATTCAGCAACGAAAACATAGCCGATGCGGAGTATAAGAACTTTCCCATCGAAAAAATTGCTCAATTTCCTGAATTGATTCAGGCAAACCCCGGTTTATGCGGGTTGAACGTTACAATACCTTATAAACGTGAGATTATCCCGTTTTTAGACGGCTTGGATAAAACCGCACGCCAGGTAAATGCAGTAAACACGATCAAATTCGTGCGGGATGATAATGATAAGCTTAAATTAATAGGTTACAATACCGATATTTACGGGTTTGAATTAACGATAAACCCCCATCTTACCCGTGCACATAAAAAAGTTCTCATACTTGGAACTGGTGGTGCTTCAAATGCAGTTGAGTATGTTCTTCGGAAGCTTGGGCTACAATGTTTTTACGTGTCGCGCAAAATGGGCGAACGGATTTTCAAGTCGTACGACCAGCTTACGAATGAAGACTTAGAAGATTTCCAGGTCATCATTAACACATCGCCGGTTGGTATGTATCCTAAGGTGGATGATTGTCCTTTAATCCCATACGAGGGCATTACTGCATCGCATGTGATGTACGACCTGATTTACAATCCCGAAGCGACTTTATTTCTTAAAAAAGGCCGCGAACATGGGGCTCAAACAATTAATGGCCTCGAAATGCTGCATTTACAGGCAGAGAAAGCCTGGAAAATATGGAATTCTTAGCTAAACAATGGAATCAATACCTGCATCCCTGGAAAAGATTTACCATGTTAAATCCTACGAAGTTGATATAAATGCACACCTTATGCCATCTTCGGTGTGTAATTATTTTCAGGAGATTGCCTGGGAGCATGCTGAAATACTAAAGATAGGCTATAACGCACTCAAATCCATCCATCGGTTTTGGGTATTGTCCCGTTTACAAATCAAGTTCTACCAGTATCCACAATGGACCGATGAAGTAAAGCTAATAACCTGGCCGAAAGGCATAGATGGAATGTTTGCATTGCGCGACTATCTTATGTTTTCATCTACAGGCGAAAAACAGGTAGCAGCAGCTTCGTCCTGGTTAATTCTCGATTCGGAAAAGCATAGACCGCAACGGATTGATTCCCCCGATCATCCCGAATTTAAGATTAACGATACAGATGCGTATATCCATGCACCGGTAAAAATAGGCAAACCCGATAATTACAGCCAGTCATACCGGAATACCGTGAAATACTCGGACATCGACGTTAATAAACATGTAAACAATGTGAAATATATACAGTGGGCACTGGATTCCATCTCAGAGGATTTGATTAATGGCGAATTAATCGATGAGATGATTGTAAACTTTATGGCTGAGGCATCATTGGGCAACGAGGTACAAATCAATGTCTGCAAACAAGATAAGTTGATTCAAATTGGCATGCTAAATGCTTCTACAAATAAGGAATTGTGCCGCGTTCAATTTCAATATAAATAAAAAAGGCCCTGAACTCAGGGCCTTTTTTATTATTTAGAATCTTTCATATTCACTGTCGCTTACATCTTCGCCGTGCATATTTAGGTTTATTCCTTTAGGTATAATTTTGCTTTTGGTCTGAACAGTCCGTTCGGGGACTTTTTTCTTTGGCGTTTTATCGGCTACTGGCGCAGTCTTTTCTTTCTTCTCAATCATTTTCTCCTTTTCCTTTTGCTGAGGGAAAGGTTTTAATACAGTTTGTTTTTTGTCTGCTGGCTGTGGTGCTTTCGAAAATTCTGTAGTCCTTTGCTGTGTAGATATGATCTTCACCTTTTCCTTATCGAAATTAAAGTAGGAGATGATATCCTTAAGCTCATCGGCGTAATTATGCAGTGCTTTTGAGTTTTTAGAAATCTCGTCAGACACCACGGCATTCTGCTGTGTGATTTGATTTAACTGCTGGATAGAAGTGTTTATCTGCTCTACGCCGGCGTTCTGTTCTATACTGGCTGCGGTAATCTCCTGTACAAGTTTGGATGTCTTTTCAATTTCAGGTGTAATCTCGAATAGAAGACGGCCTGCCTCGTCGGTAGTGTTAACACTTGTTTTTGCTAAAACTTCGATTTCGTCGGCTGCTACTTTACTGCGTTCGGCCAACTTACGTACTTCGGCTGCTACTACTGCAAATCCTCTGCCATGTTCTCCTGCTCGGGCTGCTTCTACAGCTGCGTTTAAAGCAAGAATATTGGTTTGGAAAGCAATATCATTAACAATCGATATTTTTTCGGCAATGGTTTTTATTGAGTTTACACTTTCGTTTGCAGCTTTCATTACAGTATTGATGCCCGAAGAGGCGGTAAGTGCAATCTTTTCGGTTTGTTGTGCATTTTCTGTATTTTGCTGGATATTGGAAACCATTTCTTCCATTGATGAGGACACTTCCTCGGTAGAAGAAGCCTGATCAGAAGCCCCCTGCGACAGCCGTTGCGATTGGCCATTCATTTCTTCGCCGGTAATGGCAATCTTTTTCGAGCTTTCTGAAATCTTTACAATGATATCTCTCAATTTACCAGCCATTTCTTTTAAAGCCTCGGCCAATTCGCCGATTTCGTCGTGTTGATTAATTTCTACGGAAGCATTGAGTTCTCCTCTTCCAATGTTTTTCGCAAATTCAACCGCTTTACGGATAGGTCGTACAATAGAGATAGTTGTTAGGAAGGCAATTACCAATGCAATGGCAAGTAAGACAATACCTGTAATTATAACAATGGTAGTAACGTTCGAGAGCGATTTATCCATACTTTCTCGTGCCTCCTGTGATTTCTTTTGCTGAATATCCAGAATTTGCTTAAGATCGGCGAGTATGTTGTCGGAGACTTTCATCAGTGCGCCGCCTTCTTCAACCATAGGCTCTACATAAAACTTGATATCAAAATCGTCGTAGCTGCTAAAATCTTTCAATTTACCCATTATGTCTCGCTGCCCAACAAGGAGGGTATCGTTTATGGCTTTTTTGGCTTTGTTATATAAGTCTCTGTCATCACTACTCCACTCGGACGATTGAGATAATCTATCAATTGTGGAAAGTATTTCAGGGATTCTTTTGTCTTGTAATTCGATTAATTTCCTTTTGTCCTGCGTATCTGGCTTTTTATCTATAAAAACCCAGTTTTTTATAAGCATTTTAGAATTTACAATCTCGTAAGAAAGGCTATTAATGCTGGATTCAGATGGGGTATATACTTCGGAAATCAGTTTATTCAGTTTAACATTGCGCAACGAACTGGTAATAATTAGTCCAATATTTAAAAGAATAGAAAACACCAGTATTCCATATCCCAAACTGAGCTTTCTACCAATGGTGAATTTGTAAGTATTTAACATGTTTGCCATGAATTAAGTTTAATATTTAGCAACCGCCATATTTTCAAGCGTTGAGTGAATCTTTAATCCTGCTTTTGCTGCATTACTGCTTTTTAATTCAAATTTCAGTTTATCGTCAACAATAACAAAATTAATAGCTGCGCCTAATTCAAGAACGCCCTTTTTTTCGCCAATAATTAAAGTATGATTATTGCCCACTTTATTTCTGATTGCATCCATTTCTTTGGTTTTACCAAATGCTACAAACAGGATATGCGGATTTCTAATCTCCTCTAATGAGTTGCATTTTACAACCTCAATTTGTTGTGACCCTACAGACTTCGAATTTGTGTAATTTTTTATTTCACTGGCCAATTCAGCCGAGCCGTAAACAGCAATTACAAAGTTCCCGCTTTTTGCCTCCTCGGGCCATTCTATTAAGCGAGTAAAATTATAGATAAATACAGATTGACCCTTTGCAATAGATGTTTGTGAATTGCCTTTGGTGAATGAAAAAATTAAAACCAGACTGACTAAAATTATCTTACCAATCTTCATTTTGTGTTGATTTTTGGATTTTGTACGGCAATACCTACATTAGGTTACAATAATATTGCCCGGAGAATATGTTCAATCTTAATCTAAGTTACCAAATTTCAGGTAGAATACCTGATTTATTTAACGAAAATTTCTTTAGGATAATCAACATGTATAAGATGTAACCCCTTGGCAGCTACGGAAACACCAGCATTCGATCGGTTTTTACTTTCAATTATTTTTCGAAACTGTTCAGTTGAGGTTTTGTCCTCTCCAATACTAATACAGGTCCCTACAATTGCACGTACCATGTTGCGCAGAAACCGGTCAGCCTTTATATAAAAGTGAAGCTCACTTCCTGAAATTTCCCAATACGCTTTTTCTATTCTGCAATTGTTGGTCTTTACATCGGTATGGAGCTTGCTAAAGCTAGTAAAATCGGTATATTCATGTAGGATTTGCGCCGCCTTATTCATTTTATCCATATCCAGTTGCCGGGAAATATGATGGCAAAAGTCGAAAGTAAATGGATCCTTGTTTTGGCAAATGCGGTACAAATAGGTACGGGAGATCGCGCTAAAACGGGCATGTGCCTCGCATGTAACGGGCATGATATCATAAACAGCAATGTCGTAAGGAAGTACGGAATTTAACTTGTATATAAACCGCTCCTTTTCAACCGAAAGATTACTGGAAGAAGTATCAAAGTGAGCAAAGAAGTACGGTGCATGAACTCCAGTATCGGTGCGTCCACATCCAACGCAGTAAATTTCCTCTCTTAAAAGCATCGAAAGCTGCTTGTTCAAAACCTCCTGGACAGTAATAGCTCCAGGCTGAATTTGCCAGCCATGGTAATGGGTTCCTTTGTAACTTAAGCGAATAAAATATCTGTAAAGCAATGTTCGGTTTTTTCGATAAAAGTATGAAACTTCTCCGATTGTGCAAAGATGAGTGATAAGGTGATGAAGTAACGAAGTGATTAGATAAGAAGCCTCTTGATCACTTTGTCACTTCATCACTCCATTACTTACTTTATCACTTCGTTTCCTTATCTTTCAATCGATTAGTCACTTTTTGTTGAATCGGGTTTTAACTTTTTTTAACTTGCGGCTTCGTAAGAATCAATTAATTTCGGCATCCGAATTGATTAATGCTTGCAATTACTAATCGGTTCATTTTGAATTTTAATAAAACAAAAACTCAATAAACCATGAGCGAAACAGTCAATATTAAAGAATTGAACGAACGAATTCAGCAGGAAAGTTCTTTTGTTGATTTATTGAACATTGAAATTTCTAAGGTTATCGTAGGGCAGAAGCATCTTTTGGAATCGCTGCTTATAGGGCTTTTATCGGATGGTCACGTTCTCCTTGAAGGTGTTCCGGGGCTGGCAAAAACACTGGCTATTAAAACCTTGTCCGATACCATTGATGCCAAGTTCAGCAGAATTCAGTTTACGCCAGACCTTTTACCCGCCGACCTCCTGGGTACTATGGTTTACAGTCAAAAAAACGAAGAGTTTAATGTGAAGAAAGGTCCTATTTTCGCCAACTTCATATTAGCCGACGAAATAAACCGTTCTCCGGCTAAGGTTCAAAGCGCCTTACTTGAAGCGATGCAGGAAAAGCAGGTTACCATTGGGGCTACAACTTTCAAATTGGAGCGTCCTTTCCTGGTACTTGCAACCCAGAACCCGATTGAACAGGAAGGTACGTATCCCTTGCCTGAAGCCCAGGTTGACCGTTTCATGCTTAAGGTAGTGATCGACTATCCGAAAAAAGAAGAAGAACGGATTATTATTCGTCAAAACCTACAGCGGGAGTTTCCTTCAGCCAACCGAATTCTCAATCCAGCCGATATTCTTAAGGCCAAAGATGTGGTGAAGGATGTTTACATGGACGAAAAGATTGAGCGATATATTCTCGATATTGTGTTCGCTACCCGTTTCCCCGACGAATATAAACTGGGCAAATTTAAATCGATGATCAGTTACGGAGGTTCTCCCCGTGCAAGTATCAGTCTGGCTATGGCATCTAAAGCATATGCTTTTATCAAACGCAGAGGATACGTAATTCCCGAAGATGTTCGTGCTGTATGCCATGATGTTTTAAGGCACCGTATTGGTTTAACGTATGAAGCCGAAGCAGAAAACATTACCAGCGCTGATATGATCACTGAAATATTGAACACAGTTGAAGTTCCATAGCATAAAACGCCATGCATGATTAATTTTCGTTACATTCGGAAAAATTAAAAGTGCGACCATGAATAAAAAGATAATTATAGGTTTTCTATTACTGGCTTTGTTTTCGACTATGCGTGCCCAACATATTATAGGCATGCACAAGGATCAGTTAACAAAAGAAATGAGAAAGCTTTATCCTGACTTCGTTCAGGACAATTCCTCGGTAAATAGTACGTATAAATATCTTAAATACATTGATAAATCAAATGAACAGACTTTATTGGTGTTTTTAACCGACAACGATGTTTGTAAATCGACCAAGCTGATCAGCGATTACACGAACCTGCTGGATGTAAAGAATAACCTTGACAAAAATTACAAGCCCAGCGGCAAGGACAAATGGACCTATACGGTAGACAAAGAAACCTACCTGGTAACGCTGAAAAGAGAAAAATGGTTTTTTTCGGTATTTACATCAAAAAAGGAGAAAAAATAGTACAAACGTGGAAGCTAGCGAATTATTAAAAAGGGTAAGGAAAATTGAAATCAAGACCCGTGGGCTTAGCAAGCACATTTTTGCAGGCGAATACCACAGCGCATTTAAAGGTCGCGGGATGGCTTTTAGCGAAGTCCGCGAATACCAATATGGCGACGATATCCGGAATATCGACTGGAACGTTACTGCCCGTTTTAATCATCCCTACATTAAGGTGTTTGAAGAAGAACGCGAGCTTACGGTAATGATCCTTGTAGACGTCAGTGGCTCTCGCGATTTTGGAACACGTACCCGCTCAAAAAAGGATTTGCTGGCCGAACTGGCCGCTGTCATTTCATTTTCGGCCATACAGAACAATGATAAAGTGGGTGCTATCCTCTTTACCGATAAAGTAGAGAAGTTCATTCCTCCTAAAAAAGGGAGTCAGCACATTCTTCGCGTAATTCGTGAGCTGATAGAGTTCGAACCCCGGAGTAAAGCTACAAATATATCCGAAGGATTACGATATCTCACTAATGCCATCAAGAAGAGGAGTATTGCTTTTGTAATCTCCGATTTTATAGGACCTAAGTTCGACGATGCACTTCGTATCGCAAACCGCAAGCACGATTTGGTAGCCTTACGTGTTTACGACCAACGCGAGGCTGAACTTCCACCTATTGGACTGGTACAGGTTTATGATGCTGAAAATGGCAGTTCGATGTGGGTAGATACTTCTAACCGGACATTACGCGAAAACTATCGTAAATCCTGGATCTCGCACGAACAATATTTGCTGGAAACCTTCAAAAAGTCGGGTGTAGATAACGCCATGATCAGAACGGACGAAGATTATGTAAAACCATTAATCAATTTATTCAAGCACAGATGATACGTTTAGTTCGCTTTTTTAAATATCGGATGAGCTTGTTTTTGCTATTGGTAGTAACGTTGCAAACAAGTCAGCTCTTCGCACAGGATGTTAAAATTAACGCCCAATTCGATTCTACAAAGATCTTAATCGGCGATCAGATTAAATTCCGCATCAACATTGACCAGCCTGCGGGTACTATGGTTAAAGTTCCTGCCTTTACTGAAAAAATTGCCGATAAAATTGAGGTGTTGAAAGTGTTTCTGCCAGATACCGTAAAGCAGAATAACCGCTTAAAAGTATCGTACGAATATCTTGTAACCTCCTTCGATAGTGGAGAGTACGTATTGCCATCTATTGCCATCCCGGTTACTACTGGGGCAGGTACTGATACAGTACAGGTAACCCCATCGGGGCTTACTGTTATACCCGTTCCTACTGATACCATAACACAGGTAAAAGACATCAAGCCTCCCATGAATACGCCCATCAACTTTGCCGAGTTGAGGCCTTATATTGCTGGTGTTGTATTGCTTGCTGCCATTGTTTGGCTTGTATTCTACTATTTAAGAAAGCAGAAAAAGGGAGGTGAACCGGTTCGGGTAAAAAGGATCGAACCTCCGTACGTTATCGCTATCCAGGAATTAGACAAGCTAAGGGCCGAGAAACTATGGCAGAACAATATGGTAAAGCAATATTACATCCGCTTGTCAGAGATTGTAAGGGTTTACGCAGCCGAACGCTATGGAATTGAAGCATTGGAGATGACTACCGAAGAGATTGTAGAATCGCTCAGGAGAGCCATAGTTGACGAGCCCACATCGGTAGAGCTGGTAAAGCATTTACTTACGCTTGCCGACCTTGTAAAGTTTGCCAAAGCAAATCCTTTGCCTAACGAAAACGAAGTGAGCTTGCTCAATGCATACCAGTTCGTAAACAATACCAAGCCTGTTTCAATGGGTTTACAACAATCCGATGAACAGGATTCAACGAAAGAAGATAATAATCAAGAGGTTTTTAAATCATAATAAAGTATATGTTCAATATAACGTTTGCTAATCCTGGCTTTTTATATGCTTTATTTATTATAATACCACTTATTGTGTGGTATATATTAAGAAACAATTCTCTAAAGCCTTCGCTACGCGTTTCTGAAACTTTCAGAATACGAAAACACAATCAGGGCTGGAGGATTGGAGCACGACACAGTGTATTTGCCTTTCGCGTCCTCGCATTGGTTCTATTGATAGTGATACTTGCCAGACCGCAATCAACCGATACGCAGAAGAAAGTTGATACGGAAGGTATCGACATCGTAATAGCGCTGGATATTTCAGGTAGTATGCTTGCCCAGGACTTCCGGCCCGACCGCCTTGAAGCGGCAAAGAATTACGCCATTGAGTTTATTTCCGGCCGACCCAATGACCGCATCGGGCTTGTAATTTACAGTGCCGAAAGTTTTACGCAGTGCCCGTTAACTACCGACCATGCCGTACTTGTCAATTTCTTTAACGACGTAAAAAGTGGAATGCTGGAGGATGGAACAGCTATCGGATCGGGTTTGGCTACTGCCGTGAACCGTTTAAAAGATAGCGATGCCAAAAGTAAGGTAGTCATTCTGCTTACCGATGGGGTGAATAATACAGGTCAGGTTCCTCCGCTTACCGCTGCCGAAATTGCAAAAACTTTCGGTATAAGGGTGTATACTGTGGGTATTGGAACGCAAGGTATGGCTCCATACCCCGTAATGACTCCCTTTGGCGTACAAGTGCAGAATATGCCGGTTGAAATTGATGAGGATGTTCTCACCAAAATTGCACAGGAAACAAACGGCCGCTATTTCCGGGCTACCAGTAACCAGAAATTGCGCGCAATCTATAAAGAAATCGATCAGCTGGAAAAAACAAAATTCCAGGTAACCGAATTCAACAGGCGCGAAGAAAAGTATTTCTGGGTAGCACTTGTTGCAGGGATTTTCCTGTTAATCGAGTTTGTTTTGCGCTTTACATTATTCCGTACAATTCCATAAATGGTTAGCTATGTTTCAGTTTGCACATCCATACATATTATACGCATTAGGCCTTGTTCCTGTAATGGTGCTGGTATTCATACTATCGCAAATACGGCGAAAGAAGGTTCTGAATCAATATGGCGACAGCGCCCTGGTGGCCGACCTCATGCCTATGTATTCAGATGCCAGGCCAATTCTTAAGTTCATCATCTTTGTACTGGCTTTTGCTTTATTTGTATTAGGTTTGGCCGGTCCTCAGTTTGGCACCAAGCTGCAGGAGACAAAACGTAAGGGCGTGGAAGTAATTATCGCGCTCGACGTATCCAATAGCATGATGGCCGAAGATATCCGCCCCAATCGTTTGGAAAGAGCTAAACAAGCAATTTCCAAGCTGGTAGACCGCTTGAAAGACGATAAAATCGGACTGATCGTATTTGCCGGCGATGCCATGACCCAGTTGCCCATTACGTCCGACTACATATCGGCAAAGATGTTTCTTTCTTCTATATCGCCCAGTATTGTTCCTGTTCAGGGAACGGCCATAGGTAAAGCAATTAATCTTGCCAGTGTTTCATTCACTCCGAATAGTAACAGCGATAAAGCCATTATCGTTATTACCGATGGGGAAAACCACGAGGATGATGCGATAGGTGCTGCTAATGCCGCTATGGAAAAAGGTATACACGTGTATGCCATTGGAATCGGACTTCCTGAGGGAGCACCTATTCCTAAATCGAATGTTGGCGGTCAAATTACTTATTGGCAGGATGCCAATGGCGGTGTGGTCATAAGCCGCCTGGACGAGAATCTGTTAAACCAGGTTGCAGCAGCAGGCGAAGGCGTTTATATTCGCGCCAACAATTCGCAAATAGGCTTAAACACGATATTCGATCAAATCAAAAAATTAAAGAAAGGCGAATACGAGGCCAAAGTATATGCCGAGTACAAGGACCAGTTTCAATGGCCTATTGGCTTAGCTTTGTTACTGTTACTGTTTGAAGTGCTGATTCTGGAACGGAAAACAAAATTATCGGCACGATTGAATTTATTTCAGGTAAAAAACGAATAGATATGAGAGTAATAGTTTGGATTTTTGCATTATTTATTGGTTTTAATGTATATGGTCAGGGCGAACGGCCGCTGATACGCGAGGGAAATAAGCAATACAAGGAGAACAAATATACCGATGCTGAAACTTCGTACCGTAAAGCGCTAAATAAGAACTCAAAGTCGCTCGAAGCCTCGTTCAATATTGGTAACTCCCTTTACAAGCAGGGTAAATACGAGGATGCCGCAAAGCAATTTACTTCTATAGCTGATTCTGTGAAGAACAATAAGGAGGTACTTTTCAAATCGTACTATAATCTGGGTAATTCTTACTTTAAAGCCAATAAGTTGCAGGAAAGCGCTAATGCGTACAAGAATGCACTAAGGAACAACCCGACGGATATGGATGCCAAATTCAATCTTTCGCTGGTTAACAATATGCTGAAACAACAGCAGAATAAGGACAAGAACAAGGACAACAAAGATAATAAGGATAATAAAGACGATAAGAACAAGGATAAGCAGAACAAAGACAATAAAGATAACAAGGATAATAAGAACAATAAGGATAACAAAAACGATCAACAGAATAAAGATCAGCAAAAGCAGGATCAGAACAAACAACAACAGGGCGGGAATAAGCCTCAGCAGCAGCCTCAGCAAAATCAGATTTCGTCCGAAGATGCCAAACGTATTCTGGACGCAGTGAAGAACGACGAAAAAGCCGTTCAGCAAAAGATTCAGGAACAGAAGGCGAAGGAAGAAAAAGAAAAAGCGCAACGCAGCGGGCAACCCGAAAAGAATTGGTAGATTTGTGTTAAGTTTTGAATTATGATTACAATGAAAATGATAAAAAAACTGGTTGTATGGGTAATATTTCTGGGAGTTGTAATAAATAGTAATGCCCAGGATGTACAATTTACAGCAAATGCCCCGAAAGTAGTAGAAGTAGGTGAGCAATTCCAGGTTCAGTTTTCAGTAAATGCCAAAGCATCGAACTTTATAGCTCCCGAATTGAAGGACTTTAACCTGTTGATGGGGCCCAGCACTTCCCAACAGTCGTATGTTTCGTACGATGGGTCCGGCAAAGTATCGCAGGTATTTACATTGAGCTATGTGTATGTTTTTGAAGCCGTAAAACCCGGTAAATTTATGGTGGGTCCCGCCGAAGTTACCGTGGGAGGCAAGAAATACAAATCGAATTCATTTACCATTGAGGTCATAAAAGGCGCTGGAGGTGGATCCTCAGGAACCCAACAACAGCAACAACAATCATCTTCAGGATCTAATGAGCAGGTAACAGGCAACGACGAAGTATTTATCCGTCTTCTGCTCGATAAAAGGAGTGTTTACCAAGGCGAGTACCTGACTGCATCGGTTAAACTTTATACAAAACTGGGTATATCGAGTGTTGGAAGAATTAGTCCTTCGCTGAGCGGCTTTTTTACACAGGAAGTGGATATTCCACAACCCAGCCTGGTGAAAGAGAACGTGAACGGACAGATTTACCATACTGCTATACTGAAAAAAGTGATTTTAATCCCGCAGCGTAGCGGCTCATTGAAGATTGACGGTATATCGATGGATTGCATCGTTCAACGTACAGTAAAATCAAGGTCACGCGGATTTTTCGACGATTTCTTCGGGCCCGATGTGCAGGAACAGAAGGTAACATTGAAGACATTACCTGTATCAATCAACGTAAAACCCTTGCCTGCAAATAAACCCGAGTCATTCAACGGAGCGGTTGGTAAGTTCTCGTTCAATGCTACTATCGATAAAAACTCAGTAAAAACAAACGATGCCATAACCCTAAAGCTTACGGTGAACGGTTCGGGCAATCTGAAGCTTATTGAGTCGCCCAAAGTAGGTTTCCCTACCGACTTTGACACATACGATCCTAAAATTAGCCAGGCCACCGCAGCTCAAAGCGGCGATATCAATGGTTCGAAAACATTCGAATACCTGATTATTCCAAGAAATGCCGGCTCTTACAAAATACCTGCCATTAACTTCTCCTATTTTGACCCTTCGGCAGGACTATACAAAACCATTTCCTCGCACGATATGGATATCGAGGTTGCCAAAGGCGATAATGTGCAATCGGCTACTGTAGTAACCGGGCTGTCCAAGGAAGATGTGAAATTTATCGGGAAAGATATTCTGTTTATCAAAACCAGTAATTTCGACTTTGTTCGCGTAGGTGAATATTTCTTTGGAAGCGTTTTGTTCTATTTGATACTTGCCATCAGTTTACTTGCATTTGCCGGTATCATCATCTGGAGGCGCTCAGTTATCAAGCAGAATTCAAATGTTGCCCTCATGCGTAACCGCAAAGCCGATAAGTTTGCAACAAAGCGATTGAAACAATCCAAAGTACACATGCTTGCGAACGAAAAGGAAAAATTCTACGATGAGTTGCTTAAAGCCATATGGGGCTATCTGAGCGACAAGCTGAATATTCCTCAGTCCGACTTATCAAGGGATACTGCCATAGATATGCTGAACCAGCGCAATGTGGATGAGGCTACCGTGAAACAGTTTATTGAACTGGTGGATAATTGTGAGTTTGCCCGATATGCACCTGGTGCAACCAGCGACTCAATTAACCATGATTATCAGAAAACTATTGAACTGATAACCAAATTACAGCAAAAATTAAAATAACAATGATTTAATTTTTAAGCATCAAACGTATGAACTGGATGATTAAACAAATTTCATTATTACTTCTGTTTTTTAGTATAGGTGCTGAGATATATGCATTCGATCCTCAGGCTTATATTCAGCGGGGAAATACTTCCTATTCTAAAAACCAGTTTGAAATGGCTGTGAAAGAATATCAAACGGTTGTAGATTCCGGGTTTGTTTCGTCTGCGCTATATTTTAATTTAGGCAATTCCTATTTTAAACTGGCAAACTACAAAAAAGCAATATTAAATTACGAGAAAGCGAAGCTGCTTGCACCCGGCGACAAGGACATCGAGTTTAACCTTGAGCTTGCCCGCAGTTTCACTATCGATAAAATTGAAGCGATTCCCGAAGTATTTTTCATTACCTGGTTTAAAGATATCCGAGACTTGTTTTCTTCCACCTTATGGGGAATCATATGTGTGATCACTTTTATAATATCGCTGTTGGCATGGCTGGTGTATCTTCTTACGGGTAAAGTAGCCCTGAAAAAAATCGGTTTTTGGATTGGTGCTGTTTTGCTGGTATTTTCAATTATTGCTTTCAGCTTCGGAAGCAGCCTGAAACACCTTCAAACCAAGCAACAAACGGCCATTATTTTTACCCCGTCGGTATCTGTAAAAAGCACACCTTCCGAAAGTGGAACAAACCTTTTTGTTCTGCACGAAGGTACCAAAGTGGAAATCATGGAATCGCTCGGAAACTGGTGCGAAATAAAAATTCCATCCGGCGACCGGGGCTGGATCAAATGGACCGACCTCGAAAAAATATAGATCTAGCTAAACCCTGCGTATTTAGTCAAATCCTTGGGATTAACCGTCATTACAGGTATTCTGTATGGATTGGCTATAATGGGCTGTTCATTCACACCCAGTAAAAACCTGGTTAATGTGAGGTGGCGCGGCAATTGAATGAGGATAAGGTCAGCATTCACTTTGTTTGCGTAGTTTACAATCTGGTCGGATAAATCCCCTTTCCCGTCGGCTGTAGCAATTTCGAATTCGATATGCTTACTCTCGAGAATCTGCCTTGTAAAGTTAAGGTTGGTAGTAATCCGCTTCTTGAAAATCTTATCCGACGAATGTTCTCTAAAAAGGAATAATTTGGATTTATAGAATTTATTTAAATAAAAGATATAACTCAGTAATTCCTTATTCTCGGTTCTGAAATCGATGGGATAAACGATGCGATCGAATGTTTGACGTTGCGGCCTATCCTGAACGACGATAAATGGTACGTTTGCTCCTCGCATAATCTTAATCGCCCTGCTACCAACATATTTCTGCATACCTTTTACTCCGTCGGTTTTCATTACAACCAATCCGATATGATCCTCTGAAGCAACATCAGGGATAACCTTATAAATCTTGCCTGTCTCTATTCGCACATGAGCGGGTATATTGTTTTCGCCGGTTATTTTTTTAACCACTTCATCTAACCTGCCCTTTGCAGATTCTAAGCTACTTTTATCTTCAACAACATGCAACAACGTAATTGAGTATTCGGTTATTTTAGCAATGATAACAGCGTGCTGCAAAGCAAAATCCGACAAAGGAGAGAAATCCCAGGGTACAAGTATGGTCTTTTGAGCTTCCATGTGCTAATATATTTTAGTTCGTTTGAAATATTGTATTTTAAATTCTGTTAGCTTTGCTAAAATTAAGGTAGCTGAATACCTAATTAATGATAAATGACTTTGGCGAGGTCTTTTAAATTTTAATCTGAATCAAGCAAATTATACGATATATTCCCAGGAATGTTCTTTTAATTTAGTACCTAATGAAACTTCATTTCTATAAATATTTAATTCTTCTCCTGATTGTTTGTTTCCCTATCTCTCACGTTTGTGGAACTAACCAGCAACAACCCATCAACGATTTAACTTTCGAGTTTTATTATGAAACATTGATACCGCTGAAACTTCAATCGGCAACACTCTATACCTTACCATCCACGCTGGCACCAAAGCACGATTCCATTGCGATTAAGATTGATGCCACTTCCGATACCTTTGCCTTACATGTTCCCTGGATATTCCCGGTAAATGCCGTGCTTTTGCTTAAGTATGAAGACATGGAAAGGAAAAGCAACAGTTTTTTACTCGATCCTAATCGAAAGTACTGGCAGGTATTTGTGAACGACACGGCAGCTATGGTTCATTCGCAACCCAGGTTTAGTTTCCAGGAAAAGCAATCATTTTCGGGGATAATCGTCCTGATACAAGGAGCTATCGAGTTGCTGTTAGCGTTGATGTTCTATAAGATATTCCGCTGGCCCAGTTGGACGCTATTGGTTGTGCTGGTGGCCAATGTGGCATCGTTTCCCGTTTATCTGTTAGAGCTAACGCCAGCTTATTTAGGCGATTTACTAATGATCGTTATTGAGTTTCTGGTTATGCTGCTGATTAGCCGTCGTAAGCTGGGGATTTGGAGGATTATTATTCTGGTATTAACCCTGAATATAATAAGTTTCGGATTTAAGGAAATATTCTTCCTTGTTTCCAGCGTTTTATAAAGTTCAATTATATACTCCGTTGGATTTTTAAATAATGGCATTTTTGTTCAGTGCAATACCTAAAAAAAATAATATAAACTGCGTTTTATAGGTAAGTTTTTCAAAGATTTATGTAATTTTGCGCTTTCTTTTGGAAGGCTTAAATATTAAGGAGATACATAATTTCGAGGACCAATAAAAAACAATATATATGTCGTTACCATTTATGACAGCCGAAGAGGCTGCAACGTTTGTAAAACATGGGGATAATGTAGGTTTTAGTGGCTTTACACCAGCAGGTTCACCCAAAGCAGTACCTACAGCAGTAGCAGAGTTAGCAAAGAAGGAACACGAAAAAGGAAATCCTTTCAAAATCGGGATGTTTACCGGAGCATCTACCGGCGACTCCCTTGACGGGGCATTGGCACGCGCCGATGCTATAGCCTTCCGCACGCCTTACCAGTCAAACAACGATTTAAAAGCATTGTTGAACAAGGGAAATACCGACTATTTCGATATGCACTTGTCTCACCTGGCTCAGGAACTTCGTTATGGCTTCTTAGGTAAAGTAGATGTAGCTATAATTGAAGCCTGCGATGTTAACGAAAAAGGCGAAATTGTTCCTACAACAGGTGTAGGTATAGCTCCAACCATTGCACGTATGGCAAACAGGATTATTGTTGAACTCAATCACAAACATCCTAAGTCATTACGCGGAATGCACGATCTGTATGAACCGCTTGATCCTCCTTACCGCCGTGAGATACCCGTATTCAAAGTAGATGACAGATGCGGAAAGGAATTTTTAAAGGTAGACCCTTCCAAAATAGTTGCTGTTGTTGAAACCAACAGACCCGACGAAGTTAAATCCTTCGCCGATGTTGATGAAGTAACCGCTAAAATCGGCGACAATGTAGCTTTGTTCCTTGCCAGCCAGATTAAATGCGGCATCATTCCTAAGGAATTCTTACCAATCCAGTCGGGTGTGGGCAATATTGCCAATGCTGTACTCGGATCGTTGGGAAGCAACAAGGAAATTCCGCCATTCAAGATGTATACCGAAGTAATTCAGGATTCGGTTATCTCCTTAATGAAAGAAGGTAATGTTACTTTCGCCAGCGGATGCTCATTAACCATCAATCCTGCATTGTTGGAAGATATTTATGCCAATTACGATTTCTTTAAGGATAAACTGATTCTTCGTCCGCAGGAAATATCGAACAACCCCGAAGTGGTTCGCCGTTTGGGATTAATTACCATCAACACAGCCCTCGAAGCCGATATTTTTGGTAATGTAAACAGTACCCACGTACTCGGAAAACAAATGATGAACGGATTAGGCGGCTCGGGCGACTTCACCCGCAACAGCTTCTTCTCAATATTCACTTGTCCTTCGGTTGCCAAAGGCGGTAAGATCAGTACCATTGTTCCTATGGTTAGCCATGTTGACCACAGCGAACACTCAATCAAGATCCTTATTACAGAACAGGGTATTGCGGACCTTCGTGGTAAATCGCCGATTAAACGTGCACAAGCCATTATCGAAAACTGCGTACATCCCGATTACAAAGAATTGCTTTGGGATTACGTTAAACTTGCAGGCAATAAAGCACACACTCCTCAAACTTTATCGGCTTGCTTTGGCATGCACGTTGAGTTTGCCAAGAGTGGTGACATGCGTCAAACCAACTGGGGCGCTTATCAATAAAAGTCAGTTAGTAAATATAAAATCAGGAAAAGCCGGCTGTGTAATGCAGTCCGGCTTTTTTTATTTCCATTCTTTGTAACTGTTTTTTGCGCTTTCTTATGCAAAATATATTTGGCTGAAGACAAAGTGTTGTATTTGAACATTCTAACCCTCATGCTAAAGCAGGAGGCAATTCAAACAGGCATTTCATCATTTTTTAGCACTACCCATTTTAATCATTACCTTTGAATAGGATTGGGCTTTAACCCATTCATAAATGAAATAAACACCCCAACCCGGGCTTTTGCCCAAGAGATCATTAAATATGTGAACACAATGAAACGAACCTATTTATTATTTGCCCTGTTGCTGAACTTTTCTATCCTTCCCATTTTTGCCCAAAAAAACGCATTGCGGCAGAAAATCACCAACATCATTGCGCAGCAGCATGCCGATGTTGGCGTTGCCATTTGGGGACTCGAAAGCAATGACACTTTGAGCATCAATGGTAACAGGCATTATCCCATGCAAAGTGTGTTTAAGTTCCATATTGCCATGGCTGTATTGAACAAAGTGGACAACGGACAGCTCTCATTATCACAGCCACTACACATCACTAAAAGTGACTTATTACCCAATACATGGAGCCCTCTGCGGGATACATACCCCAATGGCAATGTGAATATACCTTTAAGTGAAATACTGGACTATACTGCATCGCAAAGTGACAACAACGGATGCGATATACTGTTGCGATTAATTGGCGGCCCCAAAACCTTACAACACTATATTGATTCCCTTGGAATTCCTGACTTTTCGATAAAGGCAGGTGAAGAAGAAATGAGCAAGGACTGGAATGTCCAGTTCTCCAATTGGACCACACCGCTATCGGCCGCACAAGCATTACGGAAGTTTTATGAGAGGAAAATGCTGACAGAGAACAGTACAGCGTTCTTATGGAAATTAATGGCCAATACACCAACTGGCGCAAAACGGATCAAAGGTGGGCTACCAAAAGATGCTGTTGTTGCTCATAAAACGGGAACATCTGGTTCTAATGAACAAGGTATTTCAGCAGCAGTAAACGATATAGGCATTGTGGTATTACCCGACAGTTCGCATTTTGCTATTTGTGTATTTGTATCCAATTCGAAAGTCAGCTTGCAAAATGATGAAAAGGTGATTGCAGATATAGCCAAGGCTACCTGGGATTATTTTGTAACTAAAAAAGACTGATTGGGCTCAGGCATAATAAAGCTGCCATTAATCTTGTAATTAACGGCAGCTTTATTAATGTCATGTTATAAGAATAATCTTCCGCTATATAGCTTATTTCCTTCCTTTTCCTTTATGCTGACCATTGCCATTGCCCTTTCCATTGCCGTTTCCTTGGCCTTGGCCATTACCTTTTCCTTTTCCATTCATTTTGTACTGCTTGCCTTTCTCCATGCCCGAAGTTAAAATCTGGTTGTACTCGTCCTGTGTAAGATATGCAGGGGTGTATGTGCCGCCAAGCATTCCCAGTTGTTTATTGAATGCGCGCAAGTGGTTGCGCGAACCTCTTTCGAGATTTTCGTATACCATAAGAATATTGGCGTTGGTGGTTGCTGCTATGCCTTCTTTAAGATCGTTAATATCCATTTCTTCAATGAGTGCACCTGTTTTATAAGCGTCGTTAACAGAAACCGAGCCTTTGGCAAGTAAGTCGGTGTAAAGCAATTGTGTATTGCCATTGGTAAAAACACCAGCTTCGGAAACCATTGTATCAGCCTCGTTGTAGAATTTGAGTAGGTTGATGATGGCAGTTAAATGGTTGTTTTCGGCAGCCGAAATGCGGCTAAATACCATGCTGCCCCATTGCTGATTAAGCGCTGAATACACATCGCGGGCCAGTTTTTCTTCTTCTTTCATTTGTAATAACTGTTCCAGCTCCGAATAAGTCAATGTGGCTGTTTCTACAAATGCAGCCTGCATGGGCTGGTGTAACATTGTTGATGTCCCGTCGATGGCTACATCCAATACGCTGGCATATTGATAGCTGTCGGAGTTCTCTTTTTCGCAGGAAGTTAAAGTAGCGAACATTACAAATCCGCTTAGTACGAGCATTTTAATATTTGTTTTCATGCTATTTACGTTTTTATTGATGTTTAAAAGTTATAATTATCCCATTCAGATATTTTGCATACCTGTTACTTATTGAATACAAAAGATTTAAAGTAAATGTGCGTTAACGCACTCTGGAAAGAATTCGTTTATTTTTTTGCGCGTGCTTCGTAGGTGTCGCAAACGCCGTTTTTATTGGCATCGGAGAAGTTTTTGCCTTTTCCCTTGCCTTGGCCAGTGCCGTCGCATTTGCCGGTGCCATTTCCTTTTTTGAGGGCTTTACCCGACTGCCTGTTCTCGGCTTTGTCGCATACGCCGTTATTGTTGTTGTCTACATAAGCACTTCCTTTCCCGGTGCCATTGCATTTGCCGCCTCCACGTCCGTTACCTTGCTGTGCGCTAACCAGCGTGGTGGTTGCCATTAATGCTAATCCTGTAATAAAAAGTTTTGTCTTCATGACCATAAAATTTAATGTGTTAAACCCATTGTGTCAATTATTATTCATGTGTTTGCCGTGTTGCCAGCCGCGTCCACCTTTCCCGGGGAAGGACATGGAAGCATCGTTGGTAAACATGTCTGTAAACAGTTGTTCTAACTGTTTTTGCTGTTCGGTATTACAAATTCCTTTCATATCCAGGTAATACCGATAGGTAAGTTTTTTCAAATGACTGTGCAATTGCCCTATAGCGTCCGAAAGCGCATTCAGCTTCGTTGTATCGCTATTGTTTGCGGCCATTTCTGCGAGCATTTGTTTCCGAATGGACGCCAATTCCATAGTAATTGCCCTGGCCTGTTGGCGGAACACCGGGTTAATAGCCCTGAATTGTTCCATCTGGTCTCCGTTGAGGTTCAGTTTATCTCGGAAATAGCGCCCGCTGAACTTTTCGGCATCCGTTTCCAGTTGACCTTGAGCTTGGTCTGTACTCACTGTTTCCTTATTGGTTTGGTATTGATGATAAAGAATGGTTCCGAGTATAGATAAATTCATTACTGCCAGTACTACGATGGCCCAGATCATCCAGCTTCGTTTGTTTTCAGTGTTCATAGCCATCATTTATTTAGTAGCTAAATAATCAACCGATTCGAGCGTAGCATCGTTGATATAAGCCATTTCAGCGGGAATTCCCTGGGCCTTTTGGGATGGCTGGTAAATGCTGCCAGCGAAAATTCCAACCAGAATGGCAGCTGCTATCGATATAGAAACCAATACAGGTTTGAGAGCCTTTCTGTAAGCGGGTATGCGTTCAGAACGTTGCTCCAAAGCTTCAACTCCGGCCATTATCCGAGTAGCAAGGAATGGGTTGGATTGTATTTGCTTTTCGGTATCCATTACTCGGTTGGCAATGGTCTCCATTTGGTAAATGGCAGAACAATCGCTGCATTTCGCCAGGTGAGCTTCAACCTGAGCTCTGATACCGTCCGGCAACCTGCCTTCGCGGTACGCTTCCAATTCGTGTTTGCATAAATTACAGTTCATTTTAATTGACTTTTATGGTTAGAAACAAAACTTATTTTTTTCCTACGTTATTTTTTTACTTTTTTCGATAAGGATGAAAATGTATCGCGGAGATTAGTTTTAGCCCTTTGTATAAGCGCTTCTACAGCTCCTTCGGTAGTATTCATGATGGCTGCAATTTCCTTTTGCGACAGATCGTCGTATTTACTAAGGATGATGGCTGTACGCTGATTTTCGGGCAGGCTGTCCAGTGCTTTTTGCACCCAGGCGCGATGCTCATCCATAATTAAAATAGTCTCCGGATTTTCATTTTCGGGAATAGGGAACTCGAAAGTTTTTGATTTTTCGCCGCCCAGAAATGATTCGAATCGCTGTAAGAGCGAACTTTTGCTTGTTTTTCGCACTTTATTGAGCGATGCGTTTATGGCAATACGGTAAATCCATGTAGAAAAGGATGCATTGCCTTTAAACGAAGGGAGAGCCTGGTATGCTTGTATGAATACCTCCTGTGTAAGGTCTTCTGCCTCTTCTTTTTGGTGAATAAATCCCATGCAGGCGCGGAATACCATAGGTTGGTATTTTTCAACCAACTCGCGGTATATATCCCGGTCGCCTTGTAAAATCTTGTTTATAATTGATTCGTCGGTCATTTAGTAAATATAAGTATTTACAGCCCAACAAGTCAAGGCTTTCTATTTATAATAACTTTTCAGCCTTTGTTCGAATATCTTTTGGTTTACTTTGTTAATTCCGGCAATGGATTGTTCAATTTTCCTTTGTTTGTCGGCTATTTCTTCGGGTGTTAACGATGATGCATTGCGATATACAACTTTCTCGAGATTATAGCCCGATTCGTTCAGCGACATGATTACGGCAGCCTCCAGATCGTCGAACACAATAATGGACGGAAGCTGGTTGTACGAATATTGGAGTACCGATTTCAGTACCATGGTTTTGATGTAGCTGATTTGTGGTTTGCCAAGGTAATTGGCTCCAACCAGCAATCGAACAAGGTCTATCTTCGATTTGGTTTGGTAATCGCCCTTGGCTTCAAATTTCTTATAAGCACTGTTGTTGGTTTCGAGGAAGAGCTTAATAAAGTCGGGGGGTAAATCCTGCAAATTAGCAAGGCTGTTCTCTCTGGCTTTCAGATAGTATTCTTTTTGAGCCGATTTCTGGTCCATAGGAATGTAGTACTGCCATTTACGGGTGCGCAGGTAAGTTGGCGTGGCCGGCTTGGGCTTCCACTTTGTTTCGGGGCGGGCCATGAGCGGCGAAGTAAGATTCAGGTATTTGGTATCGAGCGAATACAACAGACAATTCACGAAATGCAGCCATCCACCGCCAATGGAACCATGCAATGCGCTCCATAAGCTTGCTGGCTTATCGGTTTGTACTATACTTGTATCCGAAGGATTGGGATTGGTCTGTTTCAGCTTTTCAACAAAATCCTTAGCCAGCATTACAGGGTAATACACAAAATCTTTACTGCTGGTATCGGCTGCGAGCGATTTGGAGTGAATAAGGTCCTCGATGTTAACAGAATATACAGAATCGTTGGCCAGTGTAAGGTTTATCTGGTAATCGAGCCCCCAACGCATATCTTTTATAAAAGAGGGGTTGGGTAACATCTGCCCGAAGCTTTGTTGAACTGCGAAAAGTATTAGTACACAAAAAAATATCCTTCTCATACCATCAAATTAATCCTTTACTACAAATCTAATTGAATTAAGCTGATTGCTCAACGTTTCTATAAATATATTTTCAGGATATAAAGAAGGGGGTAATATAAGATGGATTCTGCTCTTCAACTAAGTCTCTTTGAAAACAATTCGTGCAACTCTACCTGCCTTCGCACAATCCCTGCAATTCGCGCAGCGTTCCGTTAAACACGTTGAGATCGGTGTGTACTTTTATTCCTTTTACTTTACCTTTAAACGTATATTGCCAGATCAACCATTTATTGTCGCTCAGGTGTGGAGCCTTGTTAATACTGGTAATCCATACCGGGTAGCGTTCCAGCTTGGTGCCTTTTACAAACCGGTTGTGAATTCGCTCGTTGGTATAAATGATGGGCGTTTTGCGGTAGTATTTCTCAAGTTTACGAAGAAAAATATCTATCTCATCAACCTTATCCTTTACCAATGTTCGGTTCCAGCAACTACCTTCGTGTTCGAGGTCTATTACAGGCGGAAGTGCATCGCTGCGGTAGGGTACAACCTTAATAAAATTATCGGCTTGCGCCTCGGCAGGTCGGCAAACAAGGTAAAAATGGTAGGCCCCCACATGAAACTTGTTCTCCAGCGCATTTTTCCAGTGTTTTTCGAACATTTGGTCTTGACGGGTAACGCCTTCGGTAGCTTTTATGTAGATAAAGCTAATGTCCTCGAGGGCCAGCTTTTTCCAATCAATCTGGGACTGATAACGGGAGATGTCGATACCCCGTACCGGATATCTGAACTTATCGGGATTGTTGAGTTGTATGAAATTGAACGGGTATATTAGCGCGATAACAAATAATATCCCTAAACTTATGAGAATAAGCTTAACTTTCTGTCTACGTATCATTAGGTGTAATTGGGAATCTAGATTTTTTTGGTTATAATGTTTTCAATGGATTTAAGTTCGCTGTTTTCGAATGTGAGTTTATTCAGCATCTCAATATTTCCGGCCAGTTGCCGTGTACTGCTGGCTCCAATGAGAACGGACGTAACCCTTTTGTCTTTTAATAACCATGCGAGCGCCATCTGAGCTAGCGATTGGTTTCGTTGTCGGGCTATTTCATTCAGTTGCGAAATGATTTTAATCTTTTCCTCAGTAATCATCTCCGGTTTCAGGAAGCCGCCTTTTGCAGCACGCGAATCCTGTGGAATTCCTTTCAGGTACCTATCGGTTAGCAAGCCCTGAGCAAGCGGAGAGAAGGCTATTAAACCAACCCCGGTTTCTTCGAGCACATCAAGCAACCCGCCTTCTACCCAACGTTCGAACATTGAGTATTTGGCCTGGTGAATAAGGCAAGGCGTTCCCATTTCTTTTAACAGTTGAATGGCTTTTCGTGCATCTGCCGGTTTGTAGTTGGAAATGCCAACGTACAACGCTTTTCCCTGGCGAACGATCTGGTTTAATGCCATTACGGTTTCTTCAATAGGTGTTTCCGGGTCGGGACGATGGGAGTAGAAGAGATCAACATAATCGAGCTTCATTCGGCGTAAGCTCTGGTCGAGACTCGATATCAGGTATTTGCGTGAACCTCCATCGCCGTAAGGTCCGGGCCACATATAATATCCTGCTTTGGTAGAAATGAACAGCTCGTCGCGATAGCTTTTCAAGTCTTTATGCAGTATTGTTCCAAATGTTTCTTCAGCTGAACCTGCCGGAGGTCCATAGTTGTTGGCCAGGTCGAAATGGTTAATTCCGGCGTCGAACGCATGCAAGATGATGCTACGGCTGTTTTCCAACACATCGGTACCACCGAAATTATGCCATAAACCCAACGATATGGCCGGTAATTTAATGCCGCTGTTACCACACCGGTTGTATTTCATCGATTGGTATCTGTTTTCCGGAGGATTGTATTGCATAAGTTGATTTTTTGGAGGTAAAGATAAGAATAATGAAGAATTGAATTGATAAGCTATGTGTTTAATACTATTTTTGTAGCACATACATCCATATATTTTGAACGCGATGAGTAAAAAATATTTTCCTTGGCTTGTTTTGCTAATTTTAATAACAGCAGGATGCTCGAAAGGTTCCCGGAATCAGCAATCATTTACCGATGCTAGCCTGGACTTTGCGGCAGAACAATACCGCGGAATGGCCGAATTAGCAGCGAAAAACAAGAATTTGCCCCAAACCGTTGATAAAAGCGGTAAAGTAGTATTCGCAGAATCGTCGGTGTGGACAAGCGGTTTTGTTCCCGGAACGCTTTGGAACCTGTTCGATTATACGGATGAATTTGAGTGGTCGGATGCGGCCCGGGATCTTACACTTCGCCTCGAGAAGGAAAAATGGAATAAAGCATCGCATGATGCTGGTCTTTTGTTGTATTGCAGCTTTGGAAACGGGTACAGACTTACCGGTGATCCGATATACAGGGAAGTTTTGCTTACAGGCGCTCAATCCCTCAAAAGCCGCTTTAACCCTAAAGTAGGTTGTATTAAATCGTGGAAAACTACTGAAAAATGGCAATTTCCCGTTGTTATCGATAACATGATGAGCCTTGAACTGATGATGTGGGCATTCAAAACATCGCGCGATTCGAGTTATTACCGTGCTTGTATAAGCCATGCAGATACAACAATGAAGAACAATTTTCGTGCGGATTACAGCGCTGTTCAGTTGGTTGCGTACGATACCATTAAAGGTAGACCTGTACTAAAACAGAATGTACAGGGAGCGTCTGATGAATTGGCGTGGGCACGTGGGCAGTCCTTCGGGTTATACGGCTACACAGTTATGTACCGCGAAACACGGCTCGATCGTTATCTTCAACAAGCAAAACACATTGCCGATTTCCTTATTCAGCATAAGAACCTTCCGGCAGATAAAATTCCATATTGGGACTACAATGCAAAGGATATACCCAATGCAAAGCATGATGTTTCGGCCGCTGCAATTATGGCTTCGGCCCTTATTGAGTTAAGCAGCTTTGTAGATTCGGCTACAGCTAAGAAATATCTCGCTATAGCTGAAACGCAGCTCAAGTCTCTTTCTTCTAGCGCCTATAGGGCTGAAAAGGATGAGAACGGGAACTTTATTCTTAAGAATACGCCTGCTGCCGCAGAAGCAGACGTTTCCCCGGCGTGCGCCGATTATTATTATGTGGAAGCATTGCTGCGGTTACGTAATTTGCAGGCTGCAAACAAGAAATAATGGTTGGTAAAAACTTGGTAATAACTTTTTGGTCTTTAAGCTTTCCATTCGTTCAAATTTGAAATAATTTTGTTTGCAAGAATTATGACTATGAGCTCGAAAACAAACGTTGCCCGACTGTCCATTGCTTCCAATACATTTTTGATAATTATCAAATTAATTGTAGGCTTTATAGCTGGTTCAGTAAGTATTATTTCTGAAGCCATACATTCGGCAATGGATTTGGTAGCTGCGTTAATTGCGTTTTTTTCGGTAAGTGTTTCGGATCGCCCGGCCGATAACGAACATCCATACGGACATGGTAAATTCGAGAATGTTTCGGGGGTCATTGAGGCTGTGCTTATATTTGTTGCAGCTATATGGATTATTTTCGAGTCCATTAGGAAGATGCTTCATCCTTCTCCCGTTGATTCGCTCAGCCTGGGCTTTATTGTTATGTTTATTTCGGCTGCGGTAAACTTTTTTGTTTCGCGCAGATTATATAAAGTGGCTAAACAAACGGATTCCATAGCTCTTGAAGCCGATGCACTGCACCTGAAAACGGATGTATTTACTTCTGCGGGAGTAGGAGTAGGGCTCCTTCTTATATGGCTTACCGATTATACTTTTCTAGATCCAATTGTTGCTATTCTTGTTGCGTTATTTATTCTCAGGGAATCTTATATTTTATTGAAGAACGCTTATACGCCTTTACTGGATAGTTCGCTTGAACCAGGTGAAATAAGCATTATTGAGGATTTTTTAAATGCGAAGTCGCTTGAATATCATAATCTGAAAACCCGAAAAGCTGGTTCTTACCGTTTTGCCGAATTGCACCTGGAAATGCCACAAAACCTAACGCTAAAAGAAGTTCATGATATTTGCGACGAGGTGGAAGAAGAGCTCAAAAACAGAATTAAAAACCTGGATATCAATATACATGTAGAACCTAAGGAGGTTTAGGATAGAGTAAGTTCATTTAAGCATATCCTAAAGTTCATCTCATCAAAAATCGCAATGGCGTTATGTCTTATTCGTTAAGCCTGAAGGGCTGATATTATTATAGAAAATCAGATCATTTATATTTAGAGTTAAAACCCAGAATGGGTGACATAAAGATGCGTTGACTCCGCAATAATGTCACCCATTCTGGGTTTTGTTTTTCTTTGTTTCTTCTTTTTATAATAATGTCATCCCTTCGGGATTTTTCCGCACCTTAGTTTTAATTGACAAATAGGCGAATAAGCCTAACTCAATAATTGGATTATGTCAATCCAGGTCATTTTTGCTTTGAGCAATGCTCTACATACAATTTTGAGGCTTCGACGCTTCCTAAGCTGCTAGCTTTTTCGAAGTTGAAACAGGCGCTATCATTATCGAGCAGGTAGATGCGGATTTTACCTTTGTTAAGGTAAGCCTCACGGAGTGAAGGATTCAGATCCAACGCCATGCCGAAATCCTCGTCGGCAGCCTGATAGTCTTCTATCTTTAATTCAATCAATCCTCTTTCCATGTAGTACTCAGGGTTCGATTTATTCTTCGATAATAACTTGTTGAAATAGGCAATGGCTTCCGAAAAGTTTTCCCGCGCTGCTTCCAGTTTCCCGAGCTGGTAAATTGTTTCCGGTGTTTTCGGGTATAATTGCTGGTAAATATCCATGTCTTCTGCAGCCTGCGAAAAGTCTCCTGCTAAACGAGCGGCTTCGGAACGTTTCAGGTATAATGGTATTATATATGGATTCAGTTTCATTGCTTTGCTGTAATCTTCTTCGGCTTTGGCATATTCGGCAACCTCAAAATAAATATTACCCCTTACAATCCAGTAATCATCTATCGATTTCTGGAGTTCTAATGCCTCGTTAATATTGCTCAAGGCAGCTTCCCATTGTTTTAGCTGTGTATAGGTTTTTGCCCTGCACGCAAAGTACACGTGCCTCGGAATTGACCGCGATTGCTCTTTATCGAGCTCGTCAAGTGCAGCCTGGCCATTCCCTATACGCAGTAGAGAATACACGGCGTTTTGCTGTATCTCGGACTGAGAATACCAGTCTTTCTTCCAGATATTCTTCCACTGTTTGGTATTGGTAAGGCTTTGGAATGCTTTGTCCGAAACTATCGCATATTCGTCCAGCTTGTTTTTGAGATTGAGGTATTTTTCGAGCCAGGATAAAGCTTCGTCAACATTGCCTTTGGCCGCATAGCATTTTGCAATTTCAAACATCGCTTCGTCTTTAAAAAGCTTGTTAATGGTAAAGTAGGCTTGCAGGGCTTCGTCGTAATTGTTTATGCCATAAAAGCAATCAGCCTTAAACTTCATGGCGGTAAGGTTATTCGGATTAATGCTTGCCAACAGCTCTACCGCTGTGCCATAATCGTTTTTCTCAGCCGCAGCCTTTGCCTGCAGTATGATCATATCTGCCTTTTGCGCAGCCAATGCGTAAGGCAGACAGATAAGTAATATGTATAACAGATACCTCATGGTTATTCGATAAAGGGTTTTTCTGCTTCGCTGGTATATACGTGGATAAAGCCAGTGAGTGTTTTTACCTGCACGCCGGTAAGCCGGGGTTCATACACGTCGCATACATAATAATACACGCCCGCAGACACAGTTTTCTTATTGTTCATCTCTTTGCCGTCCCAGTTAATGTTCGCATCGGTAGTCTTGTAAACCAGTTTACCCCAGCGGTTGAATATTTTCATATCCACTTGTTTAACGTAATTTCCTGGGTTATATGATTTGAAGAAATCGTTTTTGTTATCGTTGTTGGGGGTGAACACATTGGGCAATGCATATCCTGTACAAATATCCACGCAAATTACGTTGGTAAGCGGGCTTTCGTTTCCAAAGCTGTCAACGGCTGACACAGCGTAACATCCGGCCAGCGTCTCTTCTGGTCTGTGCCTGAAAATGGTGTCGCTGGCATTTTCTATCGTGGTAATAGGTGTGAAATTATCGATAAGCGCATGTTTGAAGAAGATGTTGTATCGGATCACATCGTCGGCACAGATGTGGTTGGGGTTTTGCCACCTGAGAAGATTCAGCGAACTGTCGCAAACCGATTTCACCTCAAGTTCAGGAGGGCATGGGGCTGTTGTATCAATAGCTGAGCCACTGTTAATGTGCGACCAGTTCAGTGTGTTGTAAACTTTACCATCCATGGTTCTAAACCCGTACGATTTAATCCTATAGCGGTATTGTGTGCCATTTCCCAAGCCTTTGTCAACATACTCTTCGGTTGTTGTTTGTCCGATACTGTCAAAATCGAATGTGACGGGATTCTGCCGGTATATCGTGTATGTTGTATTCAGCCAGGGTACTTTCTTCATGAACGAAACGGTAATCTGGTTATCGCTTCCTTTCAGGTTTGGATACATGGTTGAGGCCATTTCGAAATCGCCGATAGCAAACCGGTTGCCGGGTGTATTGTTGTAAAGCTCTACCTTGTAGTTGTATGGATACTGAATGGTGTTAATGCCCGTATCGGTATAGGTTGTATCGTTGAGGTCGCTGGTTTGTTTTGTGTGGATAAGCACCGGATTGGTTCCATCCAGCGAATTAGCACGGTATATCAGGTATTCGTAAGGTCCGGGAGCGGGAATGGTATCTAAATGACTGGGTTTAATCCACGACAAAAGTACTTCGCCCTGTGCAGGGTCAATTTTTATAACACTGGCTGAGGTTAAAGCTGGCGTTCCGGCTACCAGTATAGCACACGATTCTCCGGAAGGATAGCTCATTGCTCCATCGGCAAAGGTTGCTACAACCCTGTAACAGTAGTTAACGCCCAGGCTGAGGCTTTTACCGGCATTATCATCCAGAAATACAGTATCCTTGATATTTTTTGTCGATCCAATATATTTAAAGTTCGATGTTTCCGGAATTCCACCATTACAGCTATCTATTGCAAGTGTTTCGGGTACAGTGCTTCGGTAAACGGCATATCCTGTAGCATTTGTACATACTGATTTCGACCAGGCTAGCTTTATAGCATTATTGCCGGCAGTTGCTTTCAGATTTTTGGGAGCAGGCGCTAAAACTTTTATGGAGAAGTTGTCGATATCGGTAAGTTTCACATCGTTGGGGATATCTTCGGATTTAATAACCACCAGATAGGGCTGTTTGCGGACATGTTCGCACGAGGTCTGCCATGTAAACGCAGAGGCAATGTATCCCGGAGTGCTTTCGATGGTTGTAAACGTAGCTTTGGAAGTATTCACAGCAAAGGGACCTCCTGTAGCCGTTTGCTTTAAAGCGTCTTTATTTGGGTCGGTGCTTACAACAAAGAGCTCAATATTTTTCCCTGCTTCTACACAAATGTCGCGTAAAGGGGCATTTTCGGGAGGTCTGTTTTTGGTATTGTAGACCTCAATTTGCATATCCCTCACGATGTTGCTTATTTTAATGCCTTTGCGCCATTCCTCCACATTAAGGGCAATATTAAAGATGCCTGTATCCACAGGAGCATCCCAAACCAGGTCGCCTGTTGCCTTGTCGATATAGATGGACTTACTCGCTTTAGGTAAGGTGTAGTTCTCGATGGGTAATCCTTTTTCGCGCGAGCATGTTCCTATGGTGTAGGAGATACTATCGCCATCGATATCGAAAGCAGAAGGATTATGAATGAATTTTTTCCCCAGAGCCGCTTTATCAATGGGATAATTCAATAGTACTGGCGTGTTGTTCATACCAAGCTGCGGGTTAATGATCATCGTGGTTTTAACAGAAAAGATCACATTCACGGAGTTGGGTATATTTAAAACCCCGAAGTTACGGTTCGGATCCTGCATCACCACTTCATAAATTCCAGGACCGGGAAAGGTATGGGTGGCTTTGTATACGTTGCGTCTATAAAAACCTGGTAAGGTATCGGGTGTGGCAATTCGTGGAGCGATGGACAACGTGTTGTCTCCCCATTGGACTTCCAACTCATTACGATCGGCCAGGCTCAATGTATAGGTAAAAGTAGTAATTGTAAATTCAAAGGTATATGCAGAAAGCTGACGATAAGTTATTTCTCCTGCCCGGTTATGTGTGCCATACATGCATTGTATAGTCCAAACACCAAACAATAATATGGTCAGGAGCTTTTTCATTTTGCAGGTTCCACCAATTGTAGGATGTTGTGAACAATTTCCCTGTTGTTAAAGTCGAGCTTGAAACCTTTTTCTTTCCTATTAAGCGAGAGAATAACCATATTGGTCTGTTCCATGAAGGTATCAAGCAACAAGGCATTTTTAATGGTTATTTGCTGCGGCTGTTCGTTGTAAGGTATGTCGAAATAAAGCCATGTCGATTCCTCTTCGGTTTGTTTCCTGTTAAGCGTAAGTTGTAGCTTATCCTTGTCGTTCAAAATGATCTGTAGCGCTTTAACGAAATAGTTGTTAATGTATTTATTGCAATCCTTCAACTCATTTTTTTTGTTTAAGTTAAGTATAATCTCGTAATTATGCGCCATAGCCAGTTCAAAATCTTCGGTGTTAACCTTAACAGCTACTTTAAGCATCGCTACATTTGAACTGTATTCAATACTGGTAAGCGACACATGCAAAGGATGGGAAGCAAAAGAGAACAGGGACAGCCAGCCTGCAATGATATATGAAAGGAAAGAGTTCATCAATATAGAATTTATTGATTATAATCGGGATGCAAAAAGATGTAGGACAAAGGTAAGGGAATTTTTTACATTGCGATGCGCTACGCTGTCAAATGGCCTTCGGCCGTCATCTGCTTCGCGTCATACAATGGTCATGCGCTACGCTGTCACATGCTACGCGTAAATATTAAACACAATTGTATGACTACTGTATAACTACTGTTTGACCATCGTATGACTATTGCCTTGCCATTATTCCCCCATCTTTTCAAAAATCCTTAATTTTATATTTTATAATTACAGGATTATCATCTTCTTTAAGGCCTTTAGACAGGTCTGTTATCTTACAGCCTTGTTTTTTGGAGTTTTCTATAATATAGGATGGCAGATTATTACCCAGCAGGGTGTTGTTTTCCTTATCCATGCCATATGCATTAATACCAGGCCCGGCTTCGTTCATGTCGTTAATTGTTTTCTTGTGGCATATTAGCTTTGTTTTGCCTGTCTTTTTCGAGTAAATCAAGGAATATACATCCTTTGCAATAATATCAATTACCAGGAAGTCTTTTAAATCAAAAAAATTATATTCTCGGGCATAGTTCTTTTCTCTTCTGAGATTTTCATTTTCGAGAACATTGTCAGAAAGCAAAGCGGGGGGCATTTTATTTTTTTCGTTAAACTTTAGCAAATAAGCAAGAGCAATCTTCCCACTTTTGTTGATGGATAAGATAGAGTCGTTGAAATATCCATTAAAAAAAACACCTGAATCGTTTGCTACCAATCGGGATGGATATATAGCTTCTGGGCGGGACTTTCTTTTTAGAATGCCTTTGCTTTCTTTTAAGCTGGAGTCGCATCTAATAACGTTATATTTGGTAAGCTGGGAGGTGGATTTTTGCTTTTTTTCTGTTAAATCAAAAAAGAAGGTATTATCGTCGGTAAGTGCAGCTAAATTATAATTAAAATCTACTTTAGCATACTTAATGAAGTTTCCGTTAAGATCGTAGAATAGGAGTCTGCCATATTCCATAAATATTATTTTGTTCCCGATTACTTCAATGTCCCTAACATGCAAGTATTCTCCCGGGCCTTTGCCCCATCTTCCTATTTTTCGGATTAACTTTCCATTGAAATCGAAGATGTAAATAGCATTCGAATTTCCTGTGTTAAAAACACCAATTTTAATGGGTGCGTCAAAAACTACGAACTGGTTATTTAATGGAATAATCTTATTAATGCCGCCAAGTAGTTCATTACTCCTGGTTTCAAGCTTAACAAACTCCATTGTTTCAATAAAATCGGACAATTTCGTTGTGCCATTCTCGGGTGTTAACTCTGGCACTTCAATGGTTATGCCTGTTGCGGAATTGTTGATGTTGTTGGGTTTTGTATTGCAAGATATGAGCAATATACATATTGCGGCGATGAATACTACAGATAATGGGGTTTTCATGAGATTGGTTATTTATTTTGCTTGTTGTCATACGTGGTCAGGCGCTTCGCTGTCATACAATGGTCATATGCTTTGCTGTTATGCAGTTGTCATACAGTTGTCATGCGCTTCGCGTCAAACATTATCATGCGCTACGCTGGCATTTATTTTTTAAGGTGCATTAGGAATAATATTGGGTTATCTGTTTCAGATGCAGCTTCGAATGTTTTTTTAAATTTTGAATTGCTACTTATTTTATCCTTAAAATAGTTGAGAGAGCCAGGCTGTGCATAGGATACCAAATAGTCCCCTTCTGCTTTAAAGAAATCAAAAATGGGGAATTTAATACTATCTATATCTATGGCAACATACTGTCGGTTAGTTTCTTTTTTGTTTTTCTTGTTATAAAGTAAACAAAACCTTTTCCGAGAATAATAGAAATTAAAATATATGAAATTATCGGTTTCACAATAGTTGTGAATAAAATAAACATATTTATGTCGGATGGCTTTATATAACTTATTAAAAGATTCTAATCGAACTTTCATTAGATCAGGTTCTTTGTTATATTCTTCGAATATTCTGAGAGGAATATTGTATTTGCCGAAATCGAGATAATACCTCGGCTTACATTCTTCTTTTTTTATTTGGTATACTGTGTTCGACCAAATCGGAATTATCATATTTAAATCATCATAGCTAGAAAATTTGCACTGCCACGTACTTATATAAGCCATGTATTTATCAATAGGCAAAAATTTATTGATGATTTTGTAATCCTTAGTCATAATAAAAAGGTTATGATTAAGGTCAATATTTATTCCTTTATTTGGTCGCTGGGCTGAATACACCAAAAAAGTATCCCTTCCATAAGATAAAAGCGATCGACATACCCCATCTATTTTAAATTGACTTAGGTATTCTCCATTACGGGCATCAAATATGAGGATTTTGCGTAATCCATTGTCCCAGGTGTAAAGGAGATTATTTTTCCTATCTATTGTAAAATCTGTTAATTCCAGTGTTTCTTTGGGTCCTTTTCCTTTTGCTCCTACATTGAACTTGAAGCGACCTTTGGTATCAAAAACGAAAAGCTGGTTTAATTCCTTATCGAGAATATAAAACATATCGTTAAACTGTTCAATCCAATTAATCCTTTTAATCAAAAAATCATTACCCGTTTCCAATTTAATACAACTTACGCTGTCGATAAACGGTGCAAGTGAAACGCTATACCCTTCTGAATCGGGTTTTCTTGGGGTAAAATCAAGATCGAACTTTAGGATAGGTGTTTCGGGCTGTTTTTCGCTGCTGTGCTTATTGCAGCCGATAAGGATGATGAAAGAGATAATAAGTGAAAGGAAAGATGGTTTCATGAGTAGTTGGGTTAAAAGTTGGATCGATGCTGTTATACGCGATGCGGTCATTTAGCATTCGGCCGTTCATTTGCTTCGCGTCATACAATCTTATTTACTTCGCTTCATATAATGGCCAGGTGCTTTGCTCCCATACGATGGTCTTGCTTTGTCATACGTTCATTTATTTTTTAGGTGCATTATAAATAGTATGGGGTTATCGGTAGGTGAGGTTTTTTCATATAATTCTTTGTACTTCAAGTTAGTTATGTTTTTATCTTTAAAACAATCTCTCAAAAGGGACGATGTTGTAAACGAAATTAAGCAATTCCTTTCTATTTTGAAAAGCGTTGGATACATTGCTATAAGCGCATTATCAAGGTAAAGTTTTATACCTCTTCGCAGCAGGTGTGTTTTGTTTTTCTTGTTATAGAGTAAGCAGAAATACTCCTCATTACAGAAAAAATTAAAATATATAACATTGTCTGTTTCGAGATATTTATTAATTGAATGAACGTATTTACCTTTTCTAATGATATCTTGGAATAACTTAGTCTGGCAATTTAGGCGAGCTTTCAGATTGTCGGGTTCTTTGTTGTACTCCTTAAATAAATCCTGTGGAAAATTGTTTTTTCCAAAATCCAAGTAATACCGGGGCGAGCATCTATCTTTGTTAATTTGATATACTGTATTTGTATAGTCCGGAACTATTAAGGGCAAATCGTTATAAGAAGAAAATTTAACATAACCAACGCCCATGTAAGCCTGGTATTTATCGATTGGTAAATATTTGTTGATTATTTTACCATCTTTTGTCATCATAAAAACGTTATGTTCGAGGTCGCTATTTATTCCTTTGTTCGGTCTAAGGCCGGTATATACCAAAAAAGAATCCTTTCCGTAAGATAAGAATGAATGACAAACACCATCTATTTTAAATTGATCCAAATACGCGTCGTTTTTGGCATCGAAAATTATTATTTTCCGTAAAGCATTATCCCAGATATAAACAAGGTTGTTGTTTCTGTCGATTGTAAAATCCGTTAGATCCAATATGTCTGTTGGGCCTTTACCTTTAGTTACAAGTTGGAATTTAAAACGGCCATTCATATCAAAAACAAAAAGCTGGTTTAGCTCCTTATCGATGATATATAATAGGTTATTAAATTGTTCGATCCATGAAATATTCTTTATAAGAAAATCTTTACCCGTTTCTAACTTCACAAAACTAATACTATCGGCCAGTTCATTGAGCGATAATGCATAATCCTTGGATAGAGTTTTTACAGGACTAAAATCAAGATCGAACTTTAGAGTAGGCGTTTCGGGTTGGTTTTCGTTGCTGTGCTTATTGCAACTGATAAGGATGATCGAAACAAAGAATATGGAAAGGATTGGTTTCATGGGTTTAAATTTGGATGCTATACGCTACGCTGACATTTGGCTTTCGGTCGTTATTTGCTGCGCGTCATACAGTTGTCAGGTGTTTTGCTGTCATACAATTGTTATGTTTCGCGTTATTTACTTAAAAATTTTTATAGCGGTATAGGATTATTGTTGGGTTCGATTTGGCGTCCATGTATGTTGTTTTCTCCAAAATCTGCTTCGTAGGTTTTTGCAATTGCTCCATTGCGGAATTCATACAGCATATTGTCGAATGAATGTTTATATAGAAAACTTACATCGTTAGAGCCTGCTTTTGGGCGGATTTCATTAGGAGAAGCCGCAAAATAAAATCCTCTTGACGATTTCCCATTCACCGTGTTATCTACAAACCGGTTTACTTCTTCCAGTTCATTGTTTTTTACTCTGAATACATGAATGAGCTTTTCGTTTATATCGGCTATTTCCTGATTGAGGTATATATATTCCTGATCAACAAATATATCGTGAACGTATTTCATCGTTGCCGGTTTTGGGAAAGATTGAATGAATTCCATCGTTTCCGTGCTGTAGACCTGAATTTTACCCGTGTGTAAGGTTGTATATAATTTGTTTTGCCACACAAAGAAATCTGTTATTGAAATATACTCTCCTGGTCCTTTACCTGGTTTTAGTAGTTTTCTTTTGTATTGTCCGTTGTTGTCGAATACCTTAATATCCTTATGATTGCCATCGAGGATGTAATATTCGTTATTGCATTGCAAAATTCTATATAAATCGCCTATAAGCGATGGCTCAATGGTTTCGAGCGGAATGATTTTAACTTTAGAATTCACGAACAGTGTATCGTCAAACTTGGCATTTGTGCTGATGTTTATTACGGTTTTATTTCCTACGCTTGTATTGTTTGATCGGTTTTGGCAACTCGTTAGGATGATTGACGCAGTTAGCATATAGAAAATCGGTTTTTTCATGAAAAGGGATTTGTTGTTAAATGTTGGCAAATCAATTATGTAATTTGTTGATTTCTTTCAAGAGTGCTTCTTCATTTGTAGGTCTTGGTGCATGGTAATTTACAATTTTCCCCTGTTTATCAATTAGTACAAATCGAGGAATCCCTGATATAGCAAATTTTAAATACAAGTCTTTTGTTTGCGTGGAGTTCAGTAATATGTGCTCGCCGCTAATTTTAAGCTCTCTAATTTTTTTCTCCCAGCTATCCTTATCCGAGTTGCAGCACAGATACACAAACACAATGTTTTTAAACGGTTGGCGCTTCTTTAGTTCTTCGCTTTTTTTTAATTCGCCAAAACAAGGACCACACCACGTTCCCCAAAAATCGATGTATAGAATTTTATTCTTATACCGTTGTTTTAACGATTCGAGTAATAAATCGCCATCGTTTTCTTCGAGATGTAACGAATTGAGATTAGCCTCCAGGCTTTTAAGTTTATTTACCTGGGCTAATAATCGTTTTCGAATGATGGTGTCAGTAATAAACTCAATATTTGTTCTATTAATCAAGTCAATATTTGATCTTTTGTATGTTTGAAATAATCTTTGGGAAATTAATAAGTCCCTAACGATATTGTTTCCCACATCATTTATGGTTGCTAAAAAACAATTAAAGCGCAATTGCTCCCTATCGGCCTCTGAAAATTGACCTAATGAAAAACCCAGTTCTTTCTTTACTGAATTGATTAAATCTTCTTTTTCGAAAACTGATGGAAAACTTTTGAAAACATAGTAATTACATAAATCACCGATAAAAAACATAAGCCGACTATTGCTTAGATAGGAATTATCCATAACAAAGGATTTTAAGATAGCCCTGGACAGTGAGTCGTTGTTCCCTTTGAGGAAATACTGGTTATGCATCAGGTTGCGATAATAAGATAATTCATCGCTTTGCTTAATATTGAGTGCTATATTTTCGTTCACGTTGTTTTCTGAGCAATACTTATTGATAAGTGCCAGCTTTCTTTGGTAAGCGCTGTCGAGCCATTGTTTATAAGGTAATAGTTTTAAAGAAGATTGAAACCTATCATTATTTTCCTCATAATTTTGATCGAGATTTTGATTTTCATAAATACGAAACCTGAATTTTTGCTCAGCGTCCTTATTTTTGCCTGTAAATTGCATGGATTCAGGAAAATTATCTGCATCAAAATTTAAAATGAGGGTATCTTTAGGGCCAATGGCGAATCCAAACCATTTTTGTAAATAAGAGAATAGGATATCCTGCGCATTTAATAAAGGAAATGAAATGAAAAATTTACCACTACTATCTATATCAGCATAATAGTAAACCTGTTCGCCGGTAACGATATCATTGATAATAATGCCGATGTTTTTATTTTCATCATAGTACTTTTCGAAGTTTTTAATTGTTCCCATAAGGGTAGCATTCCCATATTTAAAAGGAGAAGGAGTGATTTTTGGTTTATCTATAATTGTATCTGGTGCAAGGGAAACGTTTGGTCGAAAAACTGAACCATAGGACAATTGGGAAAAAACAAGAAAGCATATTGAAAGGATGAATTGCAAAGAAAAGTTAATATTTACAACAGTTTTCATTTTGTGTTAGTTATTTCGGTTATTTCATTGCCAATTGGAAGGAAGCTGTCATTTGCTTCACTGTATTTGGCTGGAGACCTTTATTTGAGCTACACTCGAATCTTTTCCAGCTTCCAGTTTAATATAGCTGATGCTGTCGGCATATTCTGAGATGAATAAAATATTATCTTTGGTAGTAGGAGTCTCCACCCCTGGTTTTAACATACTCACATCAAACTTTAAAGTAGTTGTGGATTTGTTTTCTTCGGTGGAGTGTTTGCCGCAGCCTAAAAAGATGAGTACAAGCGATAGAAATAGGATGGAATGTTTCATTGGAATAAAGGTTAGTTAGAAATACGCTTCGCTATTATTCTGTTGTGTATGCTTCGCGTCATACATTGTAATTTGTTACGCTGGCATTGGTTGTGGTTTATGATTTCAAGGTGCTTTCTTTGTTTTAATTAAATTCCACAATCACCGGGTTGGGTTCTTTCGTTTTATCCAGATAATTTACCAATTCTTGTACGTGTTTGTTTTTGGATGCTTTTATCCTATTGTCCTGAAAAAGTGCAAAAGAGGTATTTGGCGTGTAATCGCCTGCAAAAGCTCCTGAGCTTAATCTATTAATAGGTAATGGGTTAAAATTAACAGAAAGATCATACTTCTTCGAAACTCCCAAATATATGTTATAACCCTGTTTTTTCTTTCTTTTATCAATACATGCTGTCAAACACCAACCGTTGCTATTTCTCACATACGAGATAAAAATGAAATTGCCCATTTCTACCAATCTGCGCATTCGGATAGACCCTTTTTCTTTATCCATGGCCATATCTTTGTTTTGTATTGTGGTATCTGCCATAATATTGGAAAGTAAATCTGCACTGCCATCAATATTAATTTGGGCCATTTTACTTAATTTTTTGTCTTCTCCAAATTTATATAATATTGGATTATGGGGTTCCATTAGCAGATATCCATTTTGCGTTTGAGTAAGCTCATAGCCGCTATTCGGGCTGCTTATAAGGTATTGGTTGTTGCCATAAGGCGTTTCAAGCCATTTATCAATGGGGGTTAAGGTATTGTCAGTAAATATAAGCCGATGGGTGCATGTTGGCTTACTGTTAATGTAACCGGTATAAAACAGGTATCCATCATTCAGCTTAGCGAATGAGCTTACGATGAATTTTAAATTTTCCTGCCTAATAAAATCGCCATTTTTATTGTAAATGTAAATGTGCTTCCCTTCATTTACCACCACATATAGCGAATCGTTACTTACACTCATATCGCGTAGTTGTGTATATTCAAATTTACCTTTTCCCTTTTGTCCGATTTTTCTTTTGAATTTACCAGTTGCAGAAAATAAAAAAATAGAAACCTGTTCGCGGTCAATTACAACATAGTTGCTGTCTAATTTATCAAATTTGAATATGGATGAAATAAGATTTTCGTTATTGGTTTCCAAAGGGATGAACCGAATGTGCTCAAATACACTATCTACAAAAAAAACCGAATAAACCTTTTCGCTGGCTATTTCAAATGTTTCGGGAACGGTTGTCTTGCTTTTACAGCCCAAAAGGCACATGAGAAACAATAGAAAAGGGAAATTTAAAATTGATTTGTTCATGGATTTGTTACTTATTCAGGTTATTTATACGCTACGCTGTCATGCGCTACGCATAAATATTAAAGACTATTGTATGACCACTGTATGACTATTGTATAACCATTGTTTACCAACCATATGCCCATTTCTTTAAAACCCCTTCAACTTATAAAACACCAAAACCGGGTTATCTTCTTTTGTTATGTTTTTTACTTTAGCATAGTCCTCAGCCGCAATAAGAGAACTAGTTGGAGAAAAGGTATCGTTTGTTCCCGGCGCATAAATAGAAATAAAATAGTCGTTAAACACTGCGACAGGATATCCAATTTGGGGAATTTCTTTTGGATCGTAATTAGGAAATGTTCCCCCTCTCATATTCCCCGATTGTTTGTCTCTGAAAATTATTGTATTGTATCCTACATGCATATTCGATAGCGTAAAAAAATGATGTTGGTCGGCATCAAAGTATTCTCCTATATAATAATAGTAATCATTTTGCTTGGCTACATTATTAAACTCGTCTCGGGTGGCGTTGACATATCGCATGGGAAACTTTTTTTTACTGTAATCCAAAATATAACAGGCTTTTAATTTATTTGTAGTGTTTGTATATTGATAAATAGTGTCCCTAAATTTATGGGTTATATAGAAAGAAGAATTTTTATGCAAAAAGCTGAGCGCACATATTCTATCATCAGGAGGGTAGGGTAACCCTGCATTTTTTATTTTGAAATCCTTATCGGTTACAAGTAAAGTATAGTCCTCTAATGCTCCCAAGTGCTCGTTTCCCTGACTATCCAGGGTTTTAAATACATACCCATCAGGTATAACCGCAAAATTATAAAAACCAAAAGGCAATCTTTTTTCTCGGATAAATTGCCCCGATCGCGAAAAAAACATCAGCCAGGAATGCCTGTAAGCTACCAATTCGTTGTTTTCCTTGTCGTAGTCGATATCGTATAAGCGTATCAGTTCGCCGGGGCCTTTGCCGTTGGGTATTCGCTTTACGAACTTTCCTTGGCTGGTAAAAATAACGAGGCCTCCGCGCTTGTAATCGTCTCGAATATAAATATGGGAGTCGGTTACAACCACCTTTTCAATATTGCCCAATATGCTTTCGCTTGTGGTTTCCAGTGGTACCAGCTTTACTTCTTTTACCAGGGAGCCGAATTCGAACCATTGCTCTTTTAGAAATGGATTTAAATCAATCAGGATAGCCGAATCGGCCTCCACAGTCAGCTTTTGTGTTGCTTCCATGTGCAGCGATGCCTTTTGTTCCAGGGTATACCGGTCACTGGTGTTGGAGTTGCTCTGGCATCCGATACATATAAGTAAAATTAGGAATGGGTGTTTGGACATGATGGTTAATTTGGTTTATTTGAATATAATAATAATTGGTTATTTGCTATGTGTCATACGCTTCGCTGTCATATAATGGTCAGGTGCCTTCGATTAAATGATCGCTTAGTCAATACTCAAGTAATTTTTTTAATACTTCTTTAGTTTTTGCGCTTCCGGGCCTTCCTGCTTCTGATTCAATAATAGCGCCTGCTTTATCCATAATTGCGTAGTGAGGCAAGCCATCAATATTGAAAGCTTCAGTAAGCATTGTATTGTCATTCCCATTTATAAAGATGTGTTCTCCAGGTAAATTCAATTCTTTAACTCTTTTATCCCATAGAGCTTTTCTGATCTGATACATAAAAAAACAAAAACTACATCCTTTAAAGAGGGATCGGCCATCATTTTTTTACTGTTGTTCATTTCCGAATAACAATGTCCGCACCATGTAGCCCAAAAATCGAGGTAAAGCACTTTTTGGGGATATTTCTTCAGGAGGTTGTTGAAAACAGGAATAGCTAATAAATTGTAATTAGAGGTTTTAGTGCACTTTCCCGATATCTTCTCTCGCATTGAAGACACGTGATCTCTGAAATTTTCTCTGATCGACACATTTGATATAAGGTTTAAACTGGAATCGTTTACAACATCAATGCGGTTTTTGAGAAGCTGGGAATAATATTGTGTAATGAACAAATCTCTTAATATATTATCATTAAACAATGCTGTTAATTTCAAAAACTTTTCTTGCCGTTTGTTATGGAAAATGTTGGGGTCTTTTTTGAGTTCATGATCACTAATCTGCATGCCCCGCATTTCTTTATCTACAAGTAAATTCGCATATGATTCAGCTTTATTAATAAATTCCAAGAAAGTAACCGATGAAAAGTACTCTGGCATAACCGCTAATGTATCTAAAACAGCCAAATATTCAGAATCTATTTGCGTTTTGTTTGACCTAAAATATTTTCCTGTTTCATAATCAAATATGTCGCAAAAATACCTGAATTTAAGATCATTATTAATCCGCTCAACCATAAACCCTGAACACTGTTTCTCTTTAATATATTTCTGCATGTAAACTGTTTTCCAACGATAAATACTATCAAGCTGCTTTTTAAAACCTTCTTTTTCACTTAAGGTAAGCTTCATGACCTCCAATCGTTCTTCTGTCAGAATATTTATAAGCGATTCATTGTATAAGAGGAATTCTGAGTTTCTGGAAGCAGCTTTTCCTAAACATTGGATGCCTTCCGGAAATATTAACTGGTTAAAACTTATGTAAAGTGTATCACCAGGAGCTCCTAATAAGCTACGCCATTTTCCCAAATAATTTAAACTGAAACAAGTGGGATTCTCAATAAAAATACTCACATTAAACTTTCCATTTGAACTAACTGGAATTTGATATTTGATCTGGCCTAAATTAATATAATCATTAAAGTGGATTTCAATACCAGACGAGGTAGAATCATAATTTTCAATAGTCCCAGCTAAATACAAAAAGCCTCCGTTAAAAACTCTATTTGTATAAGCTTTGTTTTGAAGAAGAAGAAATATGACGAGTACTAAAAGTTTCTTGTTTGCCATTTGCGAATCGTTTTTTGTTACTAAATAATCCTCATTATTAGCTTGCATTATTACTTTACTCGTTTAAACATCCTTTTCCACCGGAATTCGTTTTCGCCATTTTCTGTGGCACCCCAAGATAGGAGTACCAGTGATGCTTTGCCTATGATATGGTTTTCAGGTACGAATCCCCAAAAACGGGAATCAACCGAATCCCAATGGTTATCACCAATCATAAAATAGTAGTTTTGTTTAAATGTGTACGTTTGGGTTGGTTTGCCATTTATCCGGATTTCGCCGGCTATGGTATCCAGTGTGTTGTGCTCGTAAGCGGTAATAATTCGCCAATAGTACGAAAGGTTTGTTGGTTTCAATGTTACCGTGCCGCCTTTTTTCGGGATGTACAAAGGGCCGTAGTAATCGTTGTCCCACCATTCCACAATTTGGTGAGGGAAAAACCAGTGGTATACACGATAGTCTTTTGTTCGCGGATTCTTGAGGTTTTTAATGTAGCTGAGCGGGTAGGCTTTCAGGGAATCGGATAAATGCCACCAAGTGCCTGCAGGGTCTTTCACACATTGACTATTCATGATAACCGCGCTTTTATAGAACCGTACTGTGTCGCCGGGCAGCCCCAAGCAACGTTTTACGAAAGGCTGCCGGTAGTTAACCGGAAGATAGATAAGTCTGCCATGTTCCATGGTGTCGCGTACCGCCTTTGCATGGCTCCGCCAGCCTGCATAATCGTGGAAGTTTAAGTCGGGTCGCTCTCTGTATATTGTATCGCCTTCGGGGAAATTAAATACTACCACATCGTTGCGTTTTATGCCGGAAAACCCCGGCATCCGGGTTTCTTTGCCATTTTTATCGTTTACTGAAAGCCTGGCTCCAATACCTATTTTACTTACTATAATTAGATCGCCGGGTACCATTGTTGGCTCCATCGACGAAGACGGGATCTTGTATATATCGATAAAAAATATCCGTAAAAGAATAGCAATGATAACTGGCAGGATGATGGTGTAATAAAATGACTTAAAGAACTTCCTCCAGCACTTTGTTTTTTTTATAGGAGTTATAGGTTCTGCATTCATTTCATACCCATTTTTTCATCAAAACTATCGCTCAGGCTTTTGTCATGTTCATAGTCTACCAGTGTGAGCCATCGTATGGTATAGTAGTATTTCCAGTAAGCACGCAGTGCTTCAAGGTAATTGAGATTGGCATTGTCCTGCCGCTCAAGTGCAAGGCTGAGGCTGTTTACGTCGGCTTTGCCAATAAGAAAACGGTATTTGGTGGTTTCGTATGCCTGTCGTGCAACATCGCGTGTTTCGAGGGCGCTTTTAACCACGTCGGACTGCATGGTGTAGTTGGTAACAGCCATCATCACCTGTTGCCGGAAGTCGACCTTTGCCTGTTCTACAGTTAGCTGCGTAACTTCATGGTTTTTCTGGGCGATGTTATAGCGGCCTTTGCGCTGCCCCCAGTCAATGATAGGAATGGAAATGCCAACAGAAGCTTGTTGCTGGTCCATTGGGTTGTTGTAAGCGTCTACTAAACGCGGGCTTTGCTGATTAAGTCCAAAGCTGGCGTTCAATGAGGCATTGAGGCGGCTTTCGCGGCGTGTACGTTCCAGATTACTTTCCGATTCGAGCAATTGCTGCTGGTAGCCAAGAATATCGGGGTTGTTGGTAAGTGCGTCGGTCAGAACTTTGTCGAATTCCACATTGCATACAGGCAATTTTTCGGGTACTTGGAGTTCCATTGCCGCACTTTCGGGTAAGCGTGCGTATGAGTAAAAGTAGTATGTGGCGTTTTTGAATACCTTATTGGCTTCGGCCAGTTTATTTCGGGCATTAAGCACATCTACTTTCAGGGTTAATATTTCCGATTGCGAGAGCGAGGCAATCTCGAACCGCTTAAGACCGATATTATACAACGTATCGGCATTGGCAGTATTTGCATTGGCCATTGTAACCCTGCTCTTGGCCACCAGCAGGTCGAAAAAATAGTCGACCATTTGCAACGATATGAACTCGGTGCTTTTTATATAATCCTTTTTTGCTTTCTCGTATTTGAGTGGTTCAATTTTGCGTTGCCATCTAAACTGGTTATAGCCAAGAATAGGCTGACGAAGCCCAATTTTTAACGGTACCGCATTGAATTGCGTATAACTATTATCGCCTAAGCCCTGAATTCGGCTTAATTCCGAATTCAGGAATATTGTACCACCGGTGAAAGGCAGATTTTGGCTTACAGATGCATTGGCATCGGTATAAAGTGATTGCTGTTCGCGGTATTCGTCTATATTGGTTATGGAGTTGTACCTTTTGGTAAGGGCCCTGTTGTAGTCGAACACCGTGGAGTTTAATGTAAGGCTTGGTTTTAGCGATGCCAGGTAAGTCCGGTATTCCCAATAATCGGCCAGGTAAATGTTTTTTGCCTTGAAGGCCGCCAAAGAACTGTCTGATGCAATCCGTATCGCCTCGTTTAAGCTCAGATTCCTCTGCCCCTTCAATTGCAGAAAACATCCCAGGGTAATAAATAGTAATAGGTATAATTTCATTTTTTATCTGTTTATATAAAATGCTTCGTTTATTTGCTTCGTGACATGCGGTTGTCATACGCTACGCTGTCATACGCTACGCGTAAATATTAAACACAATTGTATGACCACTGTATGACTACTGCATGACCACGTATCACCCTTGTATAACCACTGCATGTACCATCCCCCTTTACTCATTCCCCATTTCCCTCTTTCTTCTTATCCCCAAAAACATTGGCAAATAAAACACAATACCAACGATCGAGAAGATAAGCCCACCAATAGTTCCCGCAGCCATTGCCGGCCAGAACACTTCTTTTTGCCCGTTCCAGAGAAATGGCACAAGGCCTAAGATGGTGGATAATATAATCAGTAAAATAGGGATTATTTTATAGTTAAAGGCTTTATAGTATAGTTTTTTCTGGTTCAGGGCAGATGCTTTGTGCTTGCGGCGCAGGTTGTTGTAGTCGTTTATAATGTACAACGCGGCATTTACCGTGATACCACTCAGCAGTATAAATGCGGCAAACCCACCTTGGTCGAAATTCAGCCCGAAAATATAAAACGTGAGAAATAGCCCTATATAGGAAATAGGCACCATCAGGATTACAGCAAATGGTAAGAGCAGCGACTCAAACAGTACGGCACAAACAAAAAAGATAATGGTTATAACCAACAGCAGCAGCCAGTATTGTTTTTTGCTTTTGGAGTCCCAATAACGATAGCTGCTATCGCCTTTAATCGTATAACCGAGGGGCAGCTTAGGCTCAACTTCTTCCAGTATTTTTGTTTGGGTATATCGTGCCATATCGTAGGTTCCAATGTAGTCGTACGCCAGAATAAGTTTATACTGCTGGTTTTCTTTACTAATAGATAAGCTGATGGGCTCTTTTTGCGTAGATGCCACGTTGTTAAGCCTTACCATTGTTCTTCCAATCCTTGCTGGGCTTTGTTTTACCTGCCATATATCCATTGTCTGGCTTTGCCGCGAAACAAGCTTTACATTTTCCCGCTGTCCTCCAGCAATCGTAGATGTTATAGGTGTTTCGTTCCGGGCATAGTTTTGCAACGCGTAGTAAACCGAATATGGGTTGGTTTTTGTGTTCGCCAATAGTTCCCTGTCGAACCCCATCACAAATTCGTACGATTGGTTTTTGAACCAGGTATCCTCCGATAAAATGTTTACTTCCTTGATACGTGGCGTTTCGAGCAACTTGCTTTTAATTTTTTCAGCAATGGCATATAAATCATCAAAATTGTAACCCATAAAGTTAATCTTGTTCTGGCCAATAGTTTCCCTTAGACTGTTGCTAAAGCCATCGCCAACGCCATATACATCCCAGTCTGCTCCCGCCATATCGTTGGCTTCCCTTATTGCCATTTCTTTCAGAACAAAGGGGAAGCCGCTCATATCCGCTTCTTCGGTAAAATATATCGTTATTTGCGCCGAGGTACTGGAAACCAGCGATTGAAACTGTTCTATTTCCTTAAATTGCTTAAGATATCGTTCGAGCGGCATCAACAGCTCGTTCATTTGTTCAATGGTAGCTCCCGGTGGCATTTGTGGTCGTATATAGAGCGTTGTTTTCTCCTTATTGCCGTAGTAGGAGTTTTCGAAGGTATGCTGCACAAAAAGCCTGAGCGTGCCACCCAGCAGCTTCTCGGTTAGCGGGCGTGCCGACGAATTAAACCACTCGCTGCCCAGTGTATTGTTGTATGCTTTGGCAAACCAGTTTTCACTATTCTCAATTTTTGTAGGTAGCATGAATACCGGAAGTCCGAAACCTAATACAGCCAGTATGAAAAAAGCCACCCTAAACCTGCCAGTGAATTGAATCACATTATAATACACGCGGTTAAAGAACAACACGCTCCTGTATTTCGTTGCCGGTCCTCGTTTAAAGAACAGAAACCTGCGCCGGGGAAGCCGATTCCTTATCTTCAATGGCATGGCATCCATAAGCGAAGGGACAAAGAACAGCACTACACCCAGCGATACGGTAAGGTTTATTATTACAATGATTGCTAAGTCGGATAGCGATGCGCGCAGCCTTTCGTCCATAAAAAAAATAACTGTCAATGACCCGATGGTACTCAGGTTCGCTGCCAACGATGCCAGAAAAACATGCAGGTTCCGCTGTTGCCTGTAGTGGAATATCATCATGATGCAATTATCGATAATCAGCCCAAGCGAAACGGTAATGCCAGCCAACGAATAAAGGTGCATTTCCAGATTCAGTATATAGTAAAAAATAGCAGCAATGCACAGGTTAGCAATAAGGCTGATTGCAATAAGCATAAGGAAACGGAACTGCCTGCTGGCAAGCAATACAAAAAGCAGCAGAATAACCAGTGTGGCAATGGTGCGTACAAAGTTTTTGTTTAGTTCTTTGATAATGTATTCGGTGGCATCATAACTATTCAATATAAAATATCCGGCAGGCAACTCTTTTTCGATTGCAGCTATCTTTTCTTTCACCTGTTTGCCAAGCTTTACCTGGTTTTCGTTTTTGTCGGCATAAATTACCACATTAATGGTGTTGGCTCCGTTAATGCGGAAGTAGGAGCCGGGCTGTTGCTCCACGTGCTTCATGGTAACGATGTCCTTGAGGCGTATAATGCGGTTTCCGCGCTTAGCAACTGGGATTTCATTGAAGTTAATATCTACAGGCGAATGGTTGCGTATGTTTACATGGATTACCGATGTGCCTTTGCCGGGCGTAAACTCGCAACCCAAACCACCCGAATTGGCATAAAGATAAGCATTCACGGCGCCTTGTATATCGCTGGTTGTGATTCCCAGGCTTTTTAATTCATCGGCATCGTATTCCATGATCCATTCCATAGGGCTTGCTCCGTAAACTGCCGTATTACTGATTCCTTTAATGGTTGCCAGCTTGTTTTTTATATTGTTTTCGGCATACTGCTGAATCAAGTAGGGAGCAGCATCTGCATTGAGCGTGTACGAAAGCAACGGGCGGTTGGAATTATCATCGGCCTTCCGCATATATATCTGTGGGTATCCGGCACCCTCTGGCAGCGAGGGATAGGTTTGCCTGATAATGGTGGCTATTTCGAACCGCGCCGCATCAATATGGGTTGTTTTGTCGAATTCAATATATATATTACCCCAGCCCGAAGACGAGGTGGACTGGATGTTTTTCACGCCCTGCACTCTCGAAAATGCGCCCTCGAGTACCGAGGTTATTTCCTGCTCAATAATTCGACCATCAGCGCCCTGCCAACTATAATTAACCGAGAGCCCAGGCAAGGTACCCGACGGGTTAAGCTTGAACGGTAATAAAGGAATCATTGCCAACCCGGTAACGATCAGAACAATGAATATCAGTATAACTTTAAATGGAGACGTTTTCATAATAGGCTAAAAACCTTCACTTTTAACTATTAACTCTTCACTCTTTCTTTCCTTCCTATATATCGCCCAATACGCCACCGGAATGAAGTATAAACTCACCAGCGTACCGAACACCATGCCGCCTATAAGCGCGAGGGACAATGGTTTTTGCAGTTCGGAGCCCATATCGTTTCCGAAGAAGAAAGGCAAAACGGCAAAAATGGTAATCAGAGCTGTCATAACGATAGACCCGAGCCGCATAACCCCACCGTGTTTAATAGCCGGAATAAGCTCCATACCTTGTCTCCGCAACTGGTTTATTGTATCAACCTTCAGTATAGAGTCGTTTATGATAACCCCACACATGATAATGATACCAATGCCCGACATAATGTTGAGCGAATAGCCGAAAGCCCAAAGCAGAAACAATGCCCCGGAAATATCGGCAGGTATTTCGAGCAGAACGATAATCGGAAGCAGCAGCGATTCGAACTGTGCGGCTAAAATAAAATATAGCAGCAATACCGATATAATGAGAATGATGGTCAATTCGGCAAACATTTTTTGGTTTTTAAGGATTGATCCCGAAAAGGAAACGTCCTTATATTTGTTTGCCCTGGCCAGTTCCTTAATTTTTCTCTGGTAATTTTGCGTTTCGCTTGTTTTAATCTGATATTGCAATGGAATATACCAACCTTGTTGCCCGGCAGTAATGTATTTCAGGTCGAACTCCCTGTGGATGTCAATAAACGTCATAAGCGGAAATTCCTGGCCTTTGTTGTTGGTAACTTTTCGTTCAGCCAGGGCTTTGTTTACCGATTGTGCATCATCGCCCAAAACTACGGGCAGAAATTGCTGGTACGACCGCAGTGTAGTTATCTTATTCTCGTTAAAAGCTGTGTTTATGGTCTGAAGAACGGTGTTGTAACCTACATTGTACAGCAATAGTTTTTCCTGGTCGATGCTGATGGCAATGTGCATTTTTACCGGTAATTTGTTGGGTATGCTGGTTCGTAGTGTTGAATCGGCAAGCGTTGCAAAGTAAAGGATACTGTCGGGGTTAGCGTTGGCCGTTTCGGTTATGCTTACCATAGCCATGAGTGGCGGGTCATTGTTCGAGAACATCCGTTCGAAAACTGTGGATGGCGGTCTGAATGTTACCTGTGCCTGTGGGTATTGTCTTTGAACCATGTGCTGTATAGAATCCTTCGCAATGGTTACCGAATCTGTATTTCGCATTTTCAGGTATATTTCGGCCTCGAAGTAATCGAGGTCTTTCTCCTGTTTCAATACAAACTGTTGTTCGCCGATAAGGCAATTGCTCTGTTTTACCATTCCTGCAATGGACTTTACCAATCCGTCTATTCGCTGCCTGTTTTCATCAATGTGGATATTCTCGTTCCAATCGATATTAACCATAATTTCATCCTGGCGGAAATCGGGGAATTTCTCCTTTCGAACCAATGCGAACCAAAGCACGCCCGAAACAAGAAGCACGGTAAACATTACAAGCACAGTTTTTTTATGCCCGAACACCCACTCCAGGCCCTTTTCGTAAGATTTTTCGATATGTAACGGTTTCTTCCACCGCATCAGCCCTTTTAATTTCTCTTTTATCCAAAGAAGCACCTGTCTTTTTCTTCCTCTATTTGACAGCTCAGAAGGTATCCTTTTCTTATAAAAAAGGGCAAACAATACCGGCAGAATAGTGATTGCCACAATAAAAGAAGCCGCATTACCTATTGAAACGCTCATGGCTTCATCGTAAAACAAAGCCCCTGCCAGTCCGCTCATGAATATAAGGGGTATGAAAACTGAACTGGTAGTGAGCGTTGAGCTTAGCATGGGCCGTATAACCTCGTTGGTACCGCGTATACAGGCTTCGGATAGCGAAAGCCCCTTGTCCCGGTAATACGATATGTTTTCAATTACAATAATGGAGCAGTCGATAATCATTCCCAAGCCCAGACCCAAGCCTGCAATAGAGATAATATTGATGGATATCCCAATTACATTAAAAAACAGGAGGCTGATAACCAATGATACCGGTATGGTAATACCTATCAGCACCGGCGCCCTGAAATCACTCAGGAACACGAACAACAAAAGGAAAGCCATGAGACACCCCATGATGAGGTCCTGACGCAGGTTGGAAATGGAAAAGTCGAGCAGACTGGTCTGGTCGCGGCTGATTTCAAATTCCATCAGCGGGTATTCTTCGCGGAAGCGTTGCACCATATTGTGGATCTCGGTTTTAAGCTCCGACACCTTGGCGTCCGATTGCTGAATAATGGCCATGGTTACAGCCTGCTTTCCCCCGGTAACAAAAAGGCCGCGTTGCTCACGAGGGCGAATGGTTATTTCGGCAATATCTTTCAATTGCAACACTTTTCCTCCGGTATGGATATAAATATTGCCAATGTCGTCGGGCGATTTCAGGTACGAAGCAAACCGGATGTGGTATATATAGTAGCCTTCCCGCACCAGCAGGTTGCCAGGCGTAATATTGCTCTCGTTTATGGCGTTTTTAATATGATCGTACGTCAGGCCCAGGCTTTCCATCTTTACCTTGTCGGGCTTTATAAATACCTCGGGCTTTGTGGCTCCGCTAAGGTCTACCATGGCAACCTGGGGCAATTGTTCAATGCGGCGACTGATTAAATTTTCGCAGAATTCGCTGAGCTCGGTAAACTTATCGCTACCCGGCGCAGTGTTTTGCAGTGAATCGGCTTTCAGGCTTACATTGATGTAAAATTCCGGCAGGTCCGAAGCCGATGCTTTTATAACCCTGGGCCTGTCCATATCGCGGGGCAGGTAATTCATGGCTTCGTCGATCTTCTCGTTTACTTCGATAAAGGCATAATCGATTTTAGTGCCATAATCGAACATCAGGCGAATGGTAGACTGCCCGTCTCGCGTCTCGCTCTTGATATCGTCGAGGTTAGCCACCTGCACCAACTGCGAGCGCAAACCCTTAATCACCGCATTATCGAGCTCCCGTGCCGAACTGTTCGGATAACTTACCTGCACGGTAATCTCGGGTATATCAATAGCAGGCATCAACGAAACCGGCAACATCTTGTAAGAAACAATACCCAGCATAAGTACGGCTATAAAAACCATGATAACGGCGATGGGGCGGGAGATGAGGAATTTGACCATTGGGATTAGTTAAGAGTTAGATAGTTAAGAGTTAGATAGTGAATAGTTTCACTATTCACTATTAACTAATTAACTATTCACTATTTAGTTTGGAGGATTTGAGGATGGCGGTGGTGAGTTTTATTAACTCTTCACAATCTTTCATAATCGATTCAAATAATGGTTTGTCAATAAATTCGGTATCAATTAGCAGCCGAAGCCAAAATCTGGTCTCACGGCATTCTTTGTATGAAATCTGAACTTTGGCAATAAATTCCTTTTTGGAAATGGCTCCCAGCGCCTCTTCAATATTAGCACCCACCGAAGTACCACTTCTTAATATCTGTTTACCGATTACATACTCATTATGATTTTTAATTAAATACTGATACAACCGTACAATCCTAACCGCAAACTTGTACGACTTATCCCCCACAATACTTTCCATAATAAAACTATTAACTTTTTACTCTTTCACTCTTCACTCTTTCACTCTTCACTATTTAAACTCTTCACTAACTTCCACCTCCGCATCATGCCCCAAATTCAAATTATTCGAAACAATGACTTTCATGTCGGGTTTAAGACCTTCGGTGATGGTATAATATTCTGAGTTTTCGTCGCCAACAGTAACGTAGTTCCATATAGCGCGGCCATCCTCAAGGGTAAAGACTACCTGCTTTCCCTGGCGTTGCAACACGGCTTGTTTGGGAACGATGAGTTTGCCGGGACATGCTTTGCGTATGCGAATACGTACGTTCATGCCTTCGTATAGCTTGTTTCCCGTGTTACTGATCTGGGCTTTTACGGTTACAAGGCCATTTTCGTCGATGAGCGGATTAATTTCGGTAACAATACCTTTCTGGGGAACGGAGTCTGACGAAAACGGGATAACCACTACCTGTTCTCCCTTGGTAATGTTGCCTATTTCCGACTCCAGCACCTGGAACTCTGCATTGAATACCGAATTGTCGATGAGCGTGCAAAACGTTTCGGCTGAGGAAACCATGGCGTGCTCTTTGAGCTTGAGGTTGGCCACTACGCCATTGAAAGGAGCCCGCAAAGCCGTGTTCTCGTAATTGTATTGTGCCGATTGCAGGTTAATGGCTGCATCGGTAAGGCCGCTCTTGGCTGCTGCAATTTTCCATACCTGCGGGGCTATGCGTGCGCTATCGTTTATGTTTAAACCTTGCCCGATAAGGACATCCTGCATTTCGGTGCGGGCTTTGTCGTATTGCACCAGGGCACGTTGCAACTGGTTGTAATAACTAAAGTTATTAACGGCAGCCAGTACCGTGTTTTTTTGCACCATATCGCCATTGTTTATGTGTATTTTTTCAATTTCTTCGGACACCCTGAACTTAAGGTCGGCCTTGCGCAGCGCAAACAACTTACCATTGCTGAGTATTTCCTTGTAGAAAGTACCAATTTTCAGTTCCAGCACCGATACCTTGGGTTTCTCTTTTCCAAGAATAGTACCCGTCTCACTGTTGGTTTTGGCTTCGGAAGTCGCATTTTTGCAGGAGTAAAGACATAAACAAGTTATTAAAATAACACTAAATAAACGGAGGTAGTACATAGTTGGTTGGTTTGTTAGAACAGTTAAAAATAGAAAAAATAGTGAAAAGTTAATAGTTAAAAGTTAAGAGTTAAGAGTTAAGAGGTGAGGGACTTTTCATTATTCACTCTTCACTCTTTAACTATTAACTCTTAACTCTTAACTATATTTCATTTCCACTTCCCCCCAAAATACCCTTTCCCCATCACTTCTTCCGCAGTCCAAACCTTGTAATCGTAAAACCCGAAATGGGAGATGTTTTGCAAGGGTGATGAAGTTTCGCTTTCTGAAATTAGAAGGAAACTGGATGGATTATTATAGCCTAAAATGGCAATATACTTGTCTGCTTGGGCTGGGTTTGGATATACCATGTAATAGTTCAGGTTTTTGCCCTGATAAGTTTCCTTATTCATAACGACTGAATTGCTGGTGTTACGAAGGGGGAGGGAAGCGCTGTATTGTTTTAGAAGTGCATTATTATGCTCGTTACCAATGAGGATGAGGTTGCAATGCTGAATCTCCTTTTCAGTAATACTTTTGTCTGTCATTACCCGGCATTTGGTGTAGTACATGGAATCCCACATTTCAACCAGTTGGTTGGCAATGGTATGGTTTAGTTCAATCTCATTCGGATCGCCCATGGTGCCCGGCACGATGATAAACGGTTGCAGAAAAGCATGGGCAAACGGGCCTTCTATCCTGGAGTTCTTCATTAGCCCCTGGTAAGTCTCATTGTTTGCGCCTATTGTCAACTCCTTGCCCGTAGCATAATCCTCATACACTTTCTTGTTATTATGTACAATTACCAGTTTCTTCTTTGGGTTGTATGGCAAAGTGCCCGGTTTTAGCTTAAAGCGCTTCACATTTTCTGTTTCTACCGTTAAACGGTTATCTTTTATCTGTGCCTGAACCGTTAGCTTTTGTCCCATTTGCTCCATTTCGGTTACAGTAAACCAGTAATAGGAACTGTTTTTTAACTGGTAAGCGGTAAACCTTACTTCGTCGAGCTTTCTTTCGGTAAGTGAATGCTTGAGATTGAACTCTACAAGGTCTTCGATGTATTCGTCGATGTAATAAGGCTCAAAGTCCAGGGGAAGCTCCCGGTATACATAGTTCGTAAACTTTTCTTTATCGATGAGTGCATTCAGGTAATGGCTGTTTATAACTTTGGTATGTTCATCCAATCGGCTATGGATATTCAGGGTTGGGATATTCCAACTGTTTTTCAACAGATTTAGCGGATTCTGTTGCTGCAACCAGGGGGTATCTTCACCCTTTATTGTTGCCAGGCGGGGCGAAACCAGTGCCATGGCAGCAATTCTTTCCGGGTATTGGGTTCCGATGCGCAGCGAGTAAAAAGCCGCTTCGCACGAACCCATCAGGCTGATGCGGGTAGTATCAATATTGTATTGTTTTTTAATGGCTGCAATATTTTCCCACAAATCATACTCATCTATGGCATTGCCATTGGTAACATCTACCATCCGGAAATTGGCTTTGAGAATAATTACATTGTATTTGTTGGCTGCGTACGACCATAAATCGTTCCCCACAATATCGGCAAAATGATGCGTTTCGAGGTATGTATTGAACCTTTTAACCGGAACCGGTAACTGAACAATGAGGGGCAACGGTTTATTTTTCTGGTAATCGTTGGGTGCAAATAGCTGGTAATATTGCACAGCGCCATCAATGTTGGAAACATACGCATTGATATTAGGAATAGAAGTACACGCCTTGTTTATGTGGTTTTCGTATATGGCGTTTAAGCCTTTATACAGAAACATTAATTTTCTTTTCCAATCCGGGATTTCGTAATCCATTTTGGGCAGGTTGGCCGGTTTCATTATGTGGTTATACCGGTAGGCATAAGCCTCAACGCATTTTCTCGTTATGGGATCGAGCTCCATGCCTTTTAATAGCCCAAGCAAACTTACAAAAGCCTTATGAAAATTGCCTTTGTAAAAATGCTGTACAATGGTATCTTTTGCCGTACGCAGCGTTAGCCGGTAAAAGCCATCCTTTAAAAAGGCGATATCCAGGTAGCCCGGCCGGCTTTTCATGGTAAAAGTGGTATCCGTGCCTTTGCCTTTAATATTAAAATCGCCATAATAATCCGCCGGCATCCACCAGCCAAACTGTATGGTATCGTTCTCTATCATACAGCTATTCATTATATGGCCGTAGTTATCGGTAATGGAAAGAATGTTATGCCGCCGTTGTCCTTGTTCGGTAAACTTCTCGATGGCGGCAAACATTTTCCAGTTTTTGCCATCGTTGCGTACTTTAACCAGCAGCAAGTTTTTCCCTTTGTGCACGGTTATGGGTATATATTTCTGGCCATACGTAAACCGCTTATAAATAACATCCTTTTCCTCCAGCAATACTTTGTTGTTTAACCAGATCACACTCCCGCTGTTCGACGCATAATTGAGCATTAACGTTTGCTCCCTGTTGCTTTTAACAATGCAGTAAGCATACGTTACCATGGGCGATGTTATGGAATCCGGAATACGAAAATGCTTATAAAAATCGATCGCATACTCCTTTAAATGTACCAGCTTCTTGCTAAACCCCGAAAGCGTATCCACATTCAGAGCATTAAGTTGCTCAATGGTAACCGACTGCTCCGATAAATTATACCGCTTCAATTCGTCGTTTAATAAACCGTTCTCCTGTGAAAGGGAGAAAGCGCCGAGTACCTGCCATTTGTCTATCCATGCGGTATCGGATAGGTTGTTTAGGTTGATAAGGGGTTGGGTGCTATTGTTGTTGCATGATGTAGAGAGAAGCAAAAGTAAAAGAAACCCAAGAAGGATTAGCTTTGATAAATAATTATTTATTAAGTGAGAGCGAAGATTATTATACATAGGATGAAACTATCTTTTCTTTATTCTTTATTTATTCAGGTATTTCCCAATACTGATTAAAGTACTCCGATTCTTGGCTGTTATTTTGAATTTGCCATACCTTGTAATCGAACCAGCCATAATCCGAAACATCATTAAACTGGGCTCTTTCGGAACCTAATGAGATATAGGTTGGGTTGTTATATCCTATTATGGTAACGTATTTGTTTTGGTTTAAAGGGTTTGGATGTATCATGTAAAAGCAAAGTTTTTCACCATGCGTTGTTCTTTTACTAATTTGGATGTCTGTATTGGTTATGGCTAAAGGCAACCGACCTTGTAGCTTTTTTAGTATTCTTTAATTCCAATATTTTTTATAAATAATTTTATAGTATCTTTCATTATATTCTTGAAATTCTTTTATAGGAACAAAAATATCCTTAGCAAGAAATGACTTATCAATAATTAAACAAAAGGGTACATTTTCATTTTCAATAGGTAAGCCAATATGGTCATTTGAGACTGCAATAGTGAATTTGATGTTGTATTTATTTTTAAAAACAACAACATCTCTTATCGAAGCTCCATTTACTATTATTAAGATGTTTTCATTACCAATTTTTTTTGAAAGTGCTAATATGTTAGAAATTTGAGCATCTATACATAAATCACAATTTCCTAAAGTGAAATAAAAAACAA